>JAUNEW010000010.1:0-16824 GCA_030525365.1 Eubacteriales bacterium
TCAGTAATTCCATATGTAATAATTCCATCGTAAGCCATGTGATTAATATAGCACGAGGAGGAGGAGAATGCAATTTATGAACAAGAAAAAGACTTCTAAATATCAGAGAAAGTATACCCTAAAAGGTATATTTTGAGTTTTTAAGGAGATAATATACCCGATAGGGATGAAAACAAGAGGGTTTCGTTGACATTATACCCTATAGGGTGTAAAATAAGTACAAATAACAACTACAAGGAGCAATAATATGAACCCGATTGCTGAATTTGTTAAAGAAAACAGAAAAGCGGCAGGACTTACGCAGGAGCAATTTGCATTGCGTTCCGGTCTGGGACTTCGCTTTGTACGTGAGCTTGAGCAAGGCAAGGAAACCGTGCGGATGGACAAGGTGAATGTTGCACTTGCAATGTTTAACGCACAAGCTGTTGCTGGAAAGAAGGAAAATGAATGAGTGTTTTCAGAACCGCCTACGTCTATGTGAGAAATACCTTCGCCGGTGTCCTTAAGGAAACGGATAATGGATATTCCTTTCAATATGACACTGATTATTTGCAGAACGAAAATGCATCCGTTGTTTCGCTCACTCTGCCTTTGCAAGCGGAGGAATACACATCAAAAACCTTGTTCCCATTTTTTGATGGGCTTATTCCCGAAGGCTGGCTTTTGAAAATTGTAACCGATAATTGGAAAATCAACAGCCATGACCGCTTCGGGATTTTACTTGTAGCTTGCAAGGATGGAATTGGCAATGTTTCAATAAGAGAGGAGAGAGAATGAACTGTCTATGCTGCGGAAAACCTTTGCGCATACCGGATGAAACAGGCTGGCATAAGGCTTGTATTAAAAGATTTTTTGGCACTTCAAAGCTCCCCGAAATTGAAATTGATGACAAAACGCTGTATCTTCTAGCAACCGAAACAACAAACAAAGGTTTTACTGTTCCTGGTGTTCAAAAGAAGCTGTCTTTGCACCTTGTCAGCGATAGCCGCAAGCCGCGATTAACGCTTGTAAACTATCCGACAGGCTATATCCTCAAGCCACAGGTTGCTGAATTTGAAGCACTTCCCGAATCGGAACATCTCATAATGACAATGGCAGATATGGCAGGGATTTCGACCGTTCCTCACGCACTTATTAAAGGAAACTCAGGGATTGCGTACATTACAAAGCGAGTTGACCGCAATTTAACAGGTGACAAGGTAGGAATGCTCGCTATGGAGGATTTTTGTCAGCTTGATTTAAGACTTACCGAGGATAAATATCGAGGCTCGTATGAGCGGTGCGCAAAAATAATCCAGCAGTATTCATCAAGGGTTGGCATTGATATGGCAGAGTTTTATATTAGACTCGTTTTTTGTTTTATCGTGGGAAATTCCGATATGCACTTAAAGAATTTTTCACTTATCGAAACGGCGGAGGGTTCTAGCGAATATGTGCTGTCCCCTGCGTATGATTTGTTACCGGTTAATGCAAATATGCCTGCAGATAAAGAGCAATTTGCACTCGCCATGAATGGAAAGAAAGCAAAAATACGCAAAGGAGACTTTCTAAAATTCGCAGACGCTTGCAGTATTACTCGCCATACTGCAGAAAAGCTCATTGAAAATCTTGTTAAGTTTTCACCCAAGTGGCTTTCAATGTGTGAAAAATCAATGCTTCCAGACGAGTTGAAAGAGAGATTAGAAAAGATAATTATCGAAAGAACAGAAGCGTTGCAATGATGAAGGAGTTTGATTGAAAGGAAATCACCTTATGTGAAACCCTGCAAACCTTTACATTCTGGCCTTTAAGTGTTAATATAATAGTTAAATTGATTTCAGATTGGAGGCAATCATGGTTAAAAGTATGACCGGTTACGGCCGCGGAGAATATACGGATGGGAAGAAGAGCATTACCGTGGAAATTAAGGCGGTGAACCACCGTTACTGCGATGTCTATGTGAAAATGCCGAGACGGTATTCTTTTGCCGAGGAACGGATTAAAGGTGATGTCCGGGATGCATTGAAACGAGGAAAGATTGAGGTGCTGGTAACGGTAGACAACTTCGGCGAGAGCGAGAATGATATCCGGCTCAATGAAGATGTGGCGGAGAAGTACTATCGGGCGTTGAAGTCTCTGGAAGAGAAATTTGGTTTTACCGGAGAGAAGGGAATCACACTGGAGATGCTGGCAGGTATGCCAGATGTAATTAAGGCAGTGCCGGCGAAGGAAGATGAGGAAGAACTAATGCATGCGCTTCTGGTTCCGACGGAGATTGCCCTTCAGAATATTATCAACATGAGGGCCACCGAAGGAGAACGTCTGGCGAAGGACATTCTGATGCGCGCCGATTTGATTGAAGAAATCAAAGATAAGATTAAGGCCCGGGCACCGGAAATCAGCAAGGAATATGCGGACAAGTTCCGGGAGCGGGTGAACGAGATTCTGGATGGAAAGCTAGAGATTCCGGAAGAACGAGTGATGGTGGAAGCGGCGGTATTTGCGGATAAGGCCAACATCACCGAGGAACTGGTGCGTCTGGAAAGTCACATCCAACAGCTTCGAGATTTCTTCGACAGTGAAGAAGAGACGGTGGGGAAGAAGATGGATTTCTTGATTCAGGAGATGAACCGAGAGGCCAATACCATCGGGTCGAAATCCAACGACACGGAAATCACTGGTTGGATGCTGGATCTTAAGGCGGAAATTGAAAAAATCCGGGAACAGGTTCAGAACATAGAGTAGAAATGAAGGGTGGAAATGTGGTATAATATCTAGCCGATATTTATCGTAGAAACGAAAGCATTTCTGACCGGAGATATTTGAGAAGATATTGCTGTTTTTAGAGATAGACGCAAGGAGAAATCCATGGCAAAGCACAGAGCACAGAGAGGAAATCTGTTCGTTATATCCGGCCCTTCCGGAACGGGAAAGGGAACCATCTGCAAGGAGATTTTGAACATCTGCGATTTGAAACTTTCGGTGTCCATGACGACGCGGAATCCGAGAGAGGGAGAGCAGAACGGAAGAGATTATTTCTTCGTTACGAAAGAGCAGTTTGAGGAGAACATTGCGAATGGAAATCTTCTGGAGTACGCCAACGTGTACGGAAATATGTACGGAACGCCGAAGGACGCGGTGATTCGGCAGCTGGAGCGGGGGAAGAATGTACTTCTGGAAATCGATGTGCAAGGGGCGCTCAAGGTGAAGAAGGCGATGGACGAAGCCATCCTGATATTCCTTTTGCCGCCCAGCATGGAAATTCTGCGAGAGCGGTTGTCCGGAAGAGGCACGGATTCAGAAGAGGCCATTGAGCGCAGATCCCAGGAGGCGCTGAACGAAATTCGCCTGCTAGGGGAATACGACTATTATGTGGTGAACGATGATCTGACCGAGGCGGTATCCGAGGTGTCGGCCATTATCCTGGCAGAGGGCCGGAAGGTTCCGGACAAGGTGAAACCGATCATCCGGGAATATGAATAGAAGTAGAGATATATGTAGGTGAAATAGGAGGTAGCTTTATGATGTTATATCCGTCCGTCAATGGACTCAGAGAGAAAGTAGACAGCAGTTATACCCTTTGCATGCTTGCTGCTAAGCGCGCGAGAGATATTATTGCACAAAAGCCGGTGTTGACCAAGGTGGAGGCCGAGAGACCGGTGAGCCTGGCAACCAATGAGATTGCCGAGGACCTGATTACGTATCGTCGCGTGGAAGAAGAGGAGAAGCCGGCCATTCAGGTAACCGCAGAAGATCTGGAAGCGGCTCAGGCAGCTGACAATGATCATGCCGTTGAAGCAGAAGCAGCTGCAGAGGTAGCAGAAGAAGAGCCTGCTGCGGAAGAAGCGTAGAAAGCGGCTCGTGTAATACGAATATCTTGGAAACCGACAAGGCACGAGATAGCATAGAAATGGATTCCACCTGGTGTGAATCCATTTTTTGTACACCGAGAGCATGTGAAAAATCACAAAAGAATTCATAGAATTTACGAATACAAACAAATTGCAAGGGCGAAAGGGAATAGATATGAGAAAAGAATTCGGTGAGAATCTGGTCATAGAGATTTATGGGGAATCCCACAGCGATGCCATTGGGGTTATTGCCTCTGGATTTCCGGCAGGGGCGACCTTCGATGAATCGAAACTGGCAGAGTTCATGGCACGGAGAGCGCCGGGAAAGAAGGGAAAGTCCGCCATCGGGGATACGGCTTCCACTCCCAGGAAGGAGCCGGATCAGGTGGTGTTCCAGAGAGGTGTTCAGAAGAAAGACGAATTCCACACCATTCTGACTGGAGATACGCTGGAAGCCTGCATCTACAATACAAACCGCCGCTCTTCGGATTACGATGAACTTCGGAAGGTACTGAGACCGGGGCATGCGGATCTGGGAGCGTACCTGAAAGATGGGCAGGCGGGACTTCGGCCAGGGGGCGGCCGATTCTCCGGTCGAATGACCGCACCCCTCTGCATCGCCGGGGGAATATGCCTGCAGCTTCTGGAGAAGCGAGACATTACCATTCACGCGGAGTATGTGGAAATCGGTGGCGAAACCGACGCGGACCGGATTGAAGCAGCGCTTCAGGATGCAGCCGTTCATCAGGATTCGGTGGGGGGCATTGTGAAGTGCACTGTCCATGGATTTCCAGCAGGAATCGGCGGCGCTCTGTTCGAGGGCCTGGAAGGCCGAATCGCAGCAGCCATCTACGGAATTCCAGCGGTAAAAGGAATTGAGTTCGGTAGCGGTTTCCGGGGATCCAGAATGAGGGGTTCCGTGAATAACGATTCCATTCGGTTACGAGAAGGAAAGCTGGTAACGGAGACGAACAACGCCGGAGGGATCAACGGTGGAATTAGCAATGGAATGGATATCCAGTTCCGTGTGGCTTTCAAGCCTACCCCCACCATTGGCCGTGAGCAGCGCACGGTGAACATTGAAACCATGGAGGAGACTACCTTAAGTGCCGGTGGTCGCCATGACGTATGTGTGGTTCCTCGGGCAGTACCGGTGGTAGAGGCGGCTACAGCACTGGTGCTAGAGGATATCCTGTTAGGAGAGAGTCATGAGTAAGAGATATGCGGTAATCGGTCAGAACATTTCCCACACACTTTCCCCAGAGCTTCATGGGATTTTCGCGAAATATACCAGCGGCTACCGGTATGAAAAGTTGGATATTGACAAGACGGAATTGAAGAAGGTTCTTCAGGATACACGCTATTCTGGTTTTAACGTAACCATGCCCCATAAGCGAGAGGTGATTCAATATCTGGATGAGATTTCCGAGGAGGCCCGGGAACTGAATGCGGTGAACACCATCCGCCGCATGCCGGACGGACGACTATTCGGCTACAATACCGATGTGTACGGGTTTGAGATGTTGGCGGGTCGCAAGCGAATCCAAGGCCGTAAAGTATTGGTCTTCGGCACGGGCGGGGCGGCCTCAGCCATTCTACGAGCCCTTCGAAATATGGGGGCAAAAGAAATTGTCATCGTATCCAGAACCCCGAGGAAGGAAGTGGGGTATTGCACCTATGAAGAACTGGGAAATCATCTGGATGCACAGGTCCTGGTGAATGCCACTCCGGTGGGCATGTATCCCCATGCCGGGAAGTCCCCCCTGGATGGATATAGAATATCTCCTGCAGATTTTCCCAAGCTGGAAAGTGCCTTTGATGCAATTTATCGTCCGTACCGGACGAAGTTCATCATGGATGCGGAGGAGATGGGGGCCTATGCCCGTTCGGGTCTGGCTATGCTGGTGTATCAGGGCTTGCAGTCCGCTCAAATCTGGGGCGAAGTTCCGAAGAACGGAATGGGGCGGAAGGTGATTCCGTGTAGGCCGAAAGGAAAGAATCGGAATCACCGAGGAGGTATTCGAAATTCCCGTGGGGCGAATCACCGCACCATCCGAATTCATCTGGGAAAAGAAGCCCACAAGTACCTCCTTCGCCGACAGCTGAACATTACGGTGATTGGAATGCCAGGGTGCGGGAAATCCTCCATCAGCCGTCAGATGGCCATTCGAATGAAGAGACCCTTCCTGGATATTGATCGGAAGATTACGGAGCAATATGGAATTTCTCCCGGGGAAATGATAGAGACCCAGGGCGAAGAAGCCTTCCGGAAATGTGAGACTCAGGTGTTAAGTGAAATCTGTAGTGAGAACGGTCAAGTGATTGCCACCGGTGGCGGTGTGGTGACCCGACCGGAAAATTTACCGATTCTGCGTTCCAACAGCGTGGTCATCTATCTGAAGCGACCGACCCGCCTGTTGGCGCGCAAAGGACGTCCCATCACGGCGTCTGTGGGTGTGGATGAACTATATCGCAGACGTGCACCGCTATACGAGGCAGCAGCGGATATCTGTATTGAGAACAACCACGAATTCGGAAAGGTGAGAGGGAAACATCCGAGGAATCGACAGAATTCCTATATCGATGACTGCCGAGCCTTCGCAGCTCGGATGCGGAAGATGGCCATGAAGTATATTGATGCCTTAATTGAAGAAGATTAATATTCGCGTAAAGTTATGGGTTAAAAAAGAGCTGTCACCATCTATAATGAGGTGGCAGCTCTGACTTTATTTATTTGAAGAAATTCTTCAACCTACAAGTATCGCACAATTCCAATCCATACAATCAGAAGACAACATATCACAATTACAATAATACTTAACGTGTTCAATTTGTCTTTGCTCCGGATTGTCAGAAATGCAAAGGCCGCTAGATATAAAACACTTCCAACAATCGGTGTTCCAGAGATAGTGAGATATGTTCCTACGCCAATGAGGAGAATATAAATACATCTCATCATGACGGATTTAGTTTTATTGTTCATCTTAAGTAACACTTCCTCTCCTGACTATAAGCTATCTAAGTAATATTATCGCAAGCTTGCAAGTCAATTATAACAATCAAATGTTACAAAAATGTTAATTTTTTCAAAAAGTATTGAAATGTGAAAGGTATGTGAAACGCTGCGGGAAGAAACGCAGAAGGTGGGTTACAGAGGGCCGACCCGCGAACTTTTTCGGCGACAGGGGTAAAAGTAGGTTGCGTATATCCAACACGTCCGCGAGTCGGCCTTCGGAAACATCGAGATTTTGTTTTTCCCCGCGAACGGTTCACTTACCTATCACAATAAGGGGTGGAGCGGCCCGCATAAGTAAAAGAAAAAAAGGTGCTGTCGCAAATGCGACAGCACCCTTACCCGATTTTACCGAAGAAACACTTCAAGTCTATTCCAAGAACCGCTTCTCGAAGTTGCCGATTACCCGGGCGTTATCCACCAGGATAACAAACGCGTGCGGGTCTAGTTCAGACACGATGTCCTGCAGGATGCCCTCTTCGTATTTCGAGAGAACAGTAACCAGAATGTGGGAATTCTCGTGGGTGTATCCACCGGCACCTTCCCAGACGGTAACGCCTCTGTGCATACGCTGGGTCACCGCCTCTGCCATGCCTTCCTTCTTGGTGAAAATCATGGCCTGCAGCTGGATGTTCTGGATGTGAACCCGATTGATGCAGAGACCGGTCACTACAGCGAAAATAATGGAGTACAGCACGGTCTGGATGTCGTAGATGAACAAGCAGATGGCGTAGATGCACACGCTGATGATAATTCCTACCGTACCCACCTTGAAGGCCGGGTGAGTCTTCGCCATGCACACGCCGATTAGGTCCTGTCCGCCCTGGGAGCTTCCGGCCCGAAGTACCATGCCGGCACCCACGCCGGAACCCAGTCCGCCTACGATGGCAGCCAGCATCGGATCGCTGATAATCGGTGTGGATGGAATCGGAATCAATCCTAAGAAGGCAGATGCCATGGCGATGGAAATCAGAGTTTCCAGACAGAACTTCTTGCCCATAACCTTGTAAGCCAGCAGGAAGAACGGAATGTTGATGGCAAAATAGATGATTCCCATGTAATCCACCCCAGGAATTTCCGGAAGGTGGAGAACATTCAGCAGAAACAGACGAATCAGCTGAGCGATTCCCGTAAAGCCTCCGCTGTAGAAGTGCAGCGGATTGATGCCGATATTGACACCCATGGCGTAGAAAAGATTGCCCAACACCACCAGGCCAATCTTGCGTGTGTATTTTTTCGCAGTTAAAGTATTCATTTCTAATATTTCCCCTTTGTATTTAATCTTTCTTTCCCAATTATATTAAGCGATGTGAAGAAACTCAATGCTATACCAGCACGTTTCCCTTCATATCTTCCGGAACCGGAATTCCAATCAGTGTGAGCAGCGTTGGCGTTACGTCGGCCAGCTTCCCGGTATCCACTTTGAAGTCCTGGGGCTCATTGCAGATGTGGCAGCATGGCACCTTGGATAGAGAGTGCTTTGTCACCACATTGTCCTGGTCGTCCAGCATGTAATCCGCATTTCCGTGATCTGCAATCAGCAGAATCTGGCCGTCCTTGGCCAGAATGGCCGATACCACTTGCTGAACCAAACCGTCCAGCACTTCAATGGCCTGAACCGTGGCTTCAAAGTTTCCGGTATGCCCCACCATATCTGGGTTGGCGTAGTTCTGAATAATCACATCGTACTGATCCGATTCAATGGCTTCCAGCACTTTGTGGGTCACCTCTGGTGCGCTCATCTCCGGCTGCAGGTCGTAGGTGGCGACTTTCGGGGAAGGCACCAGAATTCGGTCCTCGCCCACCTCCGGCTCTTCCTTGCCACCGTTAAAGAAGAAGGTCACATGGGCGTATTTCTCCGTCTCCGCAATCCGTAGCTGCCTTAGGCCGTTTGCTGCAATGACGCTTCCCAAGGTGGGTTCCACCTTCTCCGGAGGATAGGCCAGAAGCACATTCGGCATGGTGGCATCGTATTCCGCCATGCACACATAAGTGAGGTCTCTCGGGAATTTCTTTCGGGTAAAACCAGTGAACGCCGGGTCCACCAGCGTCCGGGTAATCTCCCGAGCTCGGTCTGGACGGAAGTTAATGAAAATGACGGAATCTCCATCCTGAATCGGTTCTGGAGTGATAATCGTCGGGCGAAGGAATTCGTCGGTTTCGTCCTTTGCGTAGGAAGCGGCAAGTGCCTCCTCCGGTGTTTCTGCATGGACCCCTTCCGATAGAGTCAGTGCGTCGTAGGCCAGCTGCAGTCTCTCCCAGCGCTGATCTCGGTCCATGGCATAGAAGCGGCCGGAAATAACGCCGATTTTCCCGAGACCAATTTCTTGCATGTGGTCTTCCAGTTTCTTGAGATAGGTTCCCGCACTGGTAGGAGGAACGTCTCTTCCGTCCAGCCAGCAGTGGACATATACATTCTCCACGTGATTCTCCTTCGCCATATCCAGAAGGGCCAGCAGGTGGTCAATATGGCTGTGCACCCCGCCGTCGGAGAGAAGTCCCATGATGTGAAGGGCGTGTCCTGTTCCCGCAGCGGCATTCTCCATGGCCTGAAGAAGTGCGTCATTTCGGAAGAAGGAACCATCCTGGATTCCATTGGAAATCCTTGGAAGATCCTGGTAGATTACGTTTCCGGCACCGATATTGGTGTGTCCTACCTCGGAGTTGCCAATCTGACCAGAGGGAAGTCCCACCGGTTCGCCACTGGCTTCCAGTGTGATGAATGGATATTTATGGAAAATGGCATCCAGATGGGGAGTGTTTGCGGCAGCGATGGCATTTCCGTGAGCCTCCTGCCGAATTCCGAAACCATCCAGAATCAGTAACATTGTGGGTCTGTGTTTCATTGGAAACCTCCTGTATTATTGAAATGGGCCATCTTCTGAGACGGCCATTAAGCATAGTATATCACAACAATTCTTGCGTCGAAAGGAATTATAATTATAATGATAGAAGGAGGTGGCTATGGCAGTACATTTTACCGAAGATCAACAGAAAGCAATCGATACACTGGACCGAAGCATCCTGGTTTCGGCGGCAGCCGGGTCGGGAAAGACCGCGGTTCTGGTGGAGCGAATTATACATATTATTAAGTCGGGGCAGGCCAATGTGGATGAACTCCTGGTGGTAACCTTCACCAATGCGGCAGCATCAGAGATGAAGATGAAGGTCACCAAGGCGATTCAGAAACACATGAAGGAACATCCGGAGGATCGGGCACTGATGAGTCGGCAGCTGAACCGGATGTATCGGTCCTACATCAGCACCTTCCACGGATTCGCAAAGCGGATTATCCGAGAATTCTTTTACAAAATCGACCGGGAACCCAGCTTTGGAATCTGCGACGATGCGCAGAGCAGTCTCATGCAGATGGAGGCACTGGAGGAGCTGTTTGACCAGTGCTTTGAGAAGGATGATTATATCCCGGGCGGTTCCTTCAAGGGCTTTCTGGAGAGATACAGCAGTGACCGGAATGAGAACGGCCTGATGTCGGAGATGCTGTCCACCTACGGAAGTCTTCGAAGCGTACCGAACTATTTTGACTGGGCCTTCCGAAAAGCGGAGATGATGCGGAATCCGGAATCCGGGGATATTACGGAGTCGCCGATTTTTCAGATGGTGATGAGCCGGACGAAATCCGAAATCACCAGAGCGGTGGACGACTGCAACGCCCTGATAGATTATTTGAACCCTTACGGCATCGAGTCGATTCAGAAGATTCTCGAAAAGGATTACGAATACTTTGAGAGCGTGCTGGATGCACTGGAATATCCGAAGGATGAGAGTGGCCAGGTGAGAGACGACCTGTTGCCGCCGTATACTTTCCCACAGCTTCGTGTGGCAAAGGCGGAGAAAGACATGTACACTGGCGAGGTGAAGGATTACGTTAGCGCAATTCGGAAGAAGTATAAGGACCTTTATAATGCCCTTCGGGCAGAATTCTTCGTGCCATCCCTTTCGGAGAGCTTCAAGGAAATGGACGAGGCTTACCGGTACACGGTGTACTACCTGCGGCTTCTGCAGGAGTTCGAGAACCGGTTCGACGCCAAGAAGCGGGAGGCGAACCTGATGGATTTCGGGGACCTGGAACACACGGCAGTTCGCATTCTGGAGGATCCGGAAGTGTCGGAAGTCCTGCGGAAGCGGTTTAAATTTATTTTTATCGACGAGTACCAGGACACCAACAAATTGCAAGAATACCTGATTTCCATGGTTGCCCGGCCGAACAACCTCTTCAAGGTAGGAGATGTAAAACAAAGCATCTATGGGTTCCGGGAGTCCGACCCGAAGATTTTCATGGCCACCCGAAGAGAATACGAGAAGCCAGAGAACACTGAGGCCATGGTTATCGACCTGAACCGGAACTTCCGGAGCAGCGGGTCCACCATCCGATACATCAACGATGTATTCGATGGAATCATGCCGGGATATGACGAGAAGGAATGGCTGTATCAGGGGTTGAAGGGAAGACCGGAAATGGATATGGTCCCAGAAGTACACATTCTTCCCGAGAATGCCGGAGATGATAGCGATGACGAGGAAGACTCCCTGGAGCGGTCCGAGTTGGAAGCCAATTATGTGGCGAAGCTGGTGGGAAACATTATCGGAACGGAATTCTACGATGGAAAGCAGGACGTGGTGCGAAAAGCAACGCCGAGAGATATCGTAATATTAGGGCGAAGCATCAACAGCAGTGCGGACATCTACTACCGGGCGATGCTGTCCCAGAATATTCCGGCTTTCATGAGCGATGACGGAGATTACTACGAAGCCGTGGAAATTAAAGTGGCCATGGCACTTCTCAAACTTATCGACAACGGTCATCAGGACGTGCCTTTGCTGGCGGTGTTGCGGTCAGAAATCTTCGGATTCCAACCGGAGGAATTGGCGCAGATTCGAATCATCTACAAGGAAGCCGGTGGTACCGGTGGCTTCTACAAAGCCTATGAGTACGGCCTTGCCTATCCAGAGAAACTGGAGAACATCAGAGTGACCGAAATGAACTTGGCGGAGAAAATTCGGCATGCGGAGGAAAAGATTCAGGAGTGGCGATATCTATCCAATAAGATGCCGCTGGATGAATACATCTGGTACATTCTGACGGAGTCCGGATACTACCTCTATGCAGGAGCCATGTATGGTGGCCAGCAGCGGCAGGCGAACCTGAGGGTGCTGGCGGAGAGGGCGTCAAGCTTCCAGACGCGGGGCCTTACTACCTTGCATGAATTCATTCGGTACACCGATTCGTTGCAGAAGATGCAGTTCAAAGCGGCACAGCCCTCCATGGTCAGTGAGGATGCGGATGTAGTTCGGATTATGACTATGCACAAGAGTAAGGGCCTGGAATTTCCATTTGTCATTATCGTGGGAATGGGAAAGAGAAAGAAAACGGATTCGCGGAACAAGGGTTTCTACTTTGACTCTGATTTAGGCGTTTCCCTTTCATATGTGAGCAAAGAAAATCAGTTCTGGCGTACCACGCTTCTTCAGAATTTGATCTATGACAAGAAAAAGGAAGAAGTATTCCAAGAGGAACTTCGAATTCTCTACGTGGCCATGACCCGTGCTCGGGAAAAGCTGATGATGGTGGGAACCTGCAAGGACGAAGAGAAGCTGCGGAACGGCGTACCGGGAACCGGTACTTTCTACGAAATTATCAAGAACAAACTCTTCATTCCATCCGTCCGCTATATGATTGCGGAACCAGAAGCGAAGAAGTATTTCCAGAAGAGAAATCGCTTCGAAGATTTCGAGAATGCCCGGGCCCAGTTCGCCGGAGATCCGGAAGCGGAAAAGATGGAAGCCTTAGTGGCGAAACGGCTGGGCTACACCTATCCAAAGAGCGAGGCACTGGAGACGAAATCCAAGTACACAGTCAGCGAAATGAATGCCTTGGCGGAAACGGACAGCAGAAAGCGGCGAATTGATTTGGATACACCGGAGTTCACGGAAGTGGTCAAAGTGACCGGAGCCGAAATCGGTACCGCATACCACCGGATTATGGAAGGGCTTTCTTTTACCCAGGTGTTGAAAGACGATTGCGTAAACCAAAGCTACATCGAAGAGGTAGCAACGGGATTACGAGAATCTGGAGCAATTCCAGAGGAAATATATGTAACCTTGGATTTTCAAATGATTGCACGGTTCTTCGATTCGGATTTGGGAAGAAGGGCCGTTCAAGCAGCATCCCGAGGTCAGCTCTGGAAGGAGAAACCGTTCACCCTACAGAAGGAAGTGAATGGGGAGAAAGTCTTGGTTCAGGGAATTATCGACTGCTTCTTCCAGGAAGAGGAGCATATTGTTTTGGTGGATTACAAGAGTAATCGAGTGCAGGAGAACACAGCGGAGATTGCAGACATGTATCGAGAACAGATTCATCTGTACCGAGAAGCGTTGGAACTTTCCACCGGTATGAAGGTGGCAGAGTCTTATCTGTATCTGCTGCGGATGGGAATCTGTCTTCCGATGCAGGAATAGAAGTAAGAGAAAAAGTATAAGCGCAAAGGCGAATATTGCAATTCAAGCGAGAGCTGTCGCAATGCGACAGCTCTCTTTTTGAGGAAGAAATAACATGCAAATAGCCAAATAGCCGGAAACTGGAAAAATAGATGGCAGCCCACCAACATATCACGCCGTCAACATAATAAAAGGCCTCGAGAGAAAAAAAGAGAGCTGCAATCGCAGCTCTCTCGTTTTCTTCTGTTATGAAGCGGTATGCAATCGAATGAATCGATTATACAATACCCTGCATCATCATAGCATCTGCAACTCTTTCGAATCCAGCGATGTTTGCGCCAGCTACCAGGTTCTCGCCCAGGTTGTACTTGGAGCAAGCAGCCTCTGTGATTTCGAAGATGTGAACCATGATGCCCTCGAGTTCCTTGTAAACTCTTTCCTTGTCCCAGATGAGGTGCTCTGCGTTCTGAGCCATCTCCAGGCAAGAGCAAGCTACACCACCAGCGTTTGCAGCCTTGGAAGGACCAACAACTACGTTGTTCTCCTGCAGGTAAGCAACAGCTTCGTTGGTTGTAGGCATGTTAGCACCCTCGATGAGGTATCTAGCACCGTTCTTAACCATTTCCTTAGCCCAGTCAAGAGTGATGTCGTTCTGCATTGCGCATGGCATGTAAACGTCAGCCTTAACTTCCCAAGGTCTCTTTCCAGGGATGAACTTAGCGTTCGGGAACTTCTCAGCGTATGGAGCGCAAGCCATTGGGCTGTTAGCTCTCAGCCAGAGCAGCATCTCGATCTTCTCAGGTGTTGTGATACCTTCCTCGTCCAGGATGTATCCATCTGGTCCGGAGATAGTGATTGGCTTAGCACCCAGCTCTACCAGCTTGGTGATGGTTCCCCAAGATACGTTACCGAATCCGGAAACTGCTACAGTCTTTCCTTCCAGAGTGTCACCGAAGTGCTTCAGGACCTCTCTAGCGAAGAATACGATACCGAAACCGGTAGCTTCTGTTCTTCCGTTCAGACCACCGTTGGTAGTTCCCTTACCAGTCCAAGTACCATCGTACTGTCTGGTGATTCTCTTGTACTGACCCATCATGTAGCCGATTTCTCTGCCGCCTACACCCATGTCTCCAGCAGGAACGTCTACGTTAGGTCCAATGTGTCTGTACAGCTCGGTTACGAAGCTCTGGCAGAATCTCATAACTTCAGCATCGGACTTGCCAGCTGGATCGAAGTCAGAACCACCCTTGCCGCCGCCGATAGGAAGACCTGTCAGGGAGTTCTTGAAGATCTGCTCGAATCCCAGGAACTTCAGGATGCCAGGATATACGTTAGCCTGGAATCTCAGACCACCCTTGTATGGTCCCAGTGCACTGTTGAACTCGAATCTGTAACCTCTGTTAACATGAACTTCGCCATTGTCATCAACCCAAGGAACTCTGAAAGTAATAGATCTTTCAGGCTCAATCAGTCTCTCAACCAGACCAGCCTTCTCATACTCTGGATGAGCTTCCAGAACTGGCTCGATAGAAGTCAGAACTTCTTCTACAGTCTGAAGAAATTCAGGCTCATTTGGATAATTTTTCTTAGCAATGTCGATGTACTTCTGTGAAATATTAGCCATTTTCTTCTCCTTATAAAAATACTTAATATTCTTACGGCCGTTCTTTTCAACCGCACTTTGATTCTAGCACTCGAAAAAGACAGTGTCAATAAATCTGGAAAAGTATACAATTTAGAGAAAAATATACAATTTGGATTTTGATTATAAATCTGACAGCGTGAAAGAAGGACTTTCATCCGTCGAACCTCGATTGACGATTTTCGGTGAAAGTAGTATAATTCTAAAGGTTATGCAATATATATTTGCATCGAAAAATAGTGATTTTACATGGAATTGATTTGTAGATATTTTTTGTTTAAATAGATGTGAAGGGAGTGTTATGCGGAAAAGAAAATGGGTGATACTGGGAATTGTGTGTGTTGTCTTGATAGCAGGATATAAAGCAATGAGTGCATATACCAGTCAATTAACGGGAGATATGACGGGAAAGAAACTGACCTTGATGATTGATGGAAAAGCGGTTTCAAGCTCAACATATAAGGATGATTTTGATACTTCAATTGAGTGGCATGGAGAATACGATGGGAAAGACCATAACGTATCTGTATCCATAGAAGGTTTAAAATTGGATAAAGATTATTGCTTTGATGTAAAGAAAAGTGAGAAACGGGTTGTGAAAAACACCGGAAAATACGTGTACTACATCAGAGGGAAGGGAAAATACAAAGAAACGTTTCCAATCGCGTATGTGACGGCATATATTCTACCGGGAAAATTCGAGATTAAGGATATGACATATGATGGCAATAGTGTCAGCATCTTATGGGAAAAGGCAAAGTCCGATAAAGATGTGTTTTACGATATAAGTGTTCTTAAGGTGAATGGAACGAAAGAAACAGAGTGCTTTAAAGAAGAGAAACTAAAAAGCACTCATATAAAAAAGGAAATGGATTTATCCAAAGGAAAATATGAAGTTAAAATCAAGGCATACTCCGTTGGTGGCAGATTTAAACAGACGCAAACTGTTGCTCGGAAGTTTGAGATATAAGACTTCATGCTTTTTATAGAACCTGGGGGAAAAAGAATATGAGAAATGGAAAAATCGCATCATTTGTATGCATAATGATATGTGCGGTGATGATATGTGCGACCGGTGTTCAGAGTGTCTCGGCTAAGACGTATAAACATTCATATAACTATAAAGCAGGCACAAGGGGCGAATACGATGCAGTTCTCACCGGTAAAGGCGTCAATTCAAAGAAGAAACCGAAAGTTACTGGGAAAGGTGTAGATGTAAGAAGTGTAAAATGGGATAAAAAATCTTCTAAGTGGAGAATTCAATGTGGGATAGAACGAAACAAAGTAGCAAAAGTAGCTGTTTCTACATCCTACAAAAATAAAATATCCTGCAGATTCAATGCGCATCTTGATAAATACAGCAATAGTAAATCTAGCACATCAACTTGCATGGAATGGGTTCCGAATGAGAATTCAAAGCAACCGTATACGTATTATGGACAATATACGAAGCAAGTGCTTTACTTGAATTCGAAACAAGCAGCAATCTATAGCATGGGACTGACAAAGAATAAGTATTTGAAGTTATTGGACAAGAGTATTTCTTTTACTGCGGCTTTAACAAAGGTAGGGATTTCACCTAAGTCTGCTTTAGGGAAGAAGGTAATAAGTATGGGGCGTTCTACTACCTGTAAAATGTTAAAAAATGCAGCAGAAATATATGGATGGAAAGCTTTGCCGGAAATTGGAGAAATCCTTCAGGATGAAGCCAATAAGACAACTCATGGTTATAAAGATGGACTCAAAATAACCGTTACCTGGACACTGCGAGGTGGCTTCTCCGACTCATATGCGGCCTGGAATCAGCGAAAGAATACTATTCAAGGGCAACGGATAATCAAGTTGAATTAGTCCTTTTTGTGATAGAACTGCTTTTACTGAAC
>JAUNEW010000010.1:16924-22520 GCA_030525365.1 Eubacteriales bacterium
AACGGATAATCAAGTTGAATTAGTCCTTTTTGTGATAGAACTGCTTTTACTGAACCTAGTATCTTTAATCGATACCATATGGGGATCGAAATACGAAAAGGCAATGCAATTTCTGGAAAAAATAGCCAGTGTTCTGGTCCTAATCAGCCTTCTGGTGCTGTTATTTCTATAGATTAAATGGGCCGGTTGGCAGAATTGGTAGAGTTCGATACAGCTCATGATGTAATTTTCCATAGTCATGCGTGATTGTGTGATCACGGGAAAGTTCATCATGAGCCTTCTTTAATTTATTCACATATAGATAGTACGAGAAGACTTCTTGTGATAGATTATATATAGATTGCTATATAGATTATAAGGTTTAGAGTGAGGACAGAGTAACGATGGATTTATCGAATTTGAACGAGGAACAGCAGAAGGCGGTGCAGCACATCGATGGCCCCCTTCTGATTCTGGCAGGGGCGGGCAGTGGAAAAACCACCACCATGACCCACCGAATTGCGTACATGATTGAGCAGGGGGTAAGGCCCTACCAGATAATGGCGGTGACCTTCACCAACAAAGCGGCCCAGGAGATGAGAGAGCGGGTGCAGCGGTTGGTGCCGGACACACGGGGAATGTGGCTCATGACTTTCCATGCCATGTGTCTCCGAATTCTTCGGTATCACTGCGAGGTGCTGGGGTACAAGAAGGGCTTCACCGTATACGATGAGACGGATCGGAAGCAGATGGTAAAACGAATTATGAAGAGCCTGGGAATTAACGAGAAGACCTACCCCGTGAGCTACGTAATCAACACCATCAGCAAGGCGAAGGAGCAGGAACAAGATTCTGGGCGGTATTACGCGGAGAACAAGGGCGACTTTCGCTGTGAGACGGTGTACCGCATCTATCAGGAGTACGAGAAGGAGATGATGCGGAACAACGCCATGGATTTCGATGACCTAATTCTGAACGGTGTCCGGGTTCTGGAAGCAGATTCGGAGATTCTGGAGTACTACCGGAATCGATACCGGTACATCATGGTGGATGAGTATCAGGATACCAACTACCTGCAGTATAAGCTGATTCACCTTCTGTCGGAGACTAACCGGAACCTGTGCGTGGTGGGGGATGACGATCAGTGCATCTACCAGTGGCGAGGGGCGGATATTCGGAACATCTTGGATTTCGAGAAAGATTTTCCAGAAGTTACCACTATCAAGCTGGAACAGAATTATCGTTCAGATGGAAACATTCTGAATCTGGCCAACTCCGTCATTCGAAACAATCGAGGACGGAAGGAGAAATCCCTCTGGACGGACAAGGGAGATGGGGAGAAAATTACCTACCGCCGCCTGGGAGATGAGAAGGTGGAAGCCTGGTACATTGGAAGCGAAATCGACCGACTGCATAGCGAAGGCTATCGCTATAGCGACATGGCAGTGCTGTACCGGAAGAATGCCCAGTCCCGGGCCTTCGAGGAGAAATTTTCCTTCCGGGGCATTCCGTACCGAGTGCTGGCAGGCCTTCGTTTCTACGACCGCAAGGAAATCAAGGATGTGATGGCCTACATGCATTTGATGGAGAATCCCGATGACGATACCGCCATGCTGCGGGTCATCAACGAGCCGAAGCGAGGCGTCGGCGCCAAGAGCCTGTCCGCCATTCAGTCCTATGCGGCCTCCTATGGCATCAGCATATACCGAACTCTTCTGGAGGCGGAAGTCCTGCAGTCCCTTCCGAAGAAGGCAGGAAATGCGCTAAAAGAATTTACGAAGATGATTCAGGATGTCCGGGGGGAAGTAGAGAATCTGACCCTCACAGACCTGTACGACAACATTTTGGCACGCTCTGGGTACCTGAAGGCCCTGGAGGATGCGGACACAGTGGAAGCGGACGGCCGTATCGAGAACATCATGGAATTCAAATCCGTCATCGCCGAGTTCGAGAAGAGCATCCAAAGCGGCGAGGAAGCAGACTACCAGGAAACACTGGAAGAAGAGCGGAAAGCCATGGCGGAAGCCGGTTTTGAGATATCTGAACCCACACCTCTGTCCACCTTCCTGGAGAGAATCACCCTGATGTCCGATATTGACAACCGAAATGAGAATGAGGACGCGGTGGTGCTGATGACCCTTCATAGCGCCAAGGGGCTGGAATTTCCGGTGGTATTCATTCCGGGTATGGAGAACGGAATATTCCCCGGATCTAATTCCTTTGACGAGGAGGGCCGGTTGGAAGAAGAACGGCGACTCTGCTATGTGGGAATTACCAGAGCCCAGAAGAAACTGTATCTCACCAGCGCCGAGACGAGAATGCTTTATGGCCGGACGGATTACACCACGGAATCCATGTTCCTGGATGAGATGGATAAGAAATACATCGACGGGGAGACTGCCAAGGAGAAGGCAGCGAAGCGGGGCGGACTATCCGGAGATGGTGGACTGTACGGAGATTACTTTTACAAGGAGCAACCCCACGGAACCGCCGATGGGTATGGTGGCATTCCCGGTGGAAAGCCTTTTGACAGTCTGGGTTACGCGAAGAGGCAGACGAAGAAGAAGTATTCCAACGATGATCTCAAGGTGGGGGACAAGGTGTCCCATCCGAAGTTCGGGGAAGGCATGTTGATTGAAGATTCTGGGAAGATTCTGACCATCGCTTTTGATTCGGTGGGGATTAAGAAAATCGGAAAAGGCTTTGTGAATATCGAGAAGGTAGATTAGATATGGAAGATATGAAGAAGAGAATTGATGAGCTGACGGAGATTCTGAACAATGCGTCCAGAGCCTATTACGACGACGCCAGTGAAATCATGACGAATTATGAATACGATGCGCTTTATGACGAGCTTCTGGAGCTGGAGGAGAAGACAGGCTATGTGCCGGAGGAAAGCCCGTCCCAGAACGTGGGGTATACGGTGCAGTCGGAACTTCCCAAGGAGCGTCATGCCCGGAGGATGTTGAGCCTGGACAAGACGAAAGACCGGGAGGCTCTTCGGAGCTGGCTGGGCGATCAGGCGGCCCTTTTGTCCTGGAAACTGGACGGACTAACGGTGGTGCTGACCTATGAGGAAGGAAAGCTGACCAAGGCGGTGACCCGAGGTAACGGAGATGTGGGGGAAGTGATTACTCCCAATGCGAAAGTGTTCCGAAATGTGCCGAAGGCCATTCCCCACAAGGGCCACACCGTGGTGCGGGGAGAAGCGGTGATTCGGTATGAGGATTTCGAGCGCATTAACGCCAGCATTGACGATGCGGATGCGAAGTACAAGAACCCCCGGAACCTCTGCAGCGGAAGCGTGCGGCAGCTGAACAGCCGGGTTACGGCGGAGCGGAACGTGCATTTCTATGCTTTTACCCTGAGTGAAGCACCGGATGTGGACTTCCGGAACAGCCGAGAGGCTCAGATGCAGTGGATGGCGGAACAGGGATTTGACGTGGTGGAGTACCGGAAGGTGAACCGAGAGAACCTGCTGGAGACCATCGATGCTTTTGAACAGCGGATTGAAGCCTTCGAGATTCCGTCGGATGGATTGGTTCTGACCCTGGAGGATTTGGCCTATTCTGCATCTTTGGGAACCACAGCCAAGTTCCCGAGAGATGCTATGGCCTTCAAATGGCGAGATCAGCAGGCAGAAACCGTTCTTCGGGAAATCGAATGGAGCCCATCCAGGACCGGGCTTCTGAATCCGGTAGCCATCTTCGACCCGGTGGAGCTGGAGGGAACCACGGTGAGCCGAGCATCGGTGCACAACATTAATATTGTGGAAGGCCTAAAACTGGGAATCGGAGACCGAATTACCGTGTACAAAGCCAATATGATTATTCCGCAGATTTCGTCGAACCTGACCGAAAGCGGGAATTTCCAGATTCCGGAGGCCTGTCCGGTGTGCGGTGGAGAGACGAAAATCCAGTCGGATGGCGGGACGAAGGTGCTGGTATGCACCAATCCGGACTGTCTGGCTAAACAGGTGAAGCGGTTCTCCCTGTTTGTTTCCAGAGACGCCATGAATATAGAAGGTCTTTCGGAGCAGACCTTGCTGAAGCTCATCGGCATGGGATGCATCCGTTCCTTCCCGGACATCTTTACCCTGGAAAAGCACCGGGCGGAGATTATGGAAATGGAAGGATTTGGACAGAAGTCCTGTGAGAATCTGCTGGCCTCCATCGAGAACGCACGGAACACCACGCCGGCCAGAGTGCTGACCGCCCTGGGAATTCCAGGAGTTGGGGTTACTATGGCCAACCAGATTGCCCGAGCTTGCCACAACCGATGGGAGGAAATCATCTCCCTTACAGAGGAGAATCTCCAGGATATCGACGGCGTGGGAAATGTAATTTCCAGAGACTATGCGGCCTTCTTCCAGGATGAGCATAATCGGGAGATGGTAAAAGTACTTTACGACCAGCTTCACTTAGACGAGTCCTATGAGGAGCAAGGAACAGGCCTTTCCGGTAAAGTCTTCGTGATTACCGGATCGCTGAATCACTACTCCAACCGGAAGGAGCTGAAGGCGGCTATCGAAAGCGAAGGAGGTAAGGTGGCCGGAAGCGTCAGCGGAAGTACGGACTACCTGATTACCAACAATCCGGAATCCGGATCCTCCAAGAACCGAGCCGCTAGAGAACTTGGCGTCGCCATTATTACAGAGGACCAGATTCGAGAAATGCTGGGCGATGTAGAGGAATAGAAATTATTTTTACAAAAGTACGTTAATGTAGAAAATGAAGAAAGGACGGGCAGGTATGGAGAATTCGATTCAGGGAATGGATGAGACTTTCGAATACTCGGAAGAAAAGATTTTTAACCTGCTGGAGGAAAAGAAGTATTTCCAGTGCCGGGATGAGCTTCTCAAATTCAATGCGGTGGACATTGCGGAGATGCTGGAAGACATCATGCGGGAATACGATATGCAGAAGGCGGTGGTGCTGTTCCGAACCTTGCCGAAGGACGTATCGGTAGATGTGTTCCCGAATCTGGATGTGGACAATCAGGTGGAAATTATCAATATCATCACGGATACGGAAATTCAGTACATTCTGGATGAACTGGACTTCGATGATATGATTGACGTCCTGGAGGAACTTCCGGCCAACCTGGTGGATAAGATTCTGGAGAAAACGCCGAAGAACGAGCGGCGCCAGATTAACACCTTCCTAAGGTATAAGGAGAACAGTGCCGGCTCGCTGATGACGCCGGATTACATTGAACTGCGAAAGGACATGACGGCGGCGGAGGCCCTTCGCCATATTAAGGATGTGGGAATGGATTCCGAGACGATTTATACGGCCTATGTGCTGTCCAGCGGACGGAAGCTAATTGGAATTGTTTCCCTGCGATCCCTGGTTATCGCGCCGGACAATCAGAAGGTATCTGAGCTGATGCATGAGGACATTGTGCTGGCCCACGTAGATGACGACCAGGAGGAGGTATCTGACCTGTTCAAACGGTACGGTTTTCTGGCCCTGCCGGTGGTGGACAACGAAAGCCGGTTGGTGGGTATTATTACCGTCGACGATATTCTGGACGTTATCGAAGAGGAGATGACGGAGGATATCGAGCGTATGGGTGGTGTCATCGACTCCACCGACAAGGAATACCTGGATATGCC
>JAUNEW010000010.1:22620-28612 GCA_030525365.1 Eubacteriales bacterium
TGTCCGATGCCCTCAAAGTATTCTGGAAGGAATTTCGGGTCAGTATCGTCATCGGTATTTGCGTCAGCCTGGTGAACTTTGTTCGAATTATACTGCTGGATCACAATGGAATACTGGTGGCATTGACAGTGTGCGTCTCCATGCTGTTGATTGTCATCATCGCCAAGTGTTTCGGTGGGTTGCTGCCTATGGCGGCGAAGAAGGTGGGAATCGACCCCGCTCTGATGTCGGGACCGATGATGGCGTCCCTGACGGATATGGTTTCCCTGGGAACCTACTTCGTGATGGCAAAGTATTTCTTGAACCTGTAGCTCCGGTGTGGACAAGGCAGGGATTCGTGAATATAATAGTTTTATGCTTGATGAAAATATCAGCCAGAACAGGAGGAAATTGTGAGTAACAGAAATTATGATGAGCTGAAAGAAACCGCTCGAAGAATTCGCGTGGATGTAATTAAAGCAATCCACGAAGCCGGTTCGGGACATCCGGGTGGATCCCTGTCCGCCACCGATATCCTGACAGCACTCTATTTCGACGAAATGAATATCGATCCGAAGAATCCGAAGATGGAGGGAAGAGACAAGTTCGTCCTTTCCAAGGGTCACGCAGTGCCAGCTCTGTACGCTACACTGGCAGAACGGGGATTCTATGATCCGGAAGAGATGATGTCCCTTCGAAAGATTGGAAGCCACTTCCAGGGTCACCCGAATATGCACAAGGTACCGGGCATTGAGATGTCCACCGGTTCTCTGGGCCAGGGATTCTCCGTGGCAGTGGGAATGGCAACAGCCGGAAAAATCGACGGAAATCCGGGAAGAGTCTACGCCCTTTGCGGAGACGGTGAGCTACAGGAAGGAATCATCTGGGAAGCAGCCCTGTCGGCTGCCCACAGAAAGCTGGACAACCTGACCATGATTGTGGATTGGAATGGTCTTCAGATTGACGGCAAAGTAGACGATGTGAAGAGGGTAACTCCAATCAGTTCCAAGCTCCAGAGCTTCGGATGGCACGTAATCGACGTGGATGGACACAGTTTTCCAGAACTTCTCGCTGCACTGGATGAGGCGAAGACAGTTCAGGGTCAGCCGACTGCGATTATTGCGAAGACCCATAAGGGCCACGGCGTATCCTTCATGGAGGATCAGGCCGGATGGCACGGCAAAGCGCCGAACGATGAACAGTTCGAGCAGGCGATGAAGGAACTGGGAGGTGTACAGTAATGGCAGATATTAAGAAGATTGCAACGAGAGAAGCCTATGGCGAATTCCTGGTGGAGGAAGGTGCCAGAAGACCGGAGTTGGTGGTAATGGATGCCGACCTGTCTGGATCTACGAAGACGAAGAATTTCGCAAAAGCATATCCGGAACGTTTCGTGAACTGCGGCATTTCTGAACAGGATCTGTATGCGGAAGCCACCGGTATTGCCCTGTCTGGCCACGTGGTATGCGCCAGCACCTTTGCTATGTTCGCCGCAGGAAGAGCCTATGAGATTATTCGGAATTCTATCGGATATACCGGCGCGAACGTTAAGATTTGCGCTACCCACGCAGGTATCACCGTTGGGGAAGATGGTGCCAGCCATCAGACCTTCGAGGACCTGGCGCTGATGAGAGAGATTCCGGGAATGACCGTACTCTGTCCGGCTGACGCAGTTAGTGCGAAGAAGCTGCTTGCAGAAGCCGTAGACTTCGAAGGTCCGGCATACATTCGACTGGGACGTTCCGGCGTTCCTGTACTCTATTCCGAGGAACAGGCAGAGGCCATCCAGATTGGAAAGGGTACTGAACTGAAGGATGGTAAAGACGTTACCATCATCGCTACTGGAATTCTGGTAGCCGATGCCATGGAAGCGGCAAAGACCCTGGAAGCGGAAGGGATTTCCGCTCGCGTAATCGATATGCACACCATTAAGCCGATTGATGAGGATATCATTATCAAAGCAGCAAAGGAAACCGGTGCGATTGTGACCGCAGAGGAACATTCGGTAATCGGTGGCCTGGGAAGTGCGGTTGCAGAAGTTGTGGTTCAAAAAGCCCCTTGCAAAGTCAAGATGGTGGGTCAGAAGGATACCTTCGGAGAATCCGGTAAGCCGGCAGAGCTTCTGGAGAAGTACGGAATGACTGCGAAGGACATTGCGGAAGCGGCAAAAGAAATTCTGAAATAAGTGAACAATGAAGAGAGCAAACGAAACGTCGTTGGCTCTCCTTTTGTGTGAAAATTCCAGTGAAAATGAATAGTTCTGAAAACAAAATTGACTGTTGATTTTTTGATACTTAACAAAAAATCTATTTAATATTTGCATATAATCAAAAAAACTACCGTTAAAGTGTTTACAATGTGAAGCTGAGGTGATAAAATTACAGGGTAATAAATAGACCGTGGTCTATTCTATAGCCTATATCCCATTAGAATTTGAGAACAAGCAAGTGCTGTTCTGCAGGATATGGGAAGAACTAGGTTCTGTCAGGACTGTGGTATGCAGACCTGATGCAATTATTCATCATTTATCGTTATTACTTAGGAGGTAAAAGAAAATGGAAACTGCAAAAAAAGGTAAGCCATTTGGATTTTACGTATGTGCCCTCGGATTTACTTTCGAGCGTATGGCATTCTATACTGTAAAGTACCTGTTGGCTATTTGGCTCGCAACAAATGCAACATCCGGCGGTCTGGGACTGACCGATAGTGAAGGTGCTGCACTGTCCGCTAACTTCGTAGCATGGACTTATATCACACCAATCATCGGTGGATACATCGCCGACCACTGGATTAGCCCAAGACTGTGCGTACAGCTTGGTATGCTGCTCATGGGTGTTGGTTACATCTGTGCTGGAATGGCAACCGACCTGAAGATGGTATGGGTAATGATCGTTCTCGTAGCAGTTGGTACTGGTTTCTTCAAGGGAAACCTGTCCGGCGTTAACGGACTTCTGTTCGGTTCGCAGGAAGAACTGGACGAAGCGTTCTCCATTCAGTATTCTTTCGTTAACATTGGTTCTTTCGTAGGAACTACATTCATCGCAGTTCTGGCTACAAGCGGAAAGATGAGCTTCACTGGCGTATTCACTCTCTGCGGATGCCTGCTGATTCTGGACCTGATTTGGTTCACCGTTGGTGGTAAGGCTTCCCTGGGAGATGCTGGTAAGACTCCGTTCAAGAAGGATACTCGTGAGTTCGTATCCGAGGAGAAGAAGGCTCAGGACAACGCTCCACTGACTTCTGGAGACAAGAAGAAGGTTGTTGCAATCGTTCTGCTGACACTTCTGTCTGCTGTATTCTGGATGTTGTGGTACATGGCTTACATGCCAGCATACTACAGATTCGGTTATGGTGATGGAGATTCCTTCATGAACAAGGCAAACTGGTACGTTGGAAGCTTCCAGATTCCTACCTCCTGGTTCGACTCTGTTAACGCTCTTTGCTGTATCATTCTTGGACCGGTTCTGGCTATCGTATGGCGTAAGCTGTCCGAGAGACCACAGGGCGACATGTCCATGTTCAGAAAGACCGCTCTTGGTTGTATCCTGGTAGGTATTTCCTATATCGTAATGGTTATCGCTGATAACATCGCTGGAGATAGCGGTCAGTGCTCCATCTTCTGGCTGGCACTGGTTTGCATCCTGATGTCTGTAGGTGAGATGGTATTCTCCCCACTGGGTAACTCCTTCATTTCGAAGTTTGCACCGGCTAAGCTGCTGGGATTCCTGCTTGGATTCTGGCCTATCGCTGTATTCTTCGCTCAGAAGCTGTATCCAAAGCTGTACGATTTCCTGAACACCATGAGCTTCGCTAAGGGTTACGGCGTCTGCGCAGCTGTAGTAATCATCTTCGGTGTAATCCTGTGGGCATTCTCCAACAAGCTGGAGTCCTGGAGTACAGAAGAGGAATAATCTGTATTTTACAGAAACAGATTCATAATTTTTAGTTAAGATAGAATGATGAATTTAAAGAGGGTATTGTGCCGTAAAGGTGCGATACCCTCATATTTTTTCTAAAAACGTAAAAGAGAAGAAAATAGGGTAACGAAAAAAAGAACTGCAGTGTATTCCATCGCTGCAGTTCTTATCAATCACATTCTTTTACTTACGATACAATAAATAATTCCAATCGATATCCTCGATGTTTTTAACATCCGTATTCCCAGAAAGGGTTCCGGCTCCACCAGCTATGCCTCTTCCCAATCCGCCTACAGATGACCGCCCGATAGGAGTCAGATCCGAAGTGAGAACGGAGGTCATGCAGCTGTAGATATTCGAAAACATGGAAAAATCAGCATCTGGGTGGTTCTTCACATATTTCTTGTCAAGACCGAGAACATAAAGAAAATACAGATTGTTCCCCTCCCGGAATTCAGAACTATGTTTCTGATATTCCTTTCGAACGTTCTTTAGGCTTTTTCTATTCTCAAACTGTAGCCATTCAAGAGATTCCAATACCGCATAAGAAAAAATCAATGGGATGTTGCTAGAGGGAATCTCACTTGCTTTGTAGAATAACCCATTTAGGAGAACTTGAGCATATACTGGAAGTGCGTCATCTGGATTCTTCATCAAAACAAAGCGACCATTTTCATTCGCGATATTCTCCGCTTTCAGGTAACCTTCTTCAGCTAACTTTGCAATTTCCGCTACAACGTCCTGTAGTGAAATTTTGTTTAAACCTTTTCCCACAAGAGCCAGTTCCAATGGCCGAACATCATGAATCGACTTATCTTCCAGTGCGGACATGTTAACTTTTAAAGAATTATCACACATTCTTCTTACCTCCAATCATAAAATGAAGTCAATAAACTAACCTGATTATACTTCAAATTGAGCAAAAAAAAAAAGAGCTGCAGCGTATCCCCTTGCTGCAGTTCTTCTTAGGTAATGTCACGTGCTATTATCTATCGTCGATCGAAATTCATAGGTAAGGTAAAGGAGAAGAAAGTGTTATCATTTCGATCTGTTCAGCACTCGTAATTTCTTCTGAATTACATTTTTAATTATGATATATTAGCATTCATAAGTCAACAAAAATTTTAAATATATCCATTATAAAAATTAAATATTTGTGTTTTTCAACTAAAAATACTTATCTATATGTGCTGAAGTCGTTGACATATAACAGAAGCACCCAGGCCAATGACAATTCCCGCAATCATTCCAGAAAAGAGAAGAACTGGGAAGTACAGAAAAATTTTACCATCCTGTAGTATGAGTGCTGCAATCAGAAGCTGTCCCATGTTGTGAAGAACGCCTCCGGCCATGCTGACGCCGGCGATGCTGAATTTCTCGGTACGCTTTAGAAGAATCATTCCAATCAGACTGAGAGTCGCGCCCCCTAGAGAATACAGTGCACCGAACACTCCATTGAATAGAAGTCCCGCAATGATAATGCGGACGAAGTTCACCACAAAGGCGTGTTTTTCGGATAATCGATACAGCGCAATCAAAGTAACGATATTCGCGATTCCTAATTTGATGCCCGGAACCCCCGGATTATATGGTATAATAGCTTCTACGTAGGAAAAAATAAGGGCCAAGGAAGCCATGAGGGCGGTGATTGCCGTGTTCTTGGCTCGGACATCGTAGGAGCGCGGAGAATTCTTTTTAGCTGGAGATGCCATCGTATTCACTTCCTCCCTTCCCACTGATTTTGACCACCATCTTATTCGGAAGGCAGATGATGCTTTCTCCGGTGGTGCGAATGGACTTGTGTTTGACGCAGACTTGATTGTGGCAGGAGGCTTCTGTGACGGAGACCGTTCCATTGTGGATTCGGACCGTATTGGTGCGCTTTCCCCGGGTGACAGTAACGGTGCGATTCTCAGAGAGGGAATAGTTTCCGTAGGTTTTGCCATCGGATTCGATGACAACGTGGCTGCCCGCAGTGCTGTATCTGGAAATCCAGAGAGAGGCGCATGCGCCGATGAGGATAAGCGCCAATGCCAGTAGAATGTCTGCTTTTCGTATAATTCCTTTGAACATAATACTCCTGTAACTGATAACAG
>JAUNEW010000065.1 GCA_030525365.1 Eubacteriales bacterium
ACAACACGGACCGGTACCTCCGGCGGGCGCTGTAGGGGCGGGCTGGAGAGGAGCCGCGCTGTAGAGGGGGCTGTCGCAATGCGACAGCCCCCTCTTTTTGCGGAAGAAAACAACACGTGCAAATAGCTAAAAACTGAAAAATAGATAAATGTGACAGCCATGTGATATGTTGACGGCAAAATCCCTGGAACTACGGAAAATGGATGGTTGGGCGCCAACTTCTTTTACCGGAAAGGGCGAGAGGCGAGCATCAAATGTGAAAACATGGCGGAACGCGACCTCGAATCCCTGAGATTCAGCCACGGTAACGTGGATAGGATTTGTAAAAGCAAGGAATTGTTGGCGGAAGAAGGTCTTGAAAAGCCGCAATTGCGTTCGTACACCGTCATGGTTTCATGCCGCCGTCACATTGGTTACTAATATCGGATTCTCTTCAATTCACAGTAATGGTCGACAAGCATTCTGTGGAGAACTGCCATTGCAATATGTCGTCAACGAAAAACGGTTACGGTTCCATGGTCGTGATGAGTCTCGAAACTTATTCCAAGTTGACAGATCATTCGATTGAATACGCATTGGACAAGGCCGATGCATCTGCACAAGCATCTTCAAAACGCCTAAGTCATGACGAGATCTTCGGACGTACGAGGGAGAAACAGATATAGCTGTTGCACTGAATGAGTGTGACAGCTATTTTTATCTTCTGGCCTACCTCTCCAAGTACTGGGCATTGGCTATCAAGTTAGGATTTCGAATCAACGCATATCGGTGGCTCATATTCCATGGTTTTCCCTATTCTGAGCCACCGAACCCAGGGTCGGTAGGCGGTTCGACGCATATCGGTGGCTCACATTCCAAGGTTTTCCATTTTCTGAGCCACCGAACCCTGGGCCGGCAGCCGATTCGACGCATATCGGTGGCTCACATTCCAAGGTTTTCCATTTTCTGAGCCACCGGTCCCAGAGCCGGCAGGCAATTCGACGCGAATCAGTGGCTCATATTCCATGATTTTCCCTATTCTGCGCCACCGAACACAAAATAATCAAATTTAATTTTCATTAACACAATCGTAATTTTGATTAATTGGAAATTAATCAAAATATCAATCGAAGTATTGCCAAAACAATCAAAATCACTTATAATATTTTCACCGAATATCAAAATTGTGGAGGTCTTTATCCATGACGAAGGAAGAATTGCTCACATTAGTAGAGAGAATTTGCTCAACCAAGACAGAAGAGCAGAATATCGAGCTGAAGGCAGCCGAGGTTGGTTGTCCCCAGCGGCTTTATGATACGCTTTCCAGCTTTTCAAATCAGGATATGGGCGGTACTATCCTCTTCGGTATTAACGAGGACAAGGACTTCTTCCCTTGCGGTGTCTACAATGTGCAAGATTTGCAGAAGAAGGTTACCGAACAATGCAATCAGATGATGCCGCCGGTCCGGGCGGTTTTCACCACGGCAAATTACAAGGGAGCGCCCATCTGTTCTGCCGAAATTCCCGGTCTGGATCTAGCAGAGCTTCCATGCTATTACAAAGGGGCCGGAAGACTAAGGGGATCTTATGTTCGAGTCGGCGATGCGGATTTTCTTATGACCGATTACGAGCTCTATAGTTTTGAAGCGTTTCGTAAGCACGCTCATGATGACGAACGCATAATTGAAAGGGCTTCTATGGAAAGTTTCAATCGTCGTGCCTTGAATGACTACATCAATATGCAGAAGCAGAACAAGCCATCATTTGCAAACCTTCCACGCAATATTCAGGAGGAAATGCTGAACATTACCCGGGATGGCAAACCAACTCTGGCGGCTCTTCTTAATTTCTGTATATATCCCCAGGGGTATCTTCCTCAGATGGCGATTACCGCCATCCGAGTTCCAGGATATAAAATTGGGGATGTGAGCGATGAAGATGCGAGGTTCATTGATAACAAACGCATCGAAGGAACTCTGGCAGAGATGCTGGACGGAGCACTTTCCTTCAGCATGCGGAATATGAAAGTCGCAACAATCATCGATAAGAACACCGGAAAGCGAAACGATAAGACCGAATACCCCATTCAGGCCATTCGAGAAGCTGTTCTGAATGCGCTAATTCACCGAGATTACAGTCACTACACAGAGGGGACTCCCATTCAGATGATTTTCTACACCGACCGACTGGAGATTCACAGTCCCGGAAGCCTATACGGTCGAATGACCATTGATCAACTGGGATATTCCAAGCCGGATTTGCGGAACCCGGCGCTAGCATTAATCGCCGAATCCCAGACGGAGGCCGAGAACCGATATTCCGGAATTCCCACTATTCGGCGCGCGATGAAAGAACATGGATTGCCGGAACCCATCTTCCAGAATCGCCGAAATGAATTCGTGGTAATTCTTCGAAACAGCAGTTCAGCGAAATCCATTGAACTGGAATCGGGAGATATGATTGTAAGTCGAGATGGAAAACAGAACGCTCTATTGGAATTCTGCCGAACACCTCGGACCCGGCAGGAAATTACCGCCTACCTGGGACTCAAGACCACGTATCACGTATCCAAGGTCTACATCGACCCTCTCGTGGAATCCAATCAACTGTGCATGACCATTCCGGAACACCCGAGGAGCCGGAACCAGCGTTTCTACACCCGTCGATAGATTCCTGTACTTGGGACAGATTCTCACATACCTTACACAAGTGCCAAAGGAACCTGCCGACACTTCCGCCTACGAAAACTTGCCCTCGCATCCGCTTTGTCATCGGCTGCAAAGAAAAAGCGAGGCACCCCTTCTCGGAGTACCTCGCCGGACGTCTCAGGTCTAAGTGTCTCAGGCCCAGACTATTTTCTTTTTACATTGAATGCATTGAAGCCTGCGTAGGTTGCCGCGTCGCCCAGCTGTTCTTCGATTCTGAGGAGCTGATTGTACTTGGCTACACGCTCGGATCTTCCTGGTGCACCGGTCTTAATCTGTCCGGTATTGAGGGCTACGGCCAGGTCTGCGATGGTGGTGTCCTCGGTTTCGCCGGATCGGTGGGATACCACTGCGGTCATGCCGGCCTTCTTTGCCATGCGGATGCAGTCGATGGTCTCGGAGAGAGAACCAATCTGGTTCAGCTTGATTAAGATGGAGTTGGCGCATCCCAGCTCGATGCCCTTGGACAGGCGTTTCGTGTTGGTAACGAACAGGTCGTCGCCTACCAGCTGCAGGCGGTCGCCTAGGGTCTCGGTGAGAAGCTTCCAGCCTTCCCAGTCCTCTTCATCCAGTCCGTCTTCCAGGGAGATGATTGGGTACTTGTCGGCCAGGGACTTCCAGTGCTCTACCAGCTCTGCAGAGGTGAATTTCTTACCACTCTTCGGCTGTACGTATTCACCGACTTTGTTTCCTTTCCACTCGCTGGCTGCTGCGTCGATGGCCAGGACGAAGTCCGCACCTGGCATATAGCCGCATTCCTTGATGGCTTTGATGATGTATTCCAGGGTTTCTTCATCGCTGGACAGGTTCGGTGCATAACCACCCTCGTCGCCCACGCCGGTTGCGTAGCCGTCTTCTTTGAGGAGCTTTGCCAGCTTATGATATACCTCGGTGCACCAGCGCAGTCCCTCGCTGAAGGTCGGTGCCCCTGCCGGCATAATCATGAATTCCTGGGTGTCTACAGTGTTGGTTGCGTGGGCTCCACCGTTCAGGATGTTCATCATCGGAACTGGCAGTGTGTTGCCGCTGACGCCGCCCAGATAACGGTAAAGCGGTGTATCCAGCGCCTGAGCTGCTGCCTTTGCCGCTGCCAGAGATACGGACAGAATCGCGTTGGCACCAAAGTTAGACTTGTCCTCTGTGCCGTCTGCCTCGATCATGGCTTTATCGATTGCATAAGTATCGGAAGCATCCATGCCAATCAGGAGATCTGCAATCTCGTGGTTCACGTGATATACTGCCTGGGTCACGCCCTTGCCACCGTAACGGCTCTTGTCTCCGTCTCGCAGTTCCAGTGCCTCAAACTCACCGGTGGAGGCGCCGCTTGGACAAGCTGCTCTTCCCACGGTTCCGTCTACCAGGTGCACTTCTGCCTCAACCGTCGGATTTCCTCGGGAGTCAATAATCTGTCTTCCAATGACTTTCTCAATTTCTAAATAATCCATTTCAATTCCTTTCCGAATCGTTTTGATTCATCGATTCCGTAGAATTTTCTTTCCTTCGGTGCCGGATGCATTCCGCGCACCAGCACCATACATGGAAATGATACCATTTTTTTGACCCGATTGCAAAAAAACTTCCTTTCATTTTGGGTAAAAACAACTAATTTTTGTTCACTTTTTCCGGTGCAACTATTGGTTTTATCTATAATTCGTGATATACTATTAGCGTTTTTTGCTACGAAACGAGATTAAAGAAGGGTTATTAGGAAATGAGCAATAGTCTTATCATTCTCGAGAAGCTGGTGCTTCTCTTTTGTTTTATTTTTGTAGGTTTTTTCTGCTATCGGAAAGGGTGGCTCAGCAAGCAGGGTTCTAGCGAGATTTCTAACATCATCGTAAATATTTTTAACCCCCTGTTGATGATTTCCACCGCACTCAGCGGATCCGGCTCCGTTCCCTCCTCCATGTTGATTCAGAATCTGGTTCTCATGGCGGTGTTCTACGGCCTAATGATTCTGCTGGGGCCGGTGGTGGCCCGCCTCCTTCGGGTCAAGGGACACGAGAAAAAGCTGGTGACCATCATGCTGGTCTTCGCCAACACCGCCTTCATGGGAATTCCTCTGGTGGAGTCTCTGTACGGTGCGGAGGAAACTTTCTACATCACATTCTACGCTCTGGGATTCAATCTGCTGTTCTACACCTACGCTATTCAGGTGTTCAAGCGGATGGCGGGAGACACCACACCGTTCTCCTTCCGTTCCCTGATCAATCCGGGAATTGTCTGCGTGGTCATCGCCATGGTAATCGTGTTGTTCAACATCCAGCTACCGAAGATGGCGGTAAGCTGCATCACCTACGTGTCCGATGCCTGCATCCCGCTGACCATGATTATCACCGGCTGCGCATTGGCACAGATTGACCTTCGAAAGGTATTCACAGACGTGCGGCTGTACGTGTTCTCTTTCTTCCAGCTTCTGTTGATTCCGGCGGCCGCTGCCTTCATCATGCACCGCAGCGGCGGAATGGGGTTCGACTCCACCTTGGTGGGAATCTTCATTCTGCTGTACGGAATGCCGAATGGAAGCATGCCGGTTATCGCCTGCGAAAGCTACGATGTAGACGCGGACCTCTGCAGCCGAGGTTATGCCTTGACTACGCTGCTGTCCCTGTTCACCATTCCGTTTGTAACGATGTTTATATAAGGTCGCCTTCATTGAATCGCGTCGCATTCATTGCATATTTGATAACTTCCCATTTTCCAATGAATTTTTCTGGACCTGAATCATGTTCGGGTCCATTTTTTCATTGGAATTGTAAGTTTCAACAGCCTTCCCAATGAATAAACCGACCTACCGTTACCCACCAGACTGACAAAATTCATTGATATTACTCTTTCAAGCACCATTACAATGAATCTTTTCGTCCCCGTCCCAAAGCACCGCATTAATATTCATTGTATACCTCTTGCAAAAGCATTTTCCAATGAACGCCTAAGATTTCTGACACATTTGAACTACGCACGCAAGGCCGACTGTTCCCTCAAAGCATGCGATGACCGAAAAGGATATAGTTCGGATTCGCCCGAATGGGCAACTGTTAACACACCGAAAAGAGTGGGTGCCGCGAATGCGGCACCCACTCTTCTTGTGAAGCGAGCCATCTTTGTTAGGAACGATTCACGTTCCGCTTATGTAAGTTGTTTCTTTATTATCCAACGAAAGGACATGGGCACGATGGTCACGCCTCCATCCGGGACCCCTGTGGTCCCGCTCCCCCAGTTTGTTACAGATGTCTTAGCTCTACATCTCACGTAGATTATACCAGCCGATCATCGAAAACAAAATGAAGGAACAGTTCATTTTTCGCTAAGTGGTAAATTTCTACCCAATTACACCACCTTTACCATCTTCAAATTGCACCACTACCTTCTCGACAGAATACACAATGCCCGAAGCATTTACACCATCGGGATTTCTGCCTGTACCGATGCGTTGTCGATGGCAACGGAGTAGGTCTTATGAATCAGGCAGTTCACCGGATCTTCTGTGCCGATTACCACTGCCAGGCGATGGCCCTCTTCCAGGGTGTATCGCGCTGGGTTCAGGTATACCTGATAGGAGTGCTTTTCGCCCTTCTTCAAAGTGATGGATTCTGCCGATGTTTCCGGTTCGTATCCCGACGCCGGATTGCACAGATCGATGTATGCGCGGGTGATGACGCAGAACTTCTTGCTTACGGTATCGAAGGCCACTTCATCGAAGTCCGGCAGGTTGCTGCCGTTGTGAATGGATCCCTTATTCCGGGAGATGACCGGAATCACGTTGCGCTCCGGATCGGTGGTCTGAATGCTCGGGAATTCCTCTTTCGATACATCGCAGAGGAGAACTGTCAGCTTTATGTCATCCATCCGGCCGGAGTCGCTTCCCAGTCGGAAGCTCAGGTCATCCGCATCGTTGATGTTCACCGGATGGAA
>JAUNEW010000066.1 GCA_030525365.1 Eubacteriales bacterium
AGAAGTCATCATCAATCAGATAGGTCCAAGAGGTATCGTCAATCTGCAGGTAACGACATCCGTGATCATAGAAATCCTGAATCGCATCCTGATATGCTTTTGCCACATCATCAATCAAAGCTTCGATATCTGTGCCATAATACGGAGTCTCTTTACTTCCTAATTGCAGAAAGTGGTCGATAAAAATCATGTTTGGTCCAGAAATGCATTTCTTTGCTGTTACACCCTCGTATTGCTGTGCCAGGGAATGTAGATAATCCCAGGCCTCCATTTCCTTATGGGTCTTATTCTTGTCATAGAAGATTTTTCCTGTAACCGTTCCCAATTCGATCTCATTGATGGTTCCGTTAATTTCTTTGGTAAAATGTTTCGTATCGAAGCCGTCAAACTCTTTCAACCAGTCCAGGTGCCACCATCTACGCCGAAATTCACCATCGGTCACGTATGGAAGCTTATGAGCAACTTCCTTCTCGACTAAAGCTTTAATCTCCTGGTCTTCTACTTTAGTCAACTCTTCTCTTGAGATTTTTCCTGCTTTGAAATCTCTTCTTGCATCTTTGATTGCTTGGGGTCTTAAGAAAGATCCTACAATGTCGTAAGTTAATTTCATGTTGTTTCTCCTAATCTGTTAATCTGTGTTTTTCTGTTATTGATTATGTACCAGATTGAAAAAAATGTATAATACATAAAAATTGACGTTCAACATAGTTTAAAACTATATTACATGCGAGAAACATAGTTTCATGCTAACTACTATTTGCAAAGCTTGTATGCCTGTTGCTTCATGAGATATAATTCTTCATAAGATACGGAATGTATTCAAAAATCCGAAAGGAGTTTGAAAATTTAAATGAATAACAATGAACTAATCCACCGTTGTGAACTTCTGGTTCAGAATCGGAGGGCGATACAGAAGGCCTTTAAGTGGGAGAACGATGCGATGCTGCTGGCAGGCAGTTCCTTCTATGTGGGAATGGACCTGGAAGCAGATACCAATCGATTGAAGTTCTGTGAAGATGTGCTAAAAAGAAAGACTGGTATTTTCTCTGCGTACCGAGGAAATATCAAGATGCCGCTTCTCTGTAAGATGGCGACAAAAGAAAATCCGGAACAGTATTTCGCAGAGATTGATGAAATAGTACACCAGATGAAAGACATTAAATGGATTAATAATGATTATAAGATTCTTTCGGCAATGACTCTTCGGGATCACACAGATATGGAGAATATTCCAGAATGCCTTCACGAAATGCTGAGATTATACGAAGGGATGAAAAAGAACCACCCTTGGCTGACTGATGGGGAAGATATTCCCTTTGCAGCACTTTTGGTTACGTCTGGGATGGATGTGGAAGTGCTTCTTGCTGAAATGGAACGATGCTATCAGGAGCTTGGCAAGAAATTTCGCAACAAGAATGCGGTGCAGTCACTGAGCCATGTCCTGGCTGTGAACCAAATGGATACAACGGAAAAGTGCCGAAGAGTGGAGGATATTTTTAACCAGCTAAAAGAACAAAAACACAAGTACCCCAGCGGATTCGAGCTTGCAGTGCTGGGAACGCTGGCGATGCTGGATGTTCCAATTGAAACGCTGGTTACAGAAATCATCGAAGCAGACGATTTTCTCAAAAAGCAAGAAGGATTCGGCACCTTCAACGTGGGAACCGAGAAGCGTAGAATGTATGCAGCACTAATGGTGATGGACACGCATGTGCCGCCGGCAGACACGGCCCACGAGAGTCTGGTGAATTCAGTGTTAGCACTGGTAATTGCCATGGAGGTATGTGTGCTTATTTTGATGACGACAACAGCGACAACAATTGTAACGGTGAACTAGAAAGGAGTTCTTAGCAGAAATAATTTCCCCTGTACAACCTCCGAAATCAGTGATATATTTATCCCTGGATGGCATTTGTAACAAAGCTGTACCATATAGATATATTTTTGATAGGACTTCGGACTGTATCTTCGGAGAAGAGCAGTACTGACAGAGGAATGCTGCACGGTTTTCTTGTGGCTATTTTTCGGTACATCCAACACAAAAATAATAATATATGATAATGCAGCGGTTCGATATCCATCGGCCGCTTTTTTTTGATGCTTATGAAAATCATCCGGACAATAAATTCTTTGAAGAAGGAGGTGCAAGATGAAACACACGGTATCCACTGTACAGAAACAGAAGGAACGAGGCGAGAAAATTGCTATGCTGACGGCTTACGATTACTCCACCGCCAAGTTGATGGACGAATCCGGTATCGACATGATTCTGGTAGGGGATTCGCTGGGAATGGTGATGTTGGGGTATGAGGATACGATTTCGGTGACCATGGCGGACATGATTCATCACACGGCAGCGGTATCCCAGGGAACGAAAGACGCCCTGGTGGTGGCAGACATGCCTTTCATGTCCTATCAGACGTCGGTGTATGACGCGGTGTCCAATGCGGGACGACTGATGAAGGAAGGACGCTGCCAGGCGGTTAAGCTGGAAGGGGGCAAGGCGCTCTGCCCTCAGATTAAAGCCATTACGGAAGCTTCCATTCCGGTGGTGGCCCACATCGGTCTGACGCCACAGTCGGTAAATGCCCTGGGAGGATTCAAGGTGCAGGGCAAATCCGAAGAAGCTGCACGGAAACTGATTGAGGATGCGAAGGCCGTGGAAGCGGCCGGTGCTTTTGCAGTAGTGCTGGAATGTGTTCCCGCCAAGCTGGCGGCCATGATATCCGAGATGCTGACGATTCCCACCATTGGCATCGGTTCCGGCGGAGGGTGCGATGGCCAGGTACTGGTGTATCAGGACATGCTGGCCATGTTCTCGGATTTCAAACCGAAGTTCGTGAAACACTTTGCGGATGTGGGAAGCATGATGAAGTCGGGATTCCAAGCGTATATGGAAGAGGTAAAAGCAGGTTCTTTTCCTGCGGAAGAGCATACGTTCCGAATTGACGATGACGTAATTGAAAAATTGTATTAGAGGAGATAAGAGATATGAAAATTGTGAAAACCATCGCAGAAGTTCGTGCAGAAGTGAAGGAATGGAGAAGACAGGGGCTGTCGGTAGGATTGGTACCCACCATGGGATTTCTCCACGAGGGACACAAGAGTCTGATTGAACGGGCCGTGTCCGAGAATGACCGGGTGGTGGTCAGCGACTTCGTCAATCCGACCCAGTTCGGAGAAGGGGAAGATCTGGAAGCCTATCCGAGAGATATCCACCGGGATGCGGAACTTTGCAGTGAAGTGGGTGCGAATCTAATTTTCCACCCAGAGGTGAGCGAGATGTACGCCGAGGGTGCCTGCACCATGGTGGACATGAAGGGGGAGATGACCACGGGACTTTGCGGCAAAACAAGACCGATTCACTTCCGCGGCGTGTGCACAGTGGTGTCGAAACTGTTCAATATCGTGACACCGGACCGGGCTTACTTCGGACAGAAGGATGCCCAACAGCTGGCGGTAATTAAGCGCATGGTCAAGGATTTGAACTTCGACATCGAAATCGTGGGATGCCCGATTGTCCGGGAAGCAGACGGTCTGGCAAAGAGCTCCCGAAACACCTACCTCAGCGAAGCGGAGCGGAAAGCCGCACTGGTTCTCAGCCAGGCCGTTCGGAAAGGTCAGGAGATGATGGAATCCGGTGAGACAAATCTGGACCGGATTACCGATGCAATGAAGGGGCTGATTTCGGCGGAACCTCTGGCTCGAATCGACTATGTGGAGGCAGTAAATGCGGAGAATATTCAGCCGGTGCACAGCACAGAGGACTGCGAACAGGTGCTGGTAGCCATGGCGGTCTATATCGGAAAGACGAGACTAATCGATAATTTCATCTCGTAAGTCACTTTTGTAAAATTTGTAAAAGAAGAGGGACTGTCGCAATTGTAATTATTGCGACGGTCCCTTTTTCTGAATATGCTACGGTTTCCGATTACTGCTTCTGGGAGTAGGTTACCTTGCAGTTCACGCCCTGAAGGCGGCCAATTTTCCCCGACAGATTGCTGATGATTGGCTGGGGAGCATCCATAACCACACAGATGATATTGATGTTTTTCAGGTGATAGGGAATCCCCATTCGCCCTACAATGTACTGATTGTAGTCGTGCAGCAATGCGTTGACCGATTCTGCGCAATCGGTATCGGATATGATAATGCCCAGGATGGCAACCCTGTTTTCTTCCATGATGACTCCTTTTTTGATTCAATCTGTTTATTTTTCACTATTATATCACTTTCGAAAGTGCAAAATGTCGAAAAGTCTCGATTGATGTGTACTGAAGGGGAATTTTTTTTATGCCATAATGAAAGCATCTTCAAGAGGACATACCCATGAAAGGAGAATAGAAAATGAAAAAGAATAAAGGGAAACTGTCAAAGAAGGAATTTGCCAAGGAAATTACGAAAAATCTGAACCAGTATTTCAAAGAGGTGTTGGATATGAAGGTCACGGCTCGAGAGCAGAAACTCTCAAGAGCCAATCAACCAGATTGCTGGGCCATCGTGCTGACGAAGGAAAACAGCAACGCCAGTCCTGCACTGATTCTGAGCAAGCTGTACAATAGATACCTGGAGGGGGATACTATAGATAACCTTACCGTATCCATCGCCATGGGATGTATGCAGGCACTGACCTGTCCGCCACCGGAGTTCATGACCCTAAGGAAGGAATCCCTCCGTGAGAAGCTGAGAGTGCGTGTGATTAATTCCGAACGAAATCAAGAGTACATGATGGATGTGCCATCCATGGAGGTGGTGCCGGGCATCCACATGATCTGCGATGTCCAGGTGCAGAACGTACAGGGAGAGAAGTGGCGGACGAAGGTCACCCAATCTCTTATGCAGGACATGGAGTATAATCCAGCTACCATGATGGAGGAGGCTTTGCGAAATTCTCTGAAAGAGCATCCGCCGGTTCTAATGGAATTGAGAGAGGATGGAGATCTCTCCGCAAATCTTCTGGGCAAAGAGGATTACCGGATGGATCCAGACAGCATGTACATTCTGTCCACGAAGGATACGCTAATGGGGGCCGCAGCCATGTTCTATCCTGGCGTGCAGCAGAGACTTGCTGAGATGGCAGGGGGAAACTACTATGCTATTCCAAGTTCCGTCCACGAGTTCATCGTGCTACCGGAGAAGGGGTTCTACGACGAAGAGGAACTGCAGGCCACATTGCAAAGCGCCAACAGAGAACTGGTACCTCCGGAAGAAGTGCTTTCCGATACGGTCTATGTGTACGACGAGGAGCTTTCGGTGATGCTATCCTGCCGGGAGTACACGGAGTTCGTTGATACCGAATGCATGGCCTAGAAAGGACGTCTCCATTAGTAGTTAAGTTAACACTTTGAATGAACCAAAGGCTGTGTTAGAATTACAGTAACAGATACTTGCTGACCACAAGGTATACCGCGTGGGAAGAAGGATGCTAACTGTAAAGAACAGCAGGATAATTGCGTGCGAAAGAATACAGATAGACTTCTTCCCCGGAGGAAGTCTATTTTTTATGTAGTATGGAGTGCGGATATGATTAAAATTGCAATATACGGAAAGGGCGGAATCGGAAAATCCACCGTTACCGCCAATCTGGCAGCGGCCTTTGCCATGAGGGGAAAGAAAGTTCTGCAGATTGGATGTGATCCCAAGGCGGATTCCACCATCAACCTTCTGGGGGGAAAGCCCCTGGAGCCGGTGATGAATTTCCTTCGGGACCACGACCAGGAGCCGGAGATTGAAGATATCGTCAAAGAGGGATTTGGCGGCGTTCAGTGCATCGAGACTGGCGGTCCCACACCAGGAATCGGTTGCGCGGGAAGAGGAATCATCGCTACCTTTAATCTGATGGATGATCTTCGGGTGTTCCGCCGTTTTCAACCGGATGTGGTGTTGTACGATGTGCTAGGAGATGTGGTCTGCGGCGGTTTTGCCGTGCCGATTCGGGAAGGCTATGCCGAAGATATTCTCATCGTCACCTCTGGTGAAAAGATGGCCCTCTACGCTGCCAACAACATCCGGAAAGCCGTAGATAATTTCTCCGACCGAGGATATGCTACGGTAAAAGGAATTATATTCAACCACCGAAATGTTCCGAAGGAAGAAGAGAAGGTTCAGGCGTTTTCTGAGGATTCTGGAATTCCTATTGTAGGGGATATTCCGAGATCCGACGAAATCATCAACTGCGAGGAAGAGGGAATGACGGTGATTCAGGGAAATCCGGATTCGGATATTAGCCGGAAGTTCTTCGACTTGGCGGACTTCCTTTTGGCAGAACATGAGAAGAAGGTGCAGGCATGAAGAAAGACGCATTTTACGTAACCGCCCGGGAACTGGTGGAGAAGGGAGCGATTCCTTCGGAGATGAAATCCGGGGAACATCTCATCTACAGTTCTCCGGCCACGCTGTCCTATAATTCCCCAGGAGCGCAGGGCTTTGGGGTGAAGCGTGCCGGACTGGTAATTCCAGAATCGGTGATGCTGCTCATCGCACCGGCTTGCTGCGGGCGAAACACGACAATCCTTGCGGATGAGGGCGGCTACAGCCACCGGATGTTCTTCCTTCAGATGGATGAGTCGGATATTGTGACGGGAAGGC
>JAUNEW010000011.1:0-24562 GCA_030525365.1 Eubacteriales bacterium
GAAGAGGTGAGTTCTTTGACGGCCGAAGTGTGGAAGCGCGGTGTCGGCCGTCAAAGCGGGAGCGTAAGGCTGGGGGAAGAGGTGGAGGCGTTGACGGCCGAAGTATGGAAAGGCGGTGTCGGCCGTCAAAGCGACAGCGTATGAAAAGCGGGGAATGTACGCCCTTTGACGGCCGCGGATGACCGAAAGAAAAATATTTTTACCGAATTTATAAATTCATAGAATTCGCACGTATAATTTACGCATCAAATCAAGTGTGTACTGAAGGGGAATTTTATCTGTGGCATAATGAACGAGAAGAGGAAACACTGAGTACAAAGGAGTTGCGGATGATAGATTTTACTTTCAATTACATGAGACAGGAGCTGGAGGAACAGAAGCGCCTCCACAAGAAGTACAGAAAGGCAAGAAGACGACTGGAGAAGTATCAGGGAAAGCAGCTTAATGTGAGCATTAAGAAGGGCAAGCCCTATTATTATGTTAGAAGGAAGGGCATGCCGGATGTGTATCTGGGCGGAGATGAGAATCCTATAGTTCAGCGAATTCGAGAAGTTAGATTCTGTGATGAAATGCTCGCCAGCCTGGAGAGTAATATCGAATGGATGGAATGCTTTCTGGAGAGTTACAGAGCCGTATCGTTGGATCAGGTCATGAAACGCATGCCAAAACATTATTGCCCGAACCATATCGGGGCGGAACTGGATTTGGAGGAAAGCGACGATGCAAAGAAAAGATATGAGGAAATGAAAGCGCACAAAGACACGATTCCGGACATATATCCGGAACAGCTGAACATCACGGCTTTTGATGGAACACTAGTGCGGAGTCGGGCAGAGGCGCTTATTTATATACGACTCTGGCAGGCCGGGTTCTATGTGATATATGAGTATCCTATTGAGTACGAGAGAGGAAAATTCGTGCGTTCGGATTTTCTGTTGATTCATTCGCTAACCGGCAGAATATTCCTGTGGGAGCATCTGGGGCTTTGGTTCGATTCTCTCCGTCAGACCAACTACCGGAGCGAATTCAACTATAAGATGGATCAATACGGGCAAATGGGTTTTGTGCCGGGAATTAATTTGCTGACATCCTATGAGGTACAGACCGGATTCGACATGGAGGCCATCGCAGTGGACATCGATAACCTGTACAATCGCAAAGATATGCACAGCTTGGATACCCTTGAGAGAAAGCAGAAAGAGTATTTTAAAGATCCCCGTCTCTTGATTGCAATTTAATCGGTAAAAAGAAATTGCATTCCGCCAAGTTATCCGTCAAAGAAGCAGAGGCATCTCTGCATTTTCAAATTGCGTAGGTCTGCGAGAACCGATATAATGGACAAAGACGTAAGTTACAAACGCTGGAATCACAATGGTTAATAATGGTTAATGGAAGGAAATGCAGGAGGTGAGAGCAAAAGTGTTGATGAATTCTACAGAGTATATCTCTGTCTTAGACAATATCAAGAAAGAAATTCAAGAGGCTCAACATCGGGCTGCAGTTCATGCAAATCAGGAGTTGTTGCTACTATATTATGATATTGGGTGCACTATTAATGAACATAAAGTGTGGGGTAATAAATTTATTGAAAATTTGGCCCGAGATATTCACTTGGAATTCCCTGGGAAAAGGGGGTTCTCCGAACGAAACCTGAAATATATGGCAAAATTTGCAGCTACTTATACTGATTGTGAATTTGTGCAACAGACCGTTGCACAAATTCCATGGGGTCATAATATCGTACTTTTGGATAAAGTTCAGGACGTAGAAAAAAGACTCTGGTATGCAGAAGCTTGTCTGAAAAATGGTTGGTCTCGGAATGTATTGATTCACCAAATTGAAAGCGGATTGTATGACCGACAAGTACGAGCAGACAAAATTTCAAATTTTGACCGCAGATTGTCTTCTCCACAGAGTGAACTTGCGGCCCAGACTATGAAAGATCCATATGTCTTTGACTTTATTCCATTCCAAGAGAATATGCGAGAACGTGATATCGAAGAGGCACTAGTGCGAGATGTTACGAAGCTACTATTAGAGCTTGGTACTGGATTTGCATTTTTGGGGAATCAATACCATCTGAATGTAGGCGGAGATGATTTTTATATTGACTTACTATTCTATAACCTGAATTTGCGGTGCTATGTGGTAATTGAACTGAAAACTGGAGATTTCAAGCCAGAGTATGCCGGACAATTGAACTTCTATTTATCTGCAGTTGATGGGATTTTGAAAAAGGAAAGCGATAATCCATCCATTGGCCTGCTACTTTGCAAGAATAAAAACAATCTAGTGGCTGAATACTCGCTGAAAGATATCTCTAAGCCAATCGGGGTGAGCGAATATAAAATAACAAGTAATCTGACGGGGGAATTAGAAAAACAACTTCCGTCGGTAGAAGATATTCAGAGGCGAATTATGTAGATTGCTACAAGTCCACAAACGCTTGAATCACAATGGTTAATAATGGTTAATGGAAGGAAATGCAGTATGAAAGAATTGGAGAAGAGAGCGGGAAATGGCCTGGCGCTAGTGCCCTTCCTGCTGTTCATTGTAATTTACATGGGGACCGGAATTATCCTTCAGTTGAAAGGAGTGGAGATGGCCTTCTACAAGTTCCCGTCGGTGGTGGCCATGTCCATTGCGGTAATCGCCGCGTTTTTCATGTTCCACGATGCGGGAATCAACGAGAATTTCAAGGTGTTCGCAAGGGGCGCTGCCAGCGAGGATGTGGTGACTATGCTGATGATTTACCTGCTGGCGGGTGGATTCTCTGCGGTGGCCGGTGCCATGGGTGGCATTGAGGCCACGGTGAATCTAGGGGTGTCGGTGATTCCGGTGCACCTGCTGACGGCGGGAATTTTCGTGATTTCGGCCTTCATGGCTACTGCCACAGGTACCTCCATGGGGACGGTGGGAGCCATTGTTCCCATTGCCATGGGAATTGTGGACAAAGCCGGTCTCAGCATGCCACTGGTCATGGCGGCCTGCATGTCCGGCGCCATGTTCGGGGACAATCTGTCCATGATTTCCGATACCACCATCGCGGCTACCCGAACTCAGGGTGTGGAGCTGAAGGACAAGTTCCGGACTAATTTCTGGTGTGCGTTTCCGGCAGCGGTCGTTGCTTTGGTGCTCCTGGTAATCTTCGGGCGACCGGAGCACGTGGTAGTGATGGAGTATGGAAACTATGAGCTCATCAAGGTGCTTCCATATCTCCTGGTATTGATGCTAGCTCTTCTGGGAATGAACGTATTCCTGGTGCTTCTCATCGGAATCCTTTCCGCCGGAATCATCGGCATGGTGTATGGTGATTTTACCCCGGTGGGATTTGCCACAGAAATATGGAAGGGATACCAAAGCATGATTGAAGTGTTCCTTTTGTCCATGTTCGGCGGCGGTTTGGCAGAGCTGACGGCCCACTACGGTGGCCTCCAGTGGATGATTGAAAAGCTCAGCGGCATCTGCAAGGGAAAGAAATCCGCCCAAGGGGCGCTTTGCGTACTGGCGGGGCTAACGGATATGGCCACCGCAAACAACACCGTGGCCATCATCGTGGATGGAAACATGGCTCGCTCGATTAGCGAGAAATACCGGATTGATCCCCGGAAAACTGCGTCCATCCTGGATTCTTTTACCTGCATATTCCAGGGAATGATTCCATATGGCGCCCAATTCTTGCTAGTGGCGTCACTGACCAAGGGACGGGTCAGCCCGCTGGACATCATTCCGTTGTTCTGGTATCTATTCTTACTGGGAATTTTTACCGTGCTGTCCTTCCTGATTCCGTGGTACGAAAAGCTGACGCTGCCGGGAACCTGGGATTGGGATAAGGGCCGAGTGTCGAGATATTAGAAATAGGATTTTAGCAAAGAAGGTATATCATTGAAGAATCGAAATCAAATTATCGTTAGAACCAGTATTGTTGGAATTGTGGCCAACGTGTTGCTGGCGGCGTTTAAAGCGCTGGTGGGAACCATTTCCCACTCCATCGCCATCACTATGGATGCGGTGAATAATCTAAGCGATGCCCTGTCGTCCCTAATCACCATTATCGGAACCCATCTGGCGGCCAAGCCGGCGGACCGGGAGCACCCCATGGGACACGGGCGGATTGAGTATCTGAGCGCTACGGTGATTGCGCTGATTGTGCTTTACGCCGGAACTACTGCGCTGATGGAATCGGTGCGCCGCATCCTCCATCCGGTGACGCCGGATTATTCCCGAATAACGATTCTGATTGTGGCTGTAGCGGTGGTGACCAAAATCATCTTGGGCCACTGGACGAAGAAACAGGGAACCATGGTGAATTCCGAATCTCTGGTGAATTCCGGCGCAGACGCCACCCTGGATGCGGTAATCAGTGGGTCTACTCTGGTGGCTGCCATCCTCTACCTAACCACCGGCATTCGGCTAGAAGCCTGGCTCGGCGCCATCATCGCCGGGGTCATCATGAAAGCGGGAATCGACATGCTGCGAGAGACCCTTAGCGAAATCCTGGGGGAGAGGGTGGATAAGCCCCTGGCCCAGAAGGTAAAAATAGCCATTTGTCGCAATCCGAAGGTGACCGGGGCCTATGACCTGGTGCTTCACGCCTACGGGCCGGACCAGTATCAGGGGTCGGTTCACATCGCCATTCCGGACACCATGACCGCCATCGAAATCGACCATCTGGAGCGGAGGATTTACAACACCGTCTACGAAGAGACTGGGGTGATGCTGACGGGAATCGGCATATACGCCATCAACACCACGGATCCCGACATTGCCATGATGCAGAAGAAAGTCACGGATATCGTCATGGCAGTTCCCCATGTGTTGCAGCTTCACGGCTTCTTCTACGACCGGGAAAGCGAAACCATGAGTTTTGACGTGGTGGTCAGCTTCGACGCGAAGGACCGGGAGGAAACGGTGGAGACCGTGCGGAACAAAGTGCTGCGGGAAATTCCAGGGCTATACCTCACCGTGAAGATGGATCCGGATATGAGTGATTAGATGTTAAGAGGGTTCGCAGCCGATGGGCGCGAACCCTCTTTCACATTATTATATGTATTTATGTGTATAGTAATCACATTTTTATGATATATTGCGAGAAATCGAAATGCAAGCACAATCATCCAATTCCCCACCAATTATTAAGAATTTATTAAGATTGCCCCCATTCTATTGAGATAAATTCAAAGATAGGATAACATGACATAGAACGAAGCCAATCGATTATAGTTGGCACAAGTTAAGCGATAGAAAGGAAAGAGTTATGTCTCATATGATTGAACTTCATGACGTCTCGAAATTCTATACCGGTAAAGACACGGTGAGCACCGGTTTCTCCAAGGTGAACCTGAACCTGGACATGGGGGAATTCGTGGCCATCACCGGTGAGAGCGGCAGTGGTAAGTCCACCTTGCTGAACGTAATTTCGGGACTGGACAGTTATGAAGAAGGGGAACTGTTCATTGCCGGGGAGGACACCAGCGGTTACCGGACAGAGGATTACGAACGCTATCGAAAGAAATACATCGGAAATATTTTCCAGGATTTCAACCTGGTGGGCAGTTACACAGTCTATCAGAACGTGGAGCTTTCCATGATGCTGGCGGGAATTCCCAAGGAGGAGCACAAGGGGAAGATTCAGGAATACATTGATCTGGTGGGAATGAGTGAGTACACCAAGACCAAAGCCTCCAAGCTTTCCGGTGGCCAGAAGCAGCGGGTGGCCATCGCCCGAGCCCTGGCGAAGAACGCCCCGGTCATCGTGGCGGACGAGCCTACGGGGAACCTGGACAGCGCTTCGGCGGCGAAAGTCATGGAGACCCTCCACAAGATTTCGAAGGATAAGCTGGTGGTCATCGTCACCCATAACTACGAGCAGGCGGAACCCTACGTGACCCGGAAGCTCACCATGCACGATGGTCGTCTGATAGAGGATAAAAGAATCCAGCCTTCCGATGCGGACGGGGCCGGCGAGGCGGAGTACGGAGAATATGCGGAATATGCAGAATATTCTTCTCATGCCTCCGAAGACGAAACCCGCGGTGAAACGGAATATAAGAGAAGATCTGGCGGAAGAAGCGCGAAATCTGGTAAGTCGGAGCAGCCGGTCTATGGGAAAGTTCCTTTTAGCACCCAGCTAAAACTAGGAGTTCGTAATACCTTTAATCTTCCGGCAAAATTCCTGCTGTTGCTACTCGTCTATATCTTTGTGGCAACGGCGGTACTGGGGCAGTACGCTTCCACCAAGCAGTCTCTGCATACCAATGACCTCTTAGGGTACAACGAATACTTCACCGATACATCGGCGGAACGGCTGATTCTCACGAAGAAGGACGGAACTTCTTTTACCACCTCGGATTACGATGCCCTTCAGAAGATGGACAACGTGGATTACATCGTCAAGGGGGATGCGGGCATCGATACGGGAATTATGTTCGAATCGGATAATGTGGACATCAGCGGCCCTATGTATCCGGTAAGCAGCTTGAAGAACCAGAAACCCACCATTGGACGGATGCCGGAGAAGGATACGGAAGTGGTTTTGGCGCTGGATCAGGACACCTATTCCTATGACACCATCAAGGGAATGGGGAAGAAAATACTGGGTAAGAAATACTACATCGATGCCATGAACCAGTCCGTTATCGACTGGGGAGACCGGCTCCTCAAGGACAAGGTGAAGATTGTAGGCGTGATTTTCATGGACGAGGATTCCGGAAGAGCCACCAACGGCAACACATTCATCTACGTGACGGATAATGTGGCGGCAAGAATTCTGGTGAAGACCACGGCGGCTTCCTCCAAGACCACTTTGGACTACAGTGGCACGAAGAACGATGTTAGCGGAATGCAGGCGGTGTTCCCGTCGGATAAGGTGGCGAAGGGACAGGCCTACATTTCCGAAGATCAGGCTTACCAGTTCTACGACAACGGGGCGGCAACGGGGAAGACCCTGGGGATTCATATTAAGAATCACTACTTTACGGAAGACAAAGATTTCCGAATTGCGCAGGTGTTCAAAAGCTCCAATATCCAGAGTCTCCTGGGCCTGTCCAAGAAGGATTACGATACCTATGCATCTAGAGTCTACATCAGCAAGTCGGATTACAATGCCATGTTCAACAAGGGCAATTACCAGAGCAGCGTATTCATGAAGGACGAGAAATTATCCGATCAAACCGTCAGCGCATTGACCGATGCGGGATATAAAGTCCTCACCGTCAAGGATACTCTGACCGATGCCAGCGGTGGAATGGGCTTCGTTCTCCGAATCTTCAGCGTAGTTCGTCTGGCACTGGAGTTCATCGTCCTGTTCTTCATCGCCTACGCGGTCATCCGCCTGATTATGCGCTCTCGGAATTCCTACTACTCTACACTGCGAATTTTGGGCGCCAGCAAGAAGAACACGGATAACATCCTTCGAATCGAACTGCTGCTGATGATGGCTATTTCCTATGGCGCAGTCCTGGTTGGATCCGTGCTGGTTCGAAGGGGTATTATTCCAATCCCGGCGGTGAACGAAAGCCTGGCCTTCCTGACGCCACTGGATTATCTGCTTCTGTTAATCGGATTGCTTCTGATGTCGCTGCTGATTGCGAAGCGGTACTCTCGCCGAATCTTCAGCAAGAGTGCGATGAAAGTCTATAGAGAGGAGGCGTAGACATGATTCAGTTACGTAATGTCAACAAATATTTCAACCGAAAGAAAGCCAACGAAATTCATGTCATCAACGAGACCTCTCTGGATTTCCCGGAGAAGGGAATTGTGGCACTGCTAGGGCCTTCCGGCTGTGGAAAGACCACATTGCTGAACGCCATCGGCGGTCTGGATAAGATTAATTCGGGAAAAATATACGTAGATGATGAATGCATTACCCGGAGAAGATCTGGGAAAATCGATACCATCCGAAACGCGAAAATCGGCTACATCTTCCAGAACTACAATCTGCTGGACAACCGCACGGTCTTCGACAACGTGGCCATTTCCCTTCGCATGATTGGAATGAAGGATAAGGAGCAGATTAAGGAGCGGGTGAACTACTGCCTCAAAGCCGTGGGAATTTACCCATTCCGAGGCAGAATGGCGGACGCCCTTTCCGGCGGTCAGCGGCAAAGAGTGGCCATTGCCCGGGCCATCGCCAAGAACCCGAAAATCATCATCGCCGATGAGCCTACCGGAAATCTGGACAGCGGAAACACCATTGAAGTCATGAATATCATCAAAGCCATTTCCAAGGAGCGGCTGGTGATTCTGGTAACCCATGAGACGGAAATCGCAGAATTCTATGCGGACCGCATTGTTCGCCTGCGGGACGGCAAAGTGATTTCCGATGAGGCGAATGATACTTCTCGTCATCTGGATTATCAGCTGGAAAACAAAATCTACCTGAAGGATATGGCTTCCGGGGTTCGCTTTAAGCACGAGGATGTTCAGATTGACGTGTATCAGGATAAGCCGAGGATGGCGGACATCAAGATTGTCCTCCGCGGGGGCAATCTGTACATCAACACGGGTGGAGCCTATCATGTGGTGGACGAAAGCGCTAACATCGAGATGATTGACGATCACTACAAAGCGATGGATTCCACGGTCTATGAAGATATTGGGTTCAAATACGATGAACACATGCCGGACAATTTCAAGGCGAAATACACTTCGGTGTATACGCCGTGGAACATGGTGCAGAGCGGATTCCGAAGCGTGCGCAAGTTCGGCACACTGAAGAAACTGCTTCTCATCGGATTCGTATTTGCTGCCGCATTTACTTTTACCGCAGTGAGCAATATCTTCGGCATATTCAACGTGCAGGAGAAGGATTTCCTGACCACCAACAGTCACTACATCACGGTGTCCAACCCGAAGCACGATGAGTCCATGCTGAAGAAAATTCGGAAACTGAACGGCGTGGATTACGTGATGCCCGGGGATACGAAAATCAGTGTGAGCCTGCCCGTGGATGATTATTACCAGACTTCTCAGGCAAAGGCGCAGCTAAGCGGATCCTTGACCCATTCGGAGGAGCTGACGGACGGTGATCTGGTGAAGGGACGCATTCCTTCCAAAGGCCACGAAATCGTCATTGACCGGATGATTCTGGATAGCTTTATCAAGGCGAAAGCCGGAAACATGGTAGGGCTGACTTCCTTGGATCAGTTCATCGGAAGAAAGATTGAAATTCCTCATCTGTCGGATTACACCATTGTGGGAATTTCCGATACGAAGTCTCCGTCGATTTTCGTCCCGAAGAGTCAGACCATCGATATTCTTTCCAATGCCCAGAAGGGGGATGATTCGGCGAATACGGGAGATTATTCGGATTACCAGGCGGATGTGGATTCGGAAGTGGATGGTGCGGACGATACGGAAGCCAGCATCGTGAACTACGACCTCCGCCACAAAGCCTTCAAGATTAAGAAGGGTAGTGCGCCGAAGGGCACCTACGAAGTGGTGGTGAACAACTCCCACAACGGGGAAGACGGATTCACCATCGGCAAGACTATTTCCAAGAAGGTGAATGGACACAAGCTGAAACTGGTGGGTTTCTACACCAGCGATTACCAGAACGACATCTATTATGTCAGCAAGGATACCCTTCGCCAGAACTACATCGCGAAGCAGAAGACCTGCTCCGTCTACGCTACAGACACTTACGCGGCCCTCAGCGAACTGAAGGCCGGCGGCTACTCCGCAAGAATCAACTACGAGCGAGATCGGAGCAGCTATGTGAGACAACACAAGGACAACCTGCGGTCTGCATTGGTGGTAGCGGGCATCATTCTGCTGATTTCCCTGATTGAAATCTTCCTGATGCTGAGGTCGTCCTTCCTGTCTCGAATCAAAGAGGTGGGTACTATGAGAGCCATCGGCCTCAAGAAGAAGGATATTTACCGCATGTTCTCGGGAGAGATTCTGGTAATAACGGTATTGACATCGGTGCCGGGAATCGGAGCCGCGTACTACATCATCTACAATCTGATGCAGGGCATTAGCTATTTCGAGAACCAATACGTGGTGAACCCGATGATTGCCGTTCTGTCTTTCTTAATCCTGCTCTTCTTCAACCTGATTGCCGGACTCCTTCCGGTTATAAGGACCCTTCGGAAGACGCCGGCAGAAATCTTGGCGAGAACGGATATATAGTAAGAAACAAACTCTCGGCCGAGCCCTCGGGCGACCAGGGTAAAAGAAATGGGATGTGGCATTTGCAAATGCCACATCCCATATTTTGTTTTTCCGTCGATTCCGATATACATCTTAATACCGGCGAACCCACTTGACAAAGTCTTTCCATTTGGTCTTGCCAGTGATTTTAATCCGAACGATGTTGTACCGGAAATCCTTCCGGGTGGAGTAGTTGTAATACTTGAATCCGAATCCCATTTCCATAGGGCTTTTCATAATGGCCATGAACATGTCAGCGGATTCGTAGCCGTATGGATAAGCCATTACGGAGGCATTGATTTTTGACTGCTGCTTGTCAATATCCTCTAGGCATTCTTCATAAGACCGACTGAATACAGCGGCTCGGTTAATGTTGTTCTCGTCCGGAATCATGTAGTGCATGTTGTTGGAATGCCCCTGGATTTCGAACTGTGGATATTCCTCACGAATTTTTTGAACCGCATCCATTCCCATGTAGTGGATGGCGTTGGAGTGATCATAGGTGGCGGTGGTTTCACCGGTTCGTCCGGTGACGATAAAAGCAGTCATGTGGAGTCCTAGCTTTTTTACAATCGGATAAGCGATATGATAGGTTTCGTAGTAACCGTCATCCATGGTGAGAAGCATGCTGTTCTCCGGAAGTTCAATCTTGCCGGAATACCAATCCTTGTATTCCTTCATGCTGATAGTGTGGTATCCGTTGTCCTTAATGTACTGCAGTTCTTTCTGGAAAGTTTTTTCCGAATCCACCCATTCGTTATTTTTGTAATACTTTTCGTTCACGTCATCTGGAACAATTCGGTGGAAAGTAAGTACCGGAATGTTGGTGGCATTCATCTTTGAATTGTAGGAGACGTTCACTCTAGCAGCGGCCCGAACGCCGTTGTGGGCGATGCAGTAGACGGTAGCGGAACCCATCTTAAGGCCCTTTACTGTGCCATTTGAAGTGACGCTGACGACAGAAGAATCCGAACTATACCAGCGGTACTTTGTGGATCCATACAGCTTCTTTCCGGATGTTTTCTTCATCTTCACCTTGAGACGACGAGAATTCCCGTGCTTGACGGTGACGGAAGTCGGGGAAATGGAAAGCTTCTTTACCACGCCATGCTTTTTTCCCACAAGGCCGGTGTTCACCCCGTAATAGTAGGGACCGTACAGCCGGATGCCGTCTTCCCAGGTGTAGGCACGAACCTTGAAGGAATAGGATTTGTCCTTCTTCAGTTTCTTTCGATAGTTATAGGACGTCCCTTTCGTATATGCAAGATGCTTGTAGCTCCTCCCACTTTTGATGCAGATTTCGTATCCGGAGGCTTCCTTGGACCGAGACCAGGTGAGTTTGATTTTTCTCTTTCCGGAAGTCTGGGCCTTGACATTGCTTACTTTTACCGGGGCATTCTTCGTCAGGACCTTGCGGCGAAGAAAGGCGGTAAAATGGTCGTTAATCTGGATGCTACTGGAAACCGTTGGGTGCAGGTTGTCTGTTGTGGTGGTTGAAATGTTGTCCGCCGTGACAGCACCGGTATCCTTCGGATTGTATACTTCAAATTGATATCGCTTTGCCAGAGTTCGAATGGCTTCGGCGAAGTCCGCCATGGTATTTCCGTTCTGATTCTTCGTGGTGTAGCAGCGAGAATCGGTGGTCCGATTCCGGCACTCAGAAGGAAGGCAAAGTACCACCTTTGCGTAAGGCGCCTGTTCCTTAATCTTTGCTAAAGTATAGTTATACGCACCGCAGAAGGTGTGTTCGTCTGTGGAATCCGGTTCTCCTAGAGGTACGTCATAATGGTAGTCGTTGGTTGCATTGAGGATGATTACGTCATATCCTTTGAAACCTTGAGTTTTCGCCCGGTGCACCAGGGATTTGTCTGCGTCCGAATCCCAGACCATGAGGGATCCGGCGGTGGCCCGGTTGGTGTACTGATAGCCTAGCAAGCGGCTGCTTCGGTTGACCCAGCTATAGCTCCTGGAAGCCATGGAGTCGCCGTCAATGAGCACATTGGTGTTCTGGTATTCTCGATATTTTCCGGTAAAAGTAGAATCGTACTTCGAATATGCTTTTCCGGAAAATGCTTTGACCGTGTAATACCAGTCCTTGTGATATTGAATCCTGTAGGAAGTCTTGGACGTGGTTCCGATGTGCTTCCAGTGTGCCGAGGGCGAAGACTTAGCGTACACCTTATAGGATGTGGCAAAGTCCACTGGATCCCAGGCGAGCTTTCCATTGGTAAGGGTACGGATGCAAGGGGTATCCAGGGTAGTCTTGCGTGGGGCTACGGAGTCAACGGACTTTTCATTTCCAGCTTCCTCGGAATTTTTCGGGTTCGTGCTTTCTTCCGTTGATTTGCTTTTACCGGAATCTTCGGTGTCTACATCCTTAGCGTCTGCTTTCGGTTCTTCTTTCGATGATGTAGGATCCGACAGGTCGGAATCCTTTGAATCTGGACTTGGTGCGCTGCTGGTTTCATTTGATGCAGCGACCGGTGATTCCGAATCTGCAGCATAGGCATCCAATAAAGCGAAATTACCAGATGATACAATAGTTATAGATAGCAGAACTGCAAGAGTTCTTCGAATGCTCATATAATGTTCTCCCCCAGTATCATAATATTGTATATTATTAACACAGTTATTATGACATTTCCTATATACCTTCGTCAAGGAAAGGGACATTTCGTAAGACACTTCTTTAAACCTTGTTTGATTGTAGATTGAAGGTCTCTGTGCTATAATCATAATAATTGTAATAATAATTTGGAGGATGGAATGAGCGAGAACGAATACAAAGAGATGAGAGGAAATTTTATCCACGATATTATCGATAACGACCTGGAGACGGGAAAATGGGATCACATTGCTACCCGTTTTCCGCCGGAACCAAACGGCTATCTGCACATCGGACATGCCAAGTCCCTGTGCTTGAATTTCGGCACGGCCATGAAGTACGGTGGTACCTGTAACCTTCGTTACGATGATACCAACCCAATTAAGGAAGACACGGAATATGTAGATGCCATCGAGGAAGATGTGCACTGGCTGGGATTCCAGTGGGACAAGCGCCTGTGGGCATCGGATTATTTCGACCAGATGTACGAGGCCGCCATTTCTCTGATTAAGAAGGGAAAGGCTTATGTGTGCAATTTGACTCCGGAGCAGATTAAGGAATACCGCGGTACGTTGACAGAGCCGGGCAAAGAAAGTCCTTACAGAAACAGAACCATCGAGGAGAATCTGGAACTGTTTGAACGGATGAAGAACGGAGAGTTCGGCGACGGTGAGGCAGTGCTCCGTGCGAAGATTGACATGGCTTCCGCCAACATCAACATGAGAGACCCGATTATCTACCGTGTATCTCATACGACTCACCACAACACCGGCGACAAGTGGTGCATCTACCCGATGTACGATTTCGCCCACCCGATTGAAGATGCTATTGAGGGAATCACACACTCCCTCTGTACACTGGAATTCGAGGATCATCGCCCGCTGTACGATTGGGTACTGCAGGAAGTGGGTCTGTGGAAGAACCCACCACGCCAGATTGAGTTCGCCCGTCTGAACATCACTCATACGCTGATGAGTAAGAGATACCTTAAGCGCATGGTGGATGAGGGCCACGTGGAAGGTTGGGATGACCCGAGAATGCCGACTATCGCCGGAATTCGCCGGAGAGGGTATACACCGGAAGCGGTTCGCGCCTTCTGCGACGAAATCGGTGTGGCAAAGGCTAATTCCACGGTGGATATTGCACAGCTGGAAGCGGCAGTCCGGGAAGACCTGCAGAACAAGGTACCGGCACTGAACGTGGTCACCAATCCGATTAAGGTGATTATCACCAACTATCCAGAAGGTGAGATGGAGATGTGCAAGGTGGAGAACAACCGGAAGGTTCCGGAACTGGGCGAACGAGAGGTTCCCTTCGGCCGGGAGCTGTGGATTGACGGAGATGATTTCATGGAAGAACCGGTAAAGAAGTATTTCCGTCTGTTCCCAGGAAATGAAGTCCGTTTCAAAGGTGCTTATTATATCACCTGCAATGAGGTCATCAAGAACGAAGACGGTTCCATCAAGGAACTCCACTGTACCTACGACCCGGCCACCAAGGGCGGAGATTCTCCGGACGGCCGCAAAGTCAAAGGAACTATTCACTTCGTCGAAGCTAGTACGGCGGTACGCATCCGTATTCGTGAATACGGTTACATGATGAACGAGGACGAAGAGGGAAATCTGGTATTCAACGAGGATTCTCTCCACGATACATGGGGCTATGCGGAGCCATCGGTTCAGAACGCACAGCCGGAGGACCGGTTCCAGTTCTTCCGTAAGGGATATTATATTGCGGATAAGAAGCTGACAACCGAGGATGAGAAGGTATTCAACAGCATTGTGGGTCTGAAGAGTTCTTGGAAGAAGTAATCGAGGAGAAGACATTTGGATGCAATTAATCAGGTTGTGAATTCAATATTGTCTCTGGCAAACACCTACCCAGTGGTGGCGAAATATGTCACCACTGGGCTTCGGTGGATTTTTGTGTTGCTTGCGGTGTGGATTCTTCTGATGTGTATCATTTCCCTGCTGTCTACTCGGGCGACACCGGAAGTGTGGGGCTATCTGTACGCAGAGGGAGGAACGGGAATTCCCATTACCCACTGGGAGAATATCGTGGGACGGTCTTCCTCGGTGGATTTGCGGATTAAGGACAAAACCATATCCAAGAGTCAAGCCCTTTTGATTCGGCGCTCCGAGACGCAGTGGATGATTAAAGATCTGGGTTCCACCAACGGAACCACGGTGAACGGACATAAGCTGATTCCTGGCAGGAGGTACTTAATTGAACCGGGAGATAAGATTCTCTTCGGTGGTGTCAAAGCCACCTTGGCCTCTATCAGTCTGGAGGAAACCCGGAACAACGAAGAACTTCGGATGATGGACAAGGAACCACTCGCTCCATGGTCGGCGCTCCTTGGAATTACAGCGTTCCAGATTCTTACCGTGATACAGCTGATTCTGGGAATGGGTACGGATATCACCGTCAAAGCATTGGGGTCCATTCTGCTCCTGGGCGTGGTGATGTGGGTCTACGTACTCACCGGCAAAGCCATGGGACGAAAGGGCTTCGAAATCGAACTGATTGCCTTCTTCATGTCCACCATCAGCTTGGCCATCACGGCGTCCTCTGAACCGGAACGAACCTTCACCCAGCTGGTGTCGGTAGTCATTGGACTGATAATGTTCTTTGGAATTTGCCTGTTCCTTCGGGATTTGAAACGAACCGAGCGGATTCGTCCAATCCTTGCCGTTGTTTCGGTGATACTTCTCGCCTTCAACCTGGTCTTCGGCCAGATTAAATACGGCGCGGCCAACTGGGTCTACATCGGAAGCTTCGGGTTCCAGCCATCGGAATTGGTCAAGATTGTATTTATTCTAGTGGGTGCAGCCACTCTGGAAGAGCTGTTCCAGAAGAAAAATCTGTTGATGTTCGCATTATTCTCCTTCTACTGCCTGGGATGCTTGGCAGTGATGGGAGATTTCGGAACCGCGTTGATATTCTTCGTGGCCTTCCTGATTATATCTTTCCTGCGAAGCGGGGATTTGTCCCGAATGATTCTTACCGTGGTAGGAGCCGGTCTCATGGGACTAATGATACTTCGTTTTAAACCTTATATCGCAGACCGTTTCGCCATCTGGGGTCACGTATGGGACGATCCGGCCAATGCCGGATATCAGCAGGTACGTACCATGTGCTACAGCGCCGGAGGCGGCCTTCTGGGACTGGGTGCCGGAAACGGTTCTCTTAAGACGGTAGGGGCGGCCAACACGGATCTGGTATTCGGTATGGTGACCGAGGAGTGGGGACTGATTATCTCGGTTCTTCTGATTCTCTGCATCATTACATTATGTGTGTTCGCGGTGAATTCCATCATGGCGGGAAGAAGTACTTTCTACACCATCGGCGCCTGCGGTGCTGCCACCATCTTCCTGTTCCAGACCATGCTGAACGTGTTCGGTGCGGTGGATTTATTCCCGCTGACAGGCGTAACCTTCCCATTTGTATCCGCTGGAGGAACGAGTATGATGGCCTCATGGGCCATATTGGCATTCTTCAAAGCCGCAGATATGCGAAAGGATGCCAGCATTGCCATTAAGAAATCTAAGGTAAAAGTATCTATTCCGGATTCCAAGGAGGAGTCCGAGGAGTTCGAAGAATTCGAGGAATAATAAGGAGTCATTCATGCGTAAAGTAGAGCGAAGAGCAACAATATGTCTGCTTCTGGCAGCGGTTCTGTTCCTGGGAATCGCTCTCTTCGTATGGCGTTTTGTCACCCAGGGAAAGACCTGGGCCAGTTTCTACGGGAATCAGCAGATCTACACAGATGGAAATCTGAACCGGGGAACCATCTACGACCGGCATGGAACGAAACTCCTTTCCTGTGATAAAGACGGAGCGCATTATTCCGACGATTACGAACTAAGGCGTGCCACTGTACACGTAGTGGGAGATACCTCTGGAAATGTGGCCACCGGTGCAATCAATATGTGGAGTGGGGACCTGATTGGATATGACCTCCTGAACGGAACTTATGACACGTCATCCAATGGAAAGGAAATCAAATTGACCATTGATGCGGAGGCCAACCGCACCGCTTACGAGCATCTATCCGGAAAGACGGGAACCGTGGGCGTGTACAACTATAAGACTGGCGAAATTCTCTGCATGGTCAGCACACCGACTTTCGATCCAGCGGAGAAGCAGTCGGATTCCGATAATAGTGGAGAGGACTCCAAATACTTCAACAACTTTCTGCAGGGAGCCATGACACCGGGTTCCACTTTCAAGCTGGTGACGGCAGCAGCGGCCATTGATTCTCTGTCGGATCTGGATTCCTTCTCCTTTACCTGTGATGGAACCAATAAATACGGCAGCGATAAGATTACCTGCACCTCCGCTCACGGAACAGTGAACTTCAAGCAGGCCTTGGCGGTATCCTGCAACGGTGCCTTCGGTAAGTTGGCCAGACAGGTGGGAGCTACCAACTTGGCTACCACCACAAAGAAAGTGGGGCTGACGGAATCGGTGGATGTGGATGGAATCAAAACCCGTGCGGGCTCCTTCACCTTCCCAGATGACAATGCGGTGAACCTGAGCTGGGCCGGCATTGGGCAGTACGAGGATCAGGTGAATCCTTGTGCCATGATGGTCTATGTGGGATCCATCGCCAACGGAGGAGAAGCTATTCAGCCAAAACTGATGAAATCTTCCAGCTTCCTGTCCTCTAGCAGTTCTGGAAAGTCCCTGGGAAATTACCTGGATCAGAGCACCGCCGATGAACTTAAATCCATGATGAAGAACAATGTCAAGGTAACCTATGGAGAGTCCAATTTCTACGGTTTGGATATCTACGCAAAGTCCGGAACTGCAGAGACCGGAAAGGGCGAAGACGCCTGGTTCGTGGGTTTCATTGACAATGATGATTATCCATTGGCTTTCGTGGTATGGGTGAAGAACGGCGGAACTGGATATGCCACTGCAGGTCCAATCGCCAATGACGTGCTGAACAAGATTATAAGCGATAACGACGCCAGTGAATAAAATATTGTCTTTGTTTAAACAAACAAAAAAATCAAGAAAAGCATTGACAATTCATCAAATTGCTATATAATGAAGTAAGTCAACTGAATAAAACCTGATTCGATAGAGGTTGCGGAGATCAAGAGTACCGATTCACATACGCAGAGGATGCGGTGATTCGGGAAAGGGAAATCCGCCGAAGGCCCTAGCATCCTACAGCGAAGGCCTGGGACGTCGCAGAATATGCGATGGACTGTCACACATGTGGAGCGCTATCAATGGTGACTTTTTTAAGTGTTGTTTTACCACCCTTAAGGAAGATAAATGGAATGCCATGGATACGTTTCAGACGTTATTCAGGGCTTTTTTATTTACTTTTACTACGAAATGCATCCGACTTTACAAGGGGTGCGAAGAAAGAACATGGGAGGTTACAATGACACGTTCTATTCGAAATCGATTGAGCTTTATCATGGGGCTGGCTCTTCTGACCATTGCCTCAATGCCGATTCTGGGATTTGCGGCAGATAAGGCCAAAGAACCGGCTTTGTACGCGACTTGGATGTCCGCACTGCCACCGGTAATTGCTATCTGCTTGGCACTGATTACTAAGGAAGTATACAGCTCGCTGTTCATCGGCGTTCTCACCGGTGCAGTACTGTATGCGGGAGCGGATTTCTCCGGCATCATGGAACATCTGCTGAACAATGGAATTATCGCATCCCTGACTAGTGCAGGTAACGTGGGAATCCTGATTTTCCTGGTAATTCTTGGAATGTTCGTTGCCATGATGAACATGAGCGGTGGCTCCGCTGCTTTCGGTAACTGGGCATCCACCAAGGTAAAGAGCAGAAAGCACGCACAGTTCACAACGATTCTGCTGGGAATCCTGATTTTCGTGGACGACTACTTCAACTGTCTGACTGTTGGAAGCGTAATGAAGCCACTGTCCGACAAGTTCAATATTTCCAGAGCGAAGCTGGCATACTTGATTGATGCCACCGCAGCCCCGGTGTGCATCATCGCACCAATTTCATCCTGGGCGGCAGCCGTATCCGGTTTCGTACAGGGGCAGAACGGACTGTCCGTATTCATCCGGGCAATTCCGTACAACTTCTATGCTATTTTTACCATCGTAATGATGTTCTCCATCGTTGCCATGGGATTTGACTACAGCAAGATGGCTATCTATGAAAAGAATGCTATTGAGAACGGAGACCTTCTCACCATCCACGAGAATCTGGCTACTCAGAATGAGGAAATCGCTGTGAACGACAAAGGACACGTGTCGGACCTGATTCTGCCTGTAGTGGTTCTGATTATCTGCTGCCTGATTGGTATGATTTACACCGGTGGATTCTTCAGCGGTACTTCCTTCGTGGACGCCTTTGCTAACTGCGACGCGGCTGTCAGCCTGTCTATGGGAAGCTTGGTGGCACTGATTATCACCATCGTATACTACTGTGCTCGCCGGGTACTGTCCTTCCACGACTGCATGTCCTGTGTTCCGGAAGGGTTCAAGCAGATGGTATCCCCAATCCTGGTTCTGACATTGGCATGGTCCCTGAAGAACATGACCGACAGCCTGGGACTGGCACCATTCGTTGCAGCAATGGTTAAGAGAATGCCGGAAAGCGCCATGGTTCTGATTCCGGCGGTGCTGTTCGTCATCTCTTGTGCACTGGGATTCGCTTCCGGTACATCTTGGGGAACCTTCGGAATCCTGATTCCGATTGCACTGGCGATCACCAAGTCCAATCCAGATATGATGATTCCGGTTATCTCCGCTTGCATGGCCGGCGGTGTCTGCGGAGACCACTGTTCTCCAATTTCCGATACCACCATCATGGCATCGGCAGGCGCAGAGTGCAATCACATCAGCCACGTAGAGACTCAGTTGCCATATGCATTGACCGTTCTGGTCATCTCCGCAATCTCCTACATTGTTGTTGGATTCACGAAGACCGCAATTCCGGGACTGATTGTGGGCCTGGTACTCTTGTTCCTGTTCCTGAACTTCATGAAGAAGCGTCAGCTTCGTAAGGATGCTGTTGCGAGAAGCGAGGCATAGGATATAGTAGAATAACATGTTCGTAAAATAGGGTAGAGTTCGGATAGCCGTAAGGCGATCCGAACTCTACCCTCGTATTCGTTTTCCTTAAAATAGTTTAAAACTCATGGGAGCTGGTATATACTACAAAGGAGAAAGGGGGAGACACCGATGAACGAATGGGAAAAGAAATATACCACCGAAGAAATCTTAGATTTAATTCGCAACCATGATGGATCAAAGACTTTGGACCTTAGCAAGTGCGAAATCAAAGACGCAGATATTTCCGGATGGGATATTCCGGAAAATATTAATTTCGAGTGGACGGTTTTTGAGAATGTGAACATGGAGGGAACGAAATTTCGGAAATGCGACTTAAATCACGTTTGGTTCAAGGAATGTAAGACAAAGGGAATTACCTTCTGGTACTGCGATGTGCAGGAAGCGAATTTTCGATGGATGAATTTCGAGGGTGCGGATTTTTCCGGATCCAATTTCCACTGCACTTTATTAGAGTATGCAAATACGGAGAACATTACGGATAACGATGACACGAAGTTCTTTCGGTTGGCATGTCCGGAATCCGGACCTTTTGTCGCCTGGAAGTGTTGTACCGAGCTCCGGGTGGTACAACTGCTGGTTCCGGCGGATGCGAAGAGGGTATCTGCTACAGCGGAAACCTGTCGCTGCAGCAAGGCGAAGGTTCTTTCTATCAAGAGTATCGATGAGACGAAATCCTATGACTGGGCTCAGTCCACGGTAGACCCGGACTTCTACTACGAAGTGGGAAAATGGGTGGAGCCTGCCAATGGGTTTGAAGAAAATCGTTGGATGGATTCATCTCAGGGAATTCACTTCTTCATGGAAAGACAGCAGGCGGTGGATTATCAGTCGAAGTAGAAAGTGAGAATGAATGAAATTTTCGGATTACAAAGATGATATCGTATATGGTTTTAACACGAGGAAAGGAGGTGTCAGCTCTGGGGTCTACGAATCCATGAATCTGAGCTTAACCCTTCCAGATGATGCGGAGAAGGTTCGAAAGAATTATGAACTATGGCTGCAGAGTCTAGGAATATCTCCTCGGGATGTGGTGATGGGGCTTCAAACCCATACCAACCATGTGGTGCGAGTGGATGAAAGCAACAAGGGGCAAGGACTTTTTCGAAAGCGAATGAAGGATGTGGACGGACTTATCACCAATGTGCCAGGTGTGGCGTTGGTTACTTACCACGCAGATTGCACTCCCGTGTATCTCTACGATCCGGTGAAGAAGGCCATTGGAATGGTTCACGCTGGGTGGCGAGGGACGGTACAGGAAATCTCCGGTGTTGCCGTTCGGAAGATGGAAGAGGAATTCGGTTCCAATCCAAAGGACATGGTGGCCATGATTGGCCCTTGTATTTCTCAAGAGCACTTTGAGTGCGACCGAGACGTAGTGGATGCAGTCCACGCCATGTCGGTGGATGCGGAAGAGATGATTTCCTATGATGCGCCTACAGGAAAGTATCATGTATCTATCGCCGGCGTGAATCGACTTGTGCTCCAGGCAACAGGAATCCTAGAAGATAATATCGACATGGAGGATACCTGCACTTATGGCAATCCGGAACGCTATTACTCCCACCGCCGAGATGGAAAGCAGCGGGGAGGACATTGTGCGTTGCTAATGTTGTGCAATTAGAAACACTTGTGATGATAGAATTGAAGAATCTAATATAAATAGAATTAATTGATATACTACGCATATCAATTAATGAGGAGTCTTGACAGACTCCTCATTAATAAACAATTGTCACTGTTATGATATGTGGGAGGTATATCAAAGTGGGAAGAAAGAAAAGAACATACATTCTTGTGTTAGCTATTGCTGTAGTTGCTGTCTCTGTTCAGTGCTCTTTTGCTAGTAGTAAAGAGCATTATTTTGGAAAAACACCGCGAGGACAAAAAATATATTATACAACGTCAAACGTAAAGGCGCACAATATACGGAAATACGGAACAAAATTATCGAAATCAAACTGGAAAAAATTTCAAAAGGGAACGGTTGATGTTGCCATATCATTTTTTCAGAAAAAGGTTGGGATTACATACACAGTGGTAACAACTGCATTGGGGCTGATGCAAGATGATAGGGTGTCTGTACAATATGGAACTAGATTTTTCGCAGATGCGCAAATGCACTCTATCAAGGAAAGAACATTCTATATCTATGAGGATACGAAGCATAAGAGAAAGCGTGTTGTATATACGGATCAATATGGAAAGGGTGACTTGCTCTATTATGTTGATCCGGTTGGGAAAAATGTTCACGTTACAAGAATTAAGAAAAAATGTAAATATAACATTACGTTTAAAACAAGGTGTTTTGACAGCAAGTCCTACATCAAAAAACGTTGTGGAATCAATTATAATCACAGATCTAAAGAAGTGTGGAATTTAGATGATCAGATTCTATTCCAGACATTAGAATAGGAAGAGGTAAACATAATGAAGTGCAAAAATTGTGGCGAAGAAATGGTGCTGGGTTACATTAAATGCAGAGATGGCATCTGTTGGTGTGAGAAGCCAAGTCCGGTTACGGCGATTCCATCACTTGGGAAAAATTCCATTCCATTGGGAAACAACGAAGGAAACTTGCTCTCTGCAGGCACTGTAGTGGAAGCCTATCGATGTGAAAAGTGTAGAGATATTACAATACACTATTAGTATTCGGAATAAACAGTCGCAATTCACAAAACAAGTTGAAAAAACATCTCGAATGCGGTATTCTAAATGGAGTGTAGAATTTAAAGCAAGGGGAGTGTTATTATGAAAATTACATGGATTGGACATTCGTGTTTCAAGATTGAAGAGGACGGCTATACGCTGATTATCGACCCGTATAAGGATGATTATATTCCAGGCCTGGCACCGGTAAGAGAGAAAGCCAACCAGGTGCTGAAGAGTCACGATCACGATGATCACAATGCAACCGATAATATCGAAATTGTGAAGGGCAAGGCTTCTCCGTTCAAGATTTCCACCATTGAGACATATCATGATGGAAATAATGGTGCAGAGAGAGGGAAGAACCTGATTCACATCATCGAGACCAAGACGCAGCGTGTGGCACATCTGGGCGATTTGGGTTGTGAACTGACCGATGAGCAGATGGGTCAGCTGTATCAGGTGGACGCGCTGCTGATTCCAGTGGGCGGAACCTACACACTGGATGCAGCCCAGGCCGCACAGCTCACTGTAGATTTGGATGCAAAGCACACCATTCCAATGCACTACAGAAGCCAGGAGAGCGAATTCGGTCTTCCGGAGCTGTCCACGGTCTACGATTACACACTGCGCCTTTCCGGTGTATGGGTTAATTCCCTCCATACCATCGATTTGGATGAGAACTATCCGGCAAAGGTGGTTGTTCTGCAGCCTCAGAATATGACGAAGAAGTTCATGTCTATCGGCGAAATGGAGAAGCTGAGTACCAACAGAAAGTAATTCTCAGCGGACGAGGAGACAGGAAGGTCGTCTCCTTTTGTAAAAGAAAATTCGTATGTCATAAGTGACCGGGAGGAACACAGAAAGTTCGCATCTCGGTCACTGTTTTTTTCTGCAAATGACAATACATTTAATCCGGAGTGTGGTATAATCTAATTAACCTAATCAAAGGAGGTCACAACAATGAAGGTTATGATCACAGCAAAGAACTACAAGCCAAGTGAGAGACTGCAGGAGAACATCGAGAAGAAGTTCTCGAAGCTGGGAAAGTACTTTGACGAGGATGTTACAACCAATGTCATCGTGTCGAAGTTCAAGGACAAGACCAAGCTGGAGGCCACCATCAACACGAAGCAGACCCTGTTCCGGGCAGAGGAGATTTCCGACAATGTCTACGAGGCCATGGATTTGATTATCGACAGACTGTCCAGCCAGATGAAGAAGTTCAAGGGTAAGCTGGAAGCCCGTTACAAGGAGAACAAGGCACTCAAATTCGAGTTCATTCCAGAAGATGAGGAAGAAGAGAATCTGACAGTTGTCAAGCGTAAACAGTTCGAGCTTCAGCCGATGAATTACGAAGAAGCAATCCTCCAGATGGAGATGCTGGGACACAATTTCTTCGTATATTTCGATATGGACACCGAATCCACCAACGTAGTCTACAAGAGAAAAGGCGATGCATACGGCCTGATTGAGACATACCGGTAAGCATGTCGGCTGCGCAGAGACAACTGCGGTGAATGACAAATAATTGAATCATATTGCAGGCGGCAGGATTGGAACCTGCCGCCTTTTCTTGACACTGTATAACCCCTACGGTAAACTATTGACATGAGCAGAAGAACTCCGAGGAGACAAAGCGGTTCCGCTTCCAGGCGGCAGACAGCCGGTGGGCGCAGTGGACGGACCCGAGCCGCCTCCAGGGCATCTAGGAATGCCACTGGAAGCAGGCGGGCGGGGAGCCGGGCCAGTGGGCGCAGGCACGCTGTCAAAAATAGAGCGTATACCACCTCCGAGAGTCGGATACTGGATTTTCTGGCCACCATACCGGCCATGATCGTGATTCTGGTCACCCTCCGGGAAGTATTCCTGGCGGTGACGGATTCCTCCATGGATAAGAATCAGTATACGAGTTTCCCGGAGCTTTTTCAATTTGGAAATTTTGTCATCATCCTGGTGGGAATCCTCTATGTGGTGCTGTCCAACATGGTTCCGGTGAAAAAAAAGCCTCTTCTGCAACGGAATCCGGAATTTCTGTTCTTCGGAATCTTCATGATTTGCATGGCGCTGTCCACGCT
>JAUNEW010000011.1:24662-28160 GCA_030525365.1 Eubacteriales bacterium
ATCCGGAATTTCTGTTCTTCGGAATCTTCATGATTTGCATGGCGCTGTCCACGCTGATTAACGGAATTGACGACAAAGCCATTCACGGTCTGCCCTATCGAAACCAAGGAATTTTCCATTTTGCTTTCTACATACTGATATACTACTTCATCTCATCGAAAGTAAAACTGCAGCAACTCCGGAAGTTCGTGATGATGTCATTTCTTTTTACCGCAGATGTGCTGGCGGTAACGGCACTGGGACATCAGTTCTTCATGAATATCTCTGCGTATTCGGGAAAGAAGGGACTGAGCGCCATATTCTTCAACAGTAACCACTATGGGTATTTTCTGGCCATGGCGCTGATGATTGCGGTGACCGCATTCATCGTGGGAGAGCGAGCCTGGGTGCAGCAGTTCGGCTTTGTCTCGGGGATGCTGAATCTCATTGCCTTGTTCATCAACAACACCTTCGGCGCCATACTGGCGTCCTTCATCAGTCTTCTGGTGGTGCTGTTCCTGGCGCTGATTAAGCTTCCCAAGAGTCGGTGGCGAGCGGTGTCAGTGGCATCCCTTATTATTGCCATCCCTCTGGCGGGAGGAATTCTCTTGAATGCCCAATTCGACAACTTTGTGGTGTTGGTTCACGATATCGGCAAAATCCTATCCGGAAGCGCGGATGCGGGATCCGCTGGAACCAATCGGTGGGGGCAGTGGGTAACTGCGGTGAAGTACATTCAGGAGAAACCTCTTCTGGGGTACGGATGCGAGGGCATGGCGGCTCGGATGATGAGCGAAATCCATATCTCCAATCCTCACAACGAACTGCTGACCTATGCGCTGTTTTTCGGGGTACCGGCAGCGGTGTGCTATACGGTGGCGGTGCTGATGATTTTCCTGCGACACTTGGTGAGCGGTGCCTGGCGAGATCCCTATGCGCTGATGGCCTTTGCCGCGGCGTTGGCCTATTTCATCTCCTCTCTGTTCGGGGTGGCCATGTTCTACACCACACCCTTCTTCTTTATCATGCTGGGTTACAGCAGCGGAACCGGGAAGAAGCAACGAAAACGAAGGCGATAATCGAATATTGAATGCAATCGAAAACCCTGTGTTCCCTCTTGTAGATAGAGGAAACACAGGGCATTTTGATTGGCTAAAATTATTTTCGAACAATGACTCTTGTTCCGTTTGGAACCATCTTGTACAGTTTCGCTATTTTCCCGATCGGCATGTTAACACATCCATGGGATCCGTGTTTCTTATAGATGAATCCACCGAATTTGGAGCGCCAGGTGGCATCGTGGAGACCGTATTCTTGACCGATGAACGGCATCCAGTAGTTGACCCGAGTCGTATAATTTGACCCACGAAGTATGGTGTTTCGAGATTTGCTATGGAGTCGGAAGTGGCCGGTTGGCGTCCGGTTTCCGGGACCGCCGGTAACAACGGGACTGCTGAACTTCACCTTTCCTTTGACGTAGTATTTAACATTCTGGCTGCTGATATCCACCAGGACATATCGCTTGTAATGGTAGGGACCGTAGCAGGCTTTCTTGTACTGCTTCTTGGTGATGGCACCGGTTTTCTTGTTCGGCTTGATGGTAACGGATCTGTATTTGAATGGTTTCCGTTTTGCCTTGGCGTCGCTGCCGAAGTAATAGTAGTACTTTCCGGACTTGACCATCTTACTAGTCTGCAGTTTGCCTCCCTTGTTCACGTAATAGGTGTTGTCCTTCCAGCGCATGCGACCTTTCTTGATTCGAAGAACACCCTTGGAATCTCCGTAGTAGTAATACTTTCCCCATTTGTAGACGCCTCGTTTAATCACGCCATTACCGGCAGCGCGGTAGGTTTTCTTGGAAATCTGGAAGGTCTTTCCCGTCAGAATTGCGCCGCCATTCTGGATGTAGTACAGATTGCCACCTGCACTTACGAAACCCTTCGCGGTGCGGATGACTCCTTTGCTATCGGCATAGTAGTAAGCGGAACCGACTTTGAGAATTCCGGTCATCAGGGAGCCATCTGCAGCAAAATAATATTTCTTTCCCTGGATGGTCTGAAGTCCAGTTACGTAGTGGTCGTCCGAATCGTAGTAGTAGGTCTTGCCGTTTTCCGTAATCCATCCTAGCTTGGCGGTCGGCTTTTCCGGTTGTTCCGGGTTCTCTACCTCACCGGATTCGTTGGATTTTGAATCGTCAACAACGGCCTTTTCGTTATTTTCAGAAGACTGTTGATCGGGTGTCACCGATTGTGCTTCCGCTACCGAAGTATTCTCCGGAGAGGTTTCCGTGGTGTTTGCACTATCCGCGAAAACGCTGCCTGTCCCTAGCAGAAGGGTTAGAATCAGAAGGCTGGATACCACCAGCCGGTGATAACGGTTCTTTCTTTTCTTGTTCATTTCTTTTCCCCCAATATTGAATTTAAATAATATGTTTCAGTATATCTACACATCCACAGAATGCAGTATACATGAATGGACTAATGATTTAAAGCACCCAGTAGTTCAAATCCACACGGCCGCTGATGCCGCTGACCTTGCCGGAACTGGTGTACTGCCAACACTGATATTTTCCTTTGTAAGTTACCTTATCGTAGTATTGCGCCACCCATACTTTGTAACCGGACAGCTTCGTCATGTCCAGGTTGTTGTTGAGCCAGCTAGTGCTAGCGTAAATCATGGGCGTGTATCCCTTGGCTTTGACTCGGTCGCAGAAGGCTTTGATAACCTGGGTTCTTTTGGCTCGGGAGAGCTTCGAAGAGGAAGCGCGCCCCTGGATGTTCTCGGTATCGATGACCAGCGGAAGGGTGAGTTTGCATCCGGAAGCCTGTACCTGCTTAATCGCATAGTCGGCTTCGGCCACAGCCTCTTTAGTGGTGATAGCCTGTGAGAAGTAGTAGGCACCCACATCCACACCGGAAGCGGTGGCGCCAACAATATTTCCCTGGAAAGTGCTGTCCTTGTTCCGAGAGCCGTTCTTCGTTCCGGAATATCCGCAGCGAAGGAAAGCGAAGCTGACTCCGCTGGCCTTCACCTTAGACCAGTTGATATTCTTTCCTTGATAATAGGAGACATCAATTCCTCGCATGTACTTTCGACTGGACGTGGTGATAATTCCATTGGAATCCGCCGTGTACTCATATTTTCCTACTTTGAAGGTTCCCGTGCGCGCCGCCGCGTTGCTTCCAGCGTAATACATATTTCCACCGTGGAAGTAAAAGCGGTTTACATATAGCGTGCCGTTTTTTCGACTGTAGTAGCGGTGCCTCTTCCAGGAGAAAAAGCCCGCCTTCTTCCGAAGTTTTCCTGTGCCGGTGGAATAATAGTAGTATTTTCCCCACTTGTAGACGCCCACCTTGATGCGTCCATCCTTTGCCGCTCGGTAAGTATGTTTTCCAATCTTGAAGGTTTTACCAGTTCGGATGTGTCCGCCTTTCCGAATGTAATAGCGGTTTCCCTTCCAGGAAACAAAGCCCTTGGTTTTCCGAAGGCGTCCCTTACTGCTGGAATAGTAGTAATACT
>JAUNEW010000067.1 GCA_030525365.1 Eubacteriales bacterium
TCCGCCGGGATTTGGTGAACGAGAACGGCATCAACCTGTGGTGCTGCGGAGATCAGGTACGGAAAGGCGCGGCCACCAATGCGGTGCAGATTGCGCAGCTGCTGATTTCCAGATAATTTCTGGGAATTGCAACCCATGACGTAATTCTAATTGAATATTTGCTAAAAGAAACGGCCTTTGATGTCCCCACCTGGGTTCCATCAAAGGCCTTCCTATTGTTCTTACGTTTCCGGCACTCCCTCTATTCCTGTGGCACCGGATTTTCGTGTCTCTTGATTTTCAGTGTGGTAGTGCGAACGAAGTCCTCTTTCCGCACAAATACCGCACGGATTCTCTTGTAGACCGCCATTCCCTGATTCAACTCCTGAATCACTTTCTTGTACAGTGCTTTCAGCTCCTCATAGTCTGGTGTGTATCCCAGTTTGGATCTGACGTATTCCATGTCCGGCAGAATCTGTACGCCGACTACTTCGTCTCCGTTATTATCATACGGGAATACCATGGATTCCGCAATGTACGGGCTCTGATTGATATAATCTTCAATCTCTTCCACGTAGACATTCTCTCCGGTCTTTGTCACAATGACGTACTTCTTTCGACCCGTCAGGTAAATCCATCCGTCTTCATCCTGGAATCCCAGATCTCCGGTGTGAAGCCATCCATCCGAATCCAATACCTCTGCAGTGGCCTCCGGCATGTTATAGTAGCCCATCATGACATTCGGTCCCCGGAATAGAATCTCTCCAATTCCATCTTCATCTTTGTCCACAATCTGAACTTCACCGGAGTGAACGGGAACGCCCACGGAACCCGCTTTCCGGTAGCGTTCCTTTGGAGCACTCATAGGAGTACCGGAAATCAGCGGAGTGCACTCCGTCATTCCAAAACCCTGGAGCACTGTAATTCCAAGATCCTCGAAATTTCGAAGAATCTCTGGGGAAAGGGCCGCGGCACCAGTAATCACCATGCGAAGCTTACCCCCCAGCTCGTTTCGAATGCTCTTGAAAATGGTTCGGCTCAAGTTGATGCCCACCTTCCGGAGCTTTTTGTTCACGCCCATCACATTCTGGAAGGTATTGGTCTTTCCGCTCTTCTCAATTCCCTTCTGAATCCGGTCGTTAATCATCTCCAGGATTCTCGGAACCACGATAATAACCGTGTTCTGAGCCTCTTTCATATTCTGGGTAATGTACTTCATCCCTTCACAGAAAGCGGTGCTGGCACCTCTGTAGAGCACCAGAAGCATTCCCAACGTACACTCGTAAGTATGGTGGATTGGAAGGATGGACAGTGTCTTGTCCGTGGTCAGCACATGGGCTACCCGGCACACGTCCATAATGTTCGTGGTGATATTTCGGTGGCAAAGCATAACGCCCTTTGGATTTCCGGTGGTTCCAGAGGTAAAAAGAATTACCGCCAACGCATCTGGATCCACTTCCGCTTCCAGATAGGTTCTGTCTCCCTGTTCCAGAAGAAGCTCCCCCTCCCGAAGAAGGGTTCTCCATGCGAACACCTGAACCTCTCTATTCGCTTCTTCTCCCTGTATCCATTCTCTATACTTCGGAAGGTCCAAATCCGATGCTTCCGGCACCTGATCCATATCGGTACGATCTCCGTAGAATTCCATGATTCCAAGGTTCCGAATCTGAGTGATTCCCTTCAGCTTCGTACACTCTGCCTTGGTACAGAAAATGGTGTCGCATTCCGCCGTCCGAAGCAGATTCTCAATTTCTGGGCCAGAAAGTTCCTTATCAATAGGAACGATTACACCAACGCCGTTCATCACCGCCAGGTATGTCACAATCCATTCATAACAACCCTGACCCATAACGGCAATCCGCTTTCCGGAAAGCCCCATCTCCGTAAGTTTTGTTCCCAGTGCGTTCACATCGTGCTGAAGCAGCTGGTAATTAATCGGAACATATGGCTGTCCCTTCTTTTCTTTTACCCAAAAGGCCGGATTCTTCGGATACTGTTCCACACTTCCCGCCAGCATATCTTTAAGCGTTACGATTTCCCGAATATCGGTATACCAGTAATGATCGAAATTTTCCTTCATGGTATTCTCCCATTCATCAAATAATATGTAAAATTACTAATTATTATACCATGTCTTTCCGACATTTTACACGATTATTCTTCGCGGGATTTCTTTTTTTCCAGATTCTTCTCCTCTTCCAGCATCTTCTCGATTTCCAAGAAGCGGCGCACCTTGCTGGTGCTGGTCTTAATCATCGGTTCATCTGTGATGAACACCCGCTTAATTCGCTTGTATGCCGGCATCTGCTCATTGATTCGCTCCACATCTTGATGAATACTTTCTCGAATCTCGTCTTTGTTCTTTCCGTCGAAGTATGTTGGATCGTAGACGATTTTGAGGGATACCACCAGATCTCGTTCGTCCCCCTTGTTCGGCAGACCCACAACGATGTTTTCCAGCTGGTATGGCAGCGATGCCACTTCCGTCTCCAATTCTTCTGGGAACACATTCTTACCGTTCTTAAGAACGATAACATTCTTCTTCCGACCGCTTAGGAAGAGATATCCGTCTTTGTCCACATATCCCAGGTCACCGGTGTGGAACCATCCGTCCTCTGTCAGAACCGCCTTCGTAGCTTCTTCGTTCTCGTAATATCCGTGCATCACGTTGTCGCCCTTCGCCACAACTTCCCCGATACCATTCTCGTCTGGATCATCGATACGGATTTCTACATTCTCCAGCGGAATCCCTACCGAACCAGGTTTCCGGTGGTTCGGTCTTTCTGCGGTCAGCACCGGTGCGGTCTCCGTCAGACCGTATCCCTGAATGCAAAGCACGCCGAAGTCATTGAAGCCCTGAATCACCTTCGGATCTGCGGCGGAAGCGCCCAGTACCACCATTCGAAGCTTTCCACCTAGGGCATCCAGCACTCCATGGAACACCTGGCGACGAATGTCGATTTTCGCCTTGTTCAGAATCCGGGTTACTTTAGAGAAGCGACGAATCCGTCCATCCAGGCCTTCCTTCTCTGCGGTCTTCATAATTTTCTTATACATCTGCTCAATAATCAGGGGAACACCTACGAAAACGGAGACCCCGTATTCCTTCAGGTTCTTCTGAATGTATTTCAAACCGTCGCAATACACCGTACGGACCCCGTTGGCCAGCATCACCCACTGACCGGTGGAGCCGAACATGTGATGATATGGAAGGAGTGCGATATTGGTATCCGTGGCTTTGAACGGAATAATCTGAATCATGTTCTCCACGTTAGAACAAATATTTCTCTGAGATAACATTACAATCTTCGACTGGGAGGTGGTACCCGAAGTGAAAATCAGCATGGACACCGCATCCGGATCAATAGCCACATGATCCACCGAAACATCGCCTCTCCCTACCAGGGCTTTTCCATCCTCTAGAAGCGTGTACACGCTCTCCACCTCAGCATTCTCAAACAGCGGAAATGCGTATTCCAACTTCGTATTTCCGGTTTCAATCGCTTCCCGGGTCACCTTCTCTTGCTTCTTATCGAAGAAAATCACCTTCGCCTCGCACCGCTCCAAAGACTGCAGGAATTCTCCGAATTTGAGATCCTTATCCAGCGGCACCGACACACATCCGGCAATCTGGGCAGCTGCATTTACCAGAAACCACGAGTAGCTGTTGTTTCCGATAATGGCAATTCGCTGTCCCCCAAAGCCTCTTGCAATCATGGCGGTAGCCAGGGATTTGACTTCCTCGTAGAACCGAATGAAACTGATATCGGTGTATTCGCCTTTCCCCCTCTTCAGGGTAAACGCAGTCCCGCTTCCAAATACTTCTGCCGACCGAGCCAGCAATTCCTTGAAATTCTCCATTTATATCCTCCTGATATACATTTCATTTTTCGTTATTATTTATAATCTAGTAATGATTACTAGATTATAACACATATGCTACTAAAACAACAAATTTTTAATACTTTTATCTGGATTCTATTATCAGATAGATTGAAAGAAGGATTTTTTTGTGCTAGTATAATCAAATTGATTGAAAAAAGAGAGGTTCAAAATGAAGGATAAGTTTTCGTCAGGGGAACGTGCTTTTACAGGATTTTCCATGCCCCACTGGAATGAACTGCCGGAGATTGACCTGTACATTGATCAGGTCACTTCCCTTGTGAATCGGCATCTCCCGGATTTCGCAACGGGGCCCAAGGGAGCACTCACCGCCACTATGGTGAACAATTATGTAAAAGCAAAAATTATACCATCTCCCGTCAAAAAGAAGTATAATAGAGACACTGTTGCAATGCTTTTCGTAGTGGTCACCCTGAAGCCCCTATTTAATATCCAGGAAATCGGGGAACTAATTCAGGCCACCATTTCCGAACACGACGTCAACGAAGCTTACGACATCTACCGGAACACGCTGGAACAGGCCTTTGACCGAGTACAGCGAAACCAGGTGCCGATTAAGCGGTACACCGAAGACCATACGCTGAACATCGTGGAGAACGTCTGCGCCGCCATCGCTTATCAGACCGATGCAAAATATCGTCTGGCCGAACGACGCCAACCGGAAAGCCACTCGCAAAGCACGGCAAAATAAATTCAAGGAGGTTCCGATGAAGTCAATAGAGAAAATAGACTGTGCAGCGGACTACATCCGAAGCCGAATGGCAGAGAGAACACTGGATACCGGTATCATTCTGGGAAGCGGCCTGGGAAACTACGCTAACACATTAACCGACCCCATTGAGATTCCCTATTCTGAGATTCCCGGATTCGTCACATCCACCGCACCGGACCACCGAGGCATTCTCATCATCGGCGAAAAAGAGGGACATGGTATTATCCTGATGTCCGGTCGTTTTCACTATTACGAAGGATACTCGATGGAGGAAATTGTCTTTCCAGTTCGGGTGATGGCTCGGCTAGGTGTAAAGCGCCTGATTATCACCAATGCAGCCGGTGCTGTGAATGCAGATTTCTCTGCAGGAAGCCTGATGCTGGTATCGGATCACATTAATCTATCCGGCTCCAATCCCCTCATCGGCCCCAACATTGAGGAACTGGGAACCCGCTTTCCGGACATGACGAATCTGTACGATTCGCACCTTCGCCAAACTATTCTGGATAAGGCTTCGAAATGCGGAATTTCTCTTCATGAGGGAGTCTACACCATGATGAGCGGTCCTAGCTTCGAAACTCCTGCAGAAATTCGTTTCATCCGCACCATCGGTGGGGATGCAGTGGGAATGTCCAGTGTGCCGGAAGCCATCGCTGGGAAACACGCCGGCATGGAGATTGTCATGATCTCCGCATTGGCCAATATGGCAGCAGGTATTACCGGAACACCACTATCCGGTGATGATGTGTTGGAAGCGTCTGTTCAAATGGAAGATGCTTTTACAAAAACAGTGGATATCGCATTGAACGCCTAAGTATCTATACCATAAGGAGGTTATGTTATGAGTGAAAGAATCACGAGAGAGCAGGCCAACGAACTGCTTCATAAATACGTTAAACAGGATCACTACATCGTCCACATGTACGCAGTGGAAGCGATTATGCGCGGGTTGGCGAAACGGCTTGCACCGGATGACGTTGAATACTGGGGGATTGTGGGACTTCTCCACGACCTGGACGAGGAGACCTGCGACTGGAGAAACGACATGTCCACCCACGGACCGGTTTCCGGTGAAATTCTTCGGAAGGAAGGTTTTGATGATTCGGTTCTGATTGATGCCATCTGTGCCCATAATCCGGAATCCGGTGTGATTGCCCACACCACACTGCAGTACGCCATTCTGGCTGCCGATCCCATGAGCGGATTCGTCAAGGCAGTTGCCCAGATTTACCCGGATAAGAAACTGGCCAGTGTTAAGCCGAAGTCCGTAAAGAAACGTTTCCACGAATCCCGTTTTGCCAAGGGAGCGAACCGCCAGTTCATGATGGCCATTGAGGAAACGGGGATTTCCTTCGATGATTTCATCTTGATTGCCATGGATTCCATGAAGGAAATCTCGGACGTGCTGGGATTATAGGCGGCTGTTTTTACTGTAATTTTGATTATGATACGGTTGAAAATTAACAACAAATGAAGGAGATTTATCGATGAAACATTATACTTATCGTCCATCCGGTGTCTGTTCCCAGCTGATTGAAATCGATGCGGAGAACGGAATTATCGAGAACGTACAGTTCACTGGAGGTTGCAACGGAAATCTTCAGGGCATCTCTGCGCTGGTGAAAGGCCTGCCTGTGGAGAGCGCCATTGAGAAGCTTTCCGGCATCCGCTGCGGATTCAAGGACACTTCCTGTCCGGACCAGCTTTCCAGGGCCCTGCAGGCCATGGAGAAGGAAGCGTAGAAATTCATCTTGCGAAAGTAATTTTCTTATGCTATAATTAGACCGCTGTTTCAGGCAGCGGCATATGGAGAGGTACCCAAGAGGCTGAAGGGACTGGCTTCGAATACCAGCAGGCGGGTAATTCCCGTGCGGGGGTTCAAATCCCCCTCTCTCCGCCATT
>JAUNEW010000068.1 GCA_030525365.1 Eubacteriales bacterium
ATGTGCCAAATTCAATATATTTTCCATCAATATTTACACTAATCTACATGAATATTCCTCTAAAACTTACACTGTTCCACATGTCTCCTTCAAATAAAAAAAGCCCTGGCATCGCAACCAGAGCCTACTTTTGGTGGAGATGGTGGGAGTCGAACCCACGTCCAAAAATATTTCCGAAGGACTTTCTCCGAGCGCAGTCCGTGCTTTCAATTTCGCCGAATCCGCCGTGACGCGAACACACTACGGTTCGACTATCCTGTTAGTCCCTTACGATACCAGGAGCTCTCGCAAGAGTTTCCTGCATGAATGACACCGGAATTCAGGCCTGCAGGTAAGCCTGAAGCGGCGCGCGGGGCTGAACTATGCAGCCAGTGCGAAGTTGTTGTTATTTTTAGCGTTTGTATTTAACGGCCCCTTTTTACGTGGACTGGGCACCACGGCTCGCTTATCCTTGTTCCACATTCCTGTCGAAACCATTACATCCCCGGAATATGAATGATTTGGCATGCGACGGAACATCCTGTCGCACGCCCATTATACAATATTAATTCGGTAAAAGAAAGTGCTTTCAACTAGCGGTACCGGCTTTCCTTCATCGCCCGATCCATCTTACGATCCGCATCTCGCTTCGCGATGGTGTCCCTCTTGTCGTAGAGTTTCTTTCCTCGGCAGATTCCGATTTCCACCTTACACCGTCCGTCTTCGTTCAGATAGACGTTCAGCGGAATGATGGTAAGGCCGGACTCCTTGATTTTTCCAATAATCTTGTTAATTTCCTTTCGATGCAGCAGCAGTTTCCGTTCCCGAAGGGGATCTACATTAAACCGGTTTCCCTGTTCATACGGCGAGATGTGCATCCCGCAGATCATCATCTCCCCCTTCTTATCGATGTAAATGTAGCTTTCCTTGACGCTAACACGACCGGCGCGGATGGATTTAATCTCGGTACCTGTCAGTACAATGCCTGCTTCGAAGGTCTCCTCTACGAAATAATCGTGGCGCGCTTTCTTATTATTTGCTACTAATTTCCTTGTTCTTTTCGCCATTTCAATTTCCTTTGTGTAGAATGTTCTAACAGAATCCTCTGCCAGTTTTCCTAGAACGTCTTAATTTTGTTGAACGGGAACAGACGAATTACGACTTTTCCTTCAATTTGGTCCTTGTCCACGAATCCCACCTCGGAGTATCGGCTATCCACACTAACCACTCGGTTATCCCCCATGACGAAGTAGTGATTCTTCGGTACATTCCAAGTTCCTTCGCCTGTAGTATATCCATCTTTGAGATAATTCTCTTTGTACTCCTCTCCGTTGATATATACCTTCTGATTCATAATCTGAATCTTATCTCCCGGAAGTCCGATTACTCTCTTAATGAGGAGTTTGTCATTGCCTTCATCGTCCATCAAATCGGACTGGAAGATGATAATGTCTCCCCGTTCCGGTGATTTCGAGCGATAGGCCTGGCGGTACATAATCAGGTAATCATTAGGATTCATGGTGGCCTGCATGGAGGTCTGTTTTACAATCGTCGGACGTACGAAATACAGCACTCCGCCGGCGATGATAATCGCGATAATCAGATCCTTCACTAGCTCTAGAAGCATATTTGATTCTTTCTTTCCACTTGTCTCTTTCTTATTACTCATTATCCCTCTAATTCCTCTAAAATATCTTCAAATTGTTCCGGCAACGGTGCCTCAAACACCTTGCCGTTCAAATAGCTCAGGGTTCCATCACAATCTCTGAATTCCAGTCTTGCACTGTGCAGAAGCTGGGTGCTTAAGTGACACGCCTCGTAGATGCGATGGTTGAAGAGCTTCGCCTTCCCCTTCGCGTATTTGCTGTCTCCAATAACCGGATGTCCAATGCTAGCTAAGTGCGCACGAATCTGGTGGGTTCTTCCCGTTACCAGCTCCACCTCCACCAGAGTCGAATTATCCAGGTGGCGAATCGGCGTCACGATGGTTTCGATTTCTCGACCCTCTGTATGGGAGGAATCTAGAATCTCTGCTTTATTCGTCTTCTCATCCTTCCGGAGGCGTCCATGAAGTTCTAATTTCTCATCTAGGTTGCCAAAAACAATAGTTCGATAGAACTTGGATATCCGGTCCTCCCGGATCCACCGGTTCAGTGTGCGCAGTGCCTCGCTGTTTTTACCGAAAAGGACTAATCCCGTGGTGTTTCGGTCCAACCGGTTAGCCGGCGCCGGTGCGAAGACTCGCTCGGCTCTGGGATTGTATTCTCCCTTTTCGATTAAATAATCTTTAACCTGGTTGGCCAGGTGGTTCTTCTTCTCAGTTCGGTCCCCGTGAGTCAGCAGGCCGTAGGGCTTGTCTGCAATGAGAATGTTGTCATCCTCGTAGATGATGGTAAAGGTCTTCTTGGCCTTCTTGCGTTTCCGATTGTTCACCGGAGTCTGAAGGGTGGCAATTCGCTCATCTGTTAGATACAGGGTGATTTCGTCCCCTTCTTCCAGGACGTAACTGTTCTCCTGACGCTTTCCGTTGACCTTCACATCCTTTCGGATAATCTTGTAAATCGAACCCAGGGTGGCTCTCTCCAAATACTTCCGGAGAAAACGATCCAGCCGACGTCCGGCGTCGTTATTTGTGATGGTTATTTTCTGCATATTTTCAATACTTTCTGCTTTTCTTAGAATCGTATCATTATAACATACCTCCTATATGGTTTCAAATTAATTGCATTATCTGTTCTCCAGTAGTATAATTATTCCAAATGTTATCATTTAGCATAAAGGAGAAGAAATGAGGGGTTTCAAGGATTTTTGGCATGAAACGAACGATATCGCACTGGCGATTATCATCATACTGCTGGCTGCTGGTCTGATTGGATGGCGGCTCCGCATTATTCTGCAGTATCCAGCAAAACTGGCGAAAGAAGCAACGGTTTCCAGTAACACCGAAACCACGCAGACGCAGGATGCAAGCAAGTCTGCCGCTTCTAGCAACCGTTAATTCCCTCATGAGTGGAGGATTAAGAAATGTTAGACAATTACAACCTGACCATGCTGACGGATTTCTACGAGATTTCCATGGCCAACGGCTACTTCCAGTCCGATATTCGGGATCAGGAAGCGGTATTTGACATGTTCTTCCGGAGAGTTCCGGACAACGGCGGATTCGCCATCATGGCGGGTGTGGAACAGCTGATTAAGTACATGAAGAACCTAAAGTTCACGGGGGAGGACATCGAATACCTTCGGGGAAAGAAGTGTTTTTCCGAGGATTTCCTGGAGTACCTGGCGAACTTCAAATTCACCTGTGATGTATGGGCGGTGCCGGAAGGAACACCGATTTTCCCTCACGAACCGATTGTGACGGTGAAAGGTCCCCTGATTCAGGCCCAGTTCGTGGAGACATTCATTCTGCTGACGATTAACCACCAGACCCTGATTGCCACCAAGTCCAACCGAATTGTCCGTGCTGCACAGGGACGTCCGGTTATGGAATTCGGAACGAGAAGAGCCCAGGGGGCTTCCGCTGCCGTAGATGGTGCCAGAGCTTCCTACATTGCCGGATGCGTGGGTACCGCCTGCACGATTGCCGATCGAGATTACGGAGTTCCAGCGCTAGGCACCATGGCCCACAGCTGGGTGCAGACTTTTGATTCGGAGTACGAAGCTTTCAAGGAATACACTCGCATCTACCCGGACAACGCGGTGCTTCTCATCGATACGTACAACGTGCTGAAGTCCGGTCTTCCGAATGCGATTCGGGTGTTCAAAGAGATGAAACCGGAGAAGATGGGAATCCGAATTGATTCCGGCGATATCGCTTATCTCACCAAGAAGTGTCGAAAGATTCTGGATGAGAACGGTCTTGAGGACTGCTCCATTGTCATCTCCAACTCACTTGATGAATATCTGATTCGAGATGTGATCCTGGAAGGCGCTCAGATTGATTCCTTTGGTGTAGGAGAACGCCTGATTACCTCCAAATCGGAACCGGTATTCGGCGGTGTGTACAAGCTGGCCGCCATTGAACGAAATGGTCAGCTGATTCCGAAGATGAAGATTTCTGAGAACGTGGAGAAGATTACCAATCCCGGCTTCAAACGGGTGTACCGTCTCTTCGACAAGGAAAGCAACAAGGCTATTGCAGACGTCATCACCATGCACGACGAAACCATTCCGGAGCAGGACGGCTACGAGATTTTCGATCCGAACGCCATCTGGAAGAAGAAATGGCTCAAGAATTTCTATGCAAAAGAGTTGCTGGTGCCAATCTTCCAGAAAGGGGAATGCGTCTACGAATCCCCATCCCTGGACGAAATCCGCCAAAGCTGCAAAGAGCAGATTGAAACCCTGTGGGAGGAGACCCTCCGATTTGAAAATCCTCAGACCTACTACGTGGACCTCTCCAAGAAACTTTGGAGCACCAAGCAGGACATTCTGAACCGTTACACCGACCTGTAGACGGTCCGGTAAAAGAATATTGCATATAGCAGAAGCCTCAGGAGAACGAACTCCTGAGGCTTCTTGTTTTTCCGGTAATTCACCGGGTTAATGCTTCGCAGTGTATTCCGAATTCTTTTTCCGACGATTTTTTCTTTTCTTGAGATTTCTCCTCCGAATCAGGTAGATGATTCCCACAAATACGAGTATGGTTCCCAGAATTCCCAGCGTCGCATTGTTGGAGATGTAGAATCGAGAAAGGATCCAGCCCTTCTCCACATTCTCACGCACGACCAGTGGTGTGGAACCCACCTTCTTTCCATCGCAGTAGACTTCTACTTTGCCTACAGAATCTCCCGACTTGAGCGGAGCTTCGATGACTTCGTTGTATTTTACTTTTACCTTAACAGAATCATCGGTTCCATCCTTCGGATAGGTTGGTACCACGGATTTCGCATAGCTGTCCACGAAGGTGTGGGCGCCGTATTTAATCTTCGCCTTGCCCAGGCTTTCCTTCGGATGGGTGCCGCCTATCGTCACAATTCGCTTCCGACCGTATGCCAGAAGCTTTGCATCGTCCTTCGCACGGGTCTCCATGTTGGCACCGAACTGAACCAGAATCAGCTTGAGGCCCTTCTTGTCATACATCAGCGCCACGCTACAGTCATCTTCTTCCCAGTAACCGGTCTTTCCGGATACCACGCCGGAATTCTTCGTCTCCAGCAGATCCAGGTGGGTCTCAATTCTGCGGGCATCGGATTTGTTGGTGGCATCCACGTAGTGGACTTTGGTACCGGCAATCTTGAACACGGTCTTGTTGGAAAGAGCCGCCTTCGCAATCTTGGTGTAGTCCGATGCGGTGGTGTAGTGGTTCTTCGCCTTCAATCCGTTCGGGTTGACGAAGTGGGTTCCCGTGCAGCCCAGCGCTTTCGCCTTGGCATTCATCTTATCTGCAAAGGCGGAAATGCTGCCGTTTCCACCGGTTTCACCCAATGCATAAGCCGCATCATTTCCGGACTCCATCAGCAGACCGTACATTAACTCCCGAACCGTTAGTTTTTCTCCGGCTACCAGATTCATGGTGGATCCCCCCATGGATGCTGCTTTCTTCGAGACGGTGACTTCCTGATTCATATCCATGGTTTCTGCCACAATCAGGGCGGTCATCAGCTTGGTAGTACTCCAAGGTTCTACCCGCTGGTCTGGATTCTTCGCGTAAAGCACTTCATCCGTAGTAACGCTGTAGAGCTCTGCGGACTTCGCATCGATAGACGGACGCGGAACGTCCTTATTCACGGCAGCAAAAGACGCAGTAACACCGCCCGCCATCACCATCAGTGCCGTCAGCATGACTACTAAATACTTCTTTATTTTCATTATCCTATATACTCCAATCTATAGACGTTTTCCATCGGGTTCAATTACCGGTATGGCACCGGGAATCACTCGAACGCGAATAGTTCCGGTTTCCCGGATTTCGCCATCTGCTACGAATTTCATTTTACCGGCATTGGGTTCCAGTATTACCTCATCACACTGCATCGGTGTGATGTATTTCTCTACACCAGGAATTTCCTCTAGTTTCCCTTCTTTGAAGGCCGGAAAAACCTTGAGGAAGTATCGCCGAGTAATATTCTTAATCAGCAGCAGTTCAATTTTCCCATTATCTAGAAGGGCATGGGGACAGCTTTCCACCCCGCCGCCACAGAACCGTCCATTAGCGGCGGTGCAGAGAATCAGTGGTCCATCATAGATAGCCTTGCCCTCTGCGGTCACCTTCAGATTCGTTCCCTTCTTCCGAATCAGGTTAATCAGCACCGCTAATAGATAGGAACCGGATCCCTGCACTAGAGGAAGTTCCTTCAGGTCATGGGCCAGGATGGCGGTGTTTCCGTCAAACCCGATGTTGATTCCATTAATGGCATAATCGGTGATTTCTTCTCCATTTTCCTCCCAGACATATTCCAGAAGGTCCACTTGCTTCAGTTCCTCGGTAGGTTTCTTTCCGGCTTCCATCTGCTTTCCGATATTCAGAAAGGCCTCTGAATCTTCGAA
>JAUNEW010000069.1 GCA_030525365.1 Eubacteriales bacterium
ATTAACGCTTGGAGAACTGGCTAGCTCTTCTAGCTTTCTTGAGGCCGTATTTCTTTCTTTCCTTCATTCTTGGGTCTCTGGTCAGGAAGCCTGCAGCCTTGAGGGCTGGTCTGTTTGCTTCTTCGTCAGCGACACAAAGAGCTCTGGAAATTCCGTGTCTCAGGGCACCAGCCTGACCTGTTGTACCGCCACCTTCAACGATTGCGATAACGTCGTACTTACCAGCTGTACCTGTTACATCGAAAGGTCTCTTAACCTCGTTCTTCAGAATATCCATTCCGAAGTACTCTTCCAGATCCTTCTTGTTGATTGTAATCTTTCCAGTTCCCGGGAGCAATCTGACTCTTGCAACCGAAGACTTTCTTCTGCCTGTTGCCTGATACTGTGTATTAGCCATCTTCTATTCCTCCCTTCCTAGAATGTCCACTCTTCCGGATTCTGTGCAGTATGCGGATGCTCCGGACCAGCGTAAACCTTTAACTTCTTGAACATCTGTCTGCCCAGCTTGCCCTTCGGCATCATGCCCTTAACAGCGTGACGGATGATTTCCTCCGGCTTCTTTGCACGGAGTTCCTTGAGTGTAGTCTCCTTGAGACCACCTGGATAACCACTGTGGCTCTTGTAGATCTTCTGCTCTTCCTTCTTACCGGTTACACGAACCTTCTCAGCGTTGATTACGATAACGTAGTCACCAGTATCAACGTGCGGTGTGTAGATTGGCTTCTTCTTTCCTCTCAGGATAGAAGCAACTTCTGCTGCAACCTTACCGAGAGTCTTGTCTTCTGCATCGATTACGTACCACTTACGTTCAACCTCTGCAGGCTTTGCGATGTAAGATTTCATGTTTCTTCCTTTCTACCTACTCAGATTGCTTACAACTTCAATCGTTTTCGGCATTGCCTACTTGGATCAGGGATCTGTTTCGGCATACTAAAAAATAAATTATTAGTGTCGGAGTTACCGGCCCGAGGCCTGCTCCTTTTTTTGCACACAAACACAGTCGTGCGTTTGCAAGCCTTTAAATTATATGCTTCAAATCCTATAAAGTCAATGGTTTTCCAGGATTTCTTCAGAGTTTTCGTTGATATTCCTACAGTTCTTCCGCCTTGAAGGTAACGTAACCTTCATAGTAATAACTGTGATCGATTCCCTTCATATAGATTTCTCTATTATCCACATCTCGGGTCAGCGCGTTTTGAAGCACGTGCTTAATTTCGATGTCTCGGATGGGGCTGCGCTCCATGGCAAGTAGATAGTCCTCTTTGTCCACCTTGCTCCAGTCCACCACCTGCCCGATTTCGTTCCGCAGAATGTGATCCAGCCAGATTCTTGTGCTCCGGCCGTTTCCTTCTCGGAAAGGATGGGCGATATTCATTTCCACATACTTCTCCACAATCTCATCGAAATTGGTCTGGGGCATCTCGTCGATGTTTTCCAGAGCCGCATTCAAATACATAAGCGGTGCGAAGCGGAAGTTCCCCTTGGCTAGATTCACGGTTCGCACTTTTCCAGCGAATTCATAGATATCTTCGAAAAGATACCGATGTATTGCTTGTAAGGTCGTGAATTTCCCCGGCGGAAGTGCCTCCAGCATTCCCGTGTCGAATAGAGAAACCGCTTTCTTCTTGCTGATTTTCTCTTCTTCCCTCGCCAGCTCCGCGGAATCCGTCAGCCCTAGCTTGTTATCCAATGCCATGGAATCCCTCCTTTCTGACCACCTGCCAGAACATCACAGTTTCCAACATCCCTACTTCAGCGTCAGCAGCAGCGCCATCTTGAAAGGTCCATTCGCCTTCACATAGTGCTTTCCACCGGCCTCGAACTTGAAGTTCTGACCTGCTGTAATCGGATACTCCTTGCCTTCGTATCCAATGATTCCGTTGCCGTCCAGAGCAAAGATCAGCGCTTCTCCTGGTGCCGCATGCTCTGCCAGGCCGGTGCCCTCTGCAAAGCTCATAACCACCAGCTTCAGCTTCTCCTCGCTGATAATGTCCATGTTCACAATCTTGTCTTCCTGATATGGCACCAAATCCTTGAGTGCGAATACCTCTCCTGCATTAATTACCTGATTCATTTCTGTTTCCTTTCCAAGCCCGATTTCCACATATACGGCACCGGTCTCTGTGCGCATTCCGTAAGGAACCGCTTCCCTAATAATGTAACTTTCGCCGGCCACCAGCGTCCAGCGACCGCCTTCTCCTGTATAGACTTCCAGCTGCCCAGCCACCACCTGAATCCACTTCGGATACTCGAAAATCTCCGCGCTGATGTCCGTGTGGGCCGCCAATGAGAAATACAGGATGTAATCGGCCCCTTCATTATACACGTTTTTCGAAATAGTACACCCAGGTACCGGAACATTATCCGTTCCAATCGAAAATACTTCGCCTGCCCGTTCCTTCATTTCACATTCCTTTCGAATCTCTACAATCCGCTTCCTTATTCTTCGGTAAAAGCAGCTTCTCTTCCACCCGCAGCCAACCGTCCAATCTGAGTGGCCATGTATCCCGCGCCATAACCGTTATCGATGTTCACCACCGCCACGCCATTGGCACAGGAGTTGATCATGGTAAGAAGGGATGAGAGTCCATGGAAATTAGCACCATATCCTACCGACGTAGGTACCGCGATTACCGGATTTCGTACCATACCACCGATTACCGTGGGCAGGGCGCCTTCCATTCCTGCCACCGCAACAACGCAGTCGGCTTTGCGGATATCCGCCATGCTGTCCAGAAGGCGGTGAAGTCCACTGACCCCCACGTCATAGAACCGTTCCACAGTAGCGCCAAAGTATTCCGCGGTCTGGGCTGCTTCCTCCGCTACCGGAATGTCTGCCGTTCCACCGGTGCACACGGCAATCCGGCCGCCTGGGATGGACGGGGATTCTTTTACCGAGGTCTTCTCCACCTTCAGAATTTGAGATACCGGATCGTAGGTGGCCTCTGGAATCTTCGCCTTTACCAGCTTCGCCTGATGTTCCGAGGCCCTCGTACCAAAGGCGCATCCGTTCAGCGCCACCATTTTCCGGTAGATGGAAACCAGGTAGTCGTCCGGCTTTCCGCTGCAGAAAATCACCTCTGGAAAACCAGAGCGCTGCTCCCGGTCCGTGTCCAGCCGAGCAAAGCCCATGTTGGCATAGCCGGAATTTCTGACAGAACTCTCGCCCGCTGTCCAATTCTCCATAATATCTTCAAGCTGGTGCTTTGCTTCTTCCAACGTAAATATACCATCACGATATTCTTTCAATAAGGTCTCAATTAATGAGGTTTCAAACGACATTGATGTTACTCCTTTACAATCCATTTTCCACTTCTGTTAGAACCACATCTTTCAACGAGCCCATCTTCACGCAGAGCTTTTATGATGTTTTGAATCTGTTTCCTTGAAAGGTTAAATTCCTCCATCATTTTTCTCTGGGTTATCTCCGGATTTTCTTTCATTCTTTGAAGTATGTCTTTCCTATTTCGGCTCCTTTTCGACCTCTTTCTGATTATTATCCCCTTCCAGGAATGCTTCATGCACAAACAGTCTTGAAATAAAATAGCTATGATTTTCATCCGTTTCAAATTCCGGCTTTGGAGAGCCATTTTCTTCAAGTGCTCTCAATATTTTTCCAAACCCTGTATTTCTACCTTCTGTCAAATGCAATTCTTTGAGTATGTCTCCAATTCGTCGATTTCTATACCTGCGATTTGAAACCTTGTATCGCTTTAGTCCCTCTCGTGTAACTGAACGATCCGGACCAGGGAAACTTACGATTTCAATCATTTCTTTTTCAACTCTTACTTCTATTGGCTCCCGGATATCATACCCTCGATGATATACTGCATTTGCCAGTGCCTCTTCTATAGCTGCATAAGGATAATTGTACACCCAATCCGATTCTGCTTTATCAGCACTTTTTATAATTTTTTTCGTTACAATTGAATTTTTAATGAACTGCAGTGCTTCTCTAAGCTGTTGATGAATCGGACCTTTAAACGTGTTTTCAATAATATTATCTCCACCCAAGCCATCTGGGAACTGCACAATATCAATCTGAGTGCAAGGAAAAAACTTATCTGGTTCCATACAAAAGAACATCAACCCAACATTTTTAGGTTTCACATATTCCGGAAGCTTACTAATAATATTCATATCACTGCACAGTTCAGTAAAGTCATCCGTCTTGGATTTTTCATACAGAGAACTTCCTATTTCTTTAAGATAATTCTGAATCAGTGTAATATTTAAATTCTCTAATTCTGCCTGATGATTTACTCTATCATCAAACGGAATTCTATTTGCCAAATTGAATAAATCCTTCTCTTCATCATCTGAAGGTTCTACAGAATTGGAAGCTTTTCGAATATAATGGATTCGTTCTTTGTTATTCTTTTCCATTGTCTTTGGAGATGAATATGGTCTGTTATCCCCTCCTGGACACCAAATGACGATAAACGTCTTATCATGATACGTCTCAATACCAATAATTGGAACATATGACGGTCGAATCAGTTTACATTTGGCAAATATGCTCTTCTGATACGCATCCAGCTTTTCTATTGGAACACCTTTTAATGGATAAACAGGTCTGCCATTGTTTTCCTCAACTCCAATAACAATATATCCACCACCCCAGTTGTCCAAATCGTTTGCAAATGCGCATATAGATTTTAATGAAGCTGCTGCATCCCAAGTTTCCTTGAATTCAATTCTTGCCCACTCAACTATATCTCCTGACAGGAGTGTCTTTATACTGGTTGGTATTGCCACGCTATCACTTCCTTTCTTATCTGTTTTTTACCCCACTATCCCTTCTGCTTCAGCGTTCTTTCCGCTTCGTTCTGCGCCACCCGGTACACCTCTCGGTAGGAAATTCCGTATTCCCGGGCGATTTGCGCCACATCCTCGTACTCTGGGAAGAAATTCTTTCCCTCGGTTCCTCGGCAGACTTTGATTCGGATGTCCCCGAAGGGTGTTTTTACCGTATCAATCCGGCGAGTCAGCGCGGTGCGTTCTAGGGCAATTCGGCGAATTCCAATGGTGGTGGTTTCCCGGAAAATCAGCTCCTCCAGGTTCTCTCGGTGTTCTTCATCGCAGATGACCTGAAGCTGCCAAGCCGGCCGGTTCTTCTTCATGTAACACGGAAGGTAGTGGGCGTCCCGTGCCCCTTCTGCGAGGAGGCGCTCCAGGGCATATCCCAGCATCTCCCCGGTGGAGTCGTCAATATCCACTTCCAGCTTCCAGAGCTGCTGCAGGTTTTCCACGGTCGCAGCCGATGTATTCGGCTCATCCTTCGAGGAATCCTCGAAGAGCATTCCCCGGAGAATGTTGGCCCGCTGGGTCTCCCGCTTTCCGGCTCCCATTCCCGTGCGAACCAGTCGTCCCTTCGGATAATCGCCAGCGGTGCGTATAGCTCCCACGATTGCCGCGCCCGTCGGCGTGACGAACTCGCCTTTGTAAGGCATGATTTCCAGGGGAATGCCGGAATTCTCCAGAATATTGGTGACCGCCGGAACCGGAACCGGAAGGATTCCGTGCTGGCAGCGCACCACGCCGGTGCCCTCGCACAGCTTTGGCACGGAAACGGACTGAATTCCCAGGTTGTCAAAACATACGGCAAAAGCCACAATATCCACAATGGAATCCACGGCTCCCACCTCGTGGAAACCTACCTGGTCCACGGGCAGGTTGTGGGCTTTGCTTTCTGCTTCCGCGATGATGTGGAAGATTTTCTTCGCCAATCGGTTGGCCCCTTCTGTCAGCTGACCGCCGTCGATGATTTCCTCGATTTCCGCCAGATGGCGGTGGCTGTGATGATGGTGATGGTGGTGATGATGCTCGTGATGTTCCTCTTCGTGATACAGATATTCCATGTCGTGATCGTGGTTGTCCTCTTCCAGAACCACATCGAAATCACAGCATCCGATGCCGTTCTTCTCCACCCGGGAAATCCTCACCTCGTAGCCCTCCAGTGGAAGGGTCCCAAGGGTCTCCCGAAGCACACGCTCATCGGCACCCAGATCCAGCAGCATGGCCACCGACATATCGCCGCTGATGCCGCTGCTACATTCCAGATACAAAGTCTTTGTCATCGCTATCTCCTCTCTTTGGAAAGCACCTCATTCATGCTTCCGGTCCGATATCCTCTTAAGTCCATGGTTACATAGGTAAAACCAATTTCCCGGAAGGCCTCCGTCACCGGCTCTCCCAGCTCTACTAGTTTCCCCAGGCTGGCAGGATCCACTTCAATTCTCGCCAGATTCTCTCCGTGCATCCGCACCCGAAGCTGCCGGAAACCCATGTCTCGCAGGACTTCTTCCCCCTGTTCCACCATGGCGAGTTTCTCTCGGGTGATGGTCTCACCGTAGACAAATCGAGATGCCAGGCAGGCTGCCGAAG
>JAUNEW010000070.1 GCA_030525365.1 Eubacteriales bacterium
TACACACCGGGACAGGTGGGAAGTTTCTTCAATTCTTCACTGATATCAAACATCACTGTCCTCCTTCACCGGCATGCTCTAGTGATACGTCCAATTTCTTCGTTTCCGGTCTTGCTCGATTTCGTATTCTCGTAGTGCAATCTCCCGAATCTTCTCACGGCGTCGCTTCTCCGCCAATTTTCTCCGCCGCCGTTTAACATTGTGAATTCGCACTATCAAAAGAATGATTCCCAGAAGAATCACGCCGATAAGAATTGTCATTCCATTGGATATATAGGCATAGGATGGGAACCACCCTGTCTTCACATCATCTTTAACAATCAAATCCACCGTTCCGGTCAATTCATCCGCCACGTAGATTCGAAACTCTCCAGCTTTATCTCCCGCCTTTAACGGGGCATTCAAGTGATCATCAATCACGGTCTGAGTTCGAATCAGAGAGTCGCTTCCCTCCTTCGGAACATAGACGTATCCTTTGCTCTTCGTGTACACCGGAACCCGAGTTACATCGCCGTGACGAACTTTGATTTTACCCACTTGCTTGTCTGCTTTGACGATTACATGGCGGGTCACATGCTGATAGCCGTAATCCAGAAGTTGCTTCTGGTCCGAATCCAATTTCTTGTCCTTCGTCCCGAAGAGGATTACCAACAGCTTCATTCCATCTCGGTCCGCTAGGGCAAAGGAGTTCTTGTGTCCAGAGGCCGTGCCAGTGTTCACAGCATAGGTTGTCTCCAGTCCGGAGTAACGGAAGGACGCCTTTCGCTCCAGTGTGACATTTCCGGTTTTCGAACCCTCCACGGTAATCTGCCGACTTTCTTCATTTAAATACTTCGAAATCGTTCGGTAGCGAAGGGCTTTCTGAATTAGCGTAGCCGTATCCGGAACCGTGGTGTACTGGAGGGTATCGTACTTTCCGGATACCGTAGTGTAGTGGGTTCCCTCCAGGTCTAGCTCCTGGGCCTTGGCATTCATGGCATCTACGAAGCTGGAAACCGTATCCGCAGAGTATACCGCCAACGCCACCGCTGCTTCATCGGAATTCTCCATCAGCATGGCGGCCATCAAATCCCGCACCGATACCTTTTCCCCCTTCTTAAAAAGAGATCCCTTGGAGGCCACGTCGGCCGTTATGGTAATCCGATTTCGGAATTCCGAACTATCGTGCATTCGGCCGATGACCACCATGGCTGCCATGATTTTGGCCAAGCCACCCATGGGAAGTTTTCGGTCGCTGTGCAAACTATAGACCACCTCTCCGGTAGATGCAGACACCACAAGGGCGGAGTCCGTCTGAACCGTCGGTTCGGACTCCGCATAAGTTTCCGGTATAAAGAGGGTGGTCACCCCCGTCAATACCATCAGCATTGACAAAATGACCACCACTACTCTCGTTACAATATTGTTCGATTGAAAATTCCAAGCATTCCGCTTATTTGTTCTCATTTTCGAATTCTTTCATGTATTCAATCAGCGCATCTACGCCAGCTTCTGGCATTGCATTGTAGATGCTGGCTCTCATGCCGCCTGTGGATCTGTGTCCAGCCAGATTGATCATGCCGCGTTCTCTTGCGCCTGCAATGAACTTCTTGTCCAGATCCGGATCTCCGGTAACGAAGCATACGTTCATCAGGGAACGGTCTTCCTTCGCAACAGTTGGCTTGAACATCTTGCTGTTGTCCAGGTAATCGTACAGCTTTCCAGCCTTTCTGACATCTCTCTCGTGCATTTCCTTCACGCCGCCGATGCTCTTCAGATACTTGAATACCTCGCCAGCCATGTAGATTGGATAGCATGGCGGAGTGTTGTACATGGAACCCTTCTTTGCATGAATTGCATAGTCCAGATAAATCGGTGTATTTGCCGGGGCGTGACCTACCAGGTCCTTACGAACGATAACGATGGTTACGCCAGCCGGTGCTACGTTCTTCTGTGCGCCTGCATAAATCAGACCGAACTTCGTAACGTCAATTTCCTCAGACAGAATGCAGGAGGACATATCTGCAACCAGCAGATGATCGCCAACATCCGGAACTTCGTTGTAGTGTGTTCCGTAGATAGTGTTGTTGTAGCATACGTATACGTAGTCTACATCCTCACGAATGTCTTCCTTGTTGAACTTCGGAATGTAAGAATAGGTCTTGTCTTCCGAACTTGCCAGTGCACGAATGTCACCGAACTTCTGTGCTTCTTCGTAAGCCTTCTTTGCCCAGTTACCGGTGATGATGTAGTCTGCCTTCTTGGAACCAGTCAACAGGTTGATTGGAACCATGGAGAACTGCAGTGTACCACCGCCCTGCAGGAACAGTACATAGTAGTCATCCGGAATGTTCATCAGATCTCTCAGATTCTGCTCAGCATCCTCAATAATCTTGCCGAACTCAGCGGATCTATGGCTCATCTCCATTACGGATTCGCCAGTACCTTCATAATCGAGCATTTCAGCAGCAGCCTTCTTCAGAACTTCTTCTGGAAGTGTGGAAGGACCTGCCGAAAAGTTAATTGCACGTTTGCCCATTGGTATTTACCTCCAAAAACATAATTATAGATTTACGTATAGAAATTATAACTCTTTCATAATTGAAAGTAAAGTTTAATAATGATATACTAATCCTGGGTGAAACTGTGTTTCATCTATAGAACGCAATTTATTGCTGTTATTACAGGAGGTAACAAAATGGCAAAGTACTCAATCGGTACTCTGAACAACATTTCTAAAGTAGGTCTGGATCGTCTCACCGACCAGTACGCTCTGACAGAAGACATCAACGAGGCTAATGGTATTGTCGTAAGAAGCTACAAGATGCATGACATGAATTTCTCGGATAATCTGCTGGCAATCGGCAGAGCCGGTGCTGGCGTGAACAACATTCCGCTGGATCGTTGTGCAGATGAAGGAATCGTCGTATTCAACACTCCAGGTGCGAATGCGAACGCCGTTAAGGAACTGGTAATCGCTGGTCTGATCATGGGTTCCAGAAACATGTACGAAGGAATCAGCTGGGCCAACTCCCTGGAAGGCGACGTTGCTGGTCAGGTAGAGAAGGGCAAGAAGCAGTTCGCCGGAACCGAAATCGAAGGCAAGACGCTGGGAATCATCGGACTGGGTGCCATCGGCGCAAAGGTTGCCAATGCCGCTCACGCACTGGGCATGAACATCGTCGGCAACTCCGTAGTGGTTCATCCGCTGCTGACCGCTCCATGCGAAATGTACGACGACGTTTCTGAGATGGTAAAAGTATGTGATTATGTATCCATTCACGTTCCGTCCCTGCCAGCAACCAAGGGAATGATTAATAAAGACCTGATTGCCAACATGAAGGACGGCGCTATCATCCTGAACTACGCAAGACCGGACCTGGTTGTCGAAGAGGATATCATTGCCGCTCTGGAATCCGGCAAGATTCGCAAGTACATGACCGACCTGGCAGATGAGAATCTGATCAACAAGCCGGGCATCGTGTCCACACCGCACCTGGGCGCATCCACCAAGGAAGCCGAAGACAATTGTGCGTCCATGGCTGTGGATGAACTGATGGATTACATCGAGAATGGAAATATCCGTAACTCCGTGAACTTCCCACCAGTATCTGTAGAGGCCGAGGAAGGCACTAAGAGAGTTGGCATCCTGTACAAGGGCGACGTTGACGTGAAGGCTCTGCTGGAAGATGCTGCCGGTGCAGAGAACGTGGTTAAGCTTGAAATCGGCAAGAGCCGTACCGAGTATGGCTACGCACTGGCTCTGGTGAAGGATTCCGTATGCGGAAAGTGCCTGGCAGGCATCACTGCAGACGGCGTAATCAAGGTTCGCGTTCTGTAATACAGCTTACGAATATAATTGATATACGTTGTTTTATCCCCGGTCTCGTCATGGAGCCCGGGGATATTTTTACCTGGAAAGGGTAAAAGAAAACGCGGTACGAACCGCAATTTCCGAATTATTCTTGACTTTTTCGAAATTTAAGGGATATACTACACAGGTAGAATTTAATCAATAGACACGATACAAGAGGGCTTTCGCTATCTGATACGATACGGATTACAGGACCTTTTGTATTTATTTTTTTGCACATACGAAAGGTGTGTGCTTTTTTGTGTCCGAAATAAGGAGGCATATTTATATGGAACAGAAATCGAACGCTTTTCTGGAGACTGAAAAGATTGGGAAACTCATGCGAAAATACTCTGTCCCCTGTGTAATTTCCCTGATTGTGGGGGCATTGTACAACATTGTGGATCAGATTTTTATCGCAAATGCCAGCTATCTGGGATCCTATGGTAACGCGGCCAACACCGTTGTGTTTCCCCTTACCGTAGTGGCGCTGGCCATCGCGGTCATGATTGGCGATGGCTGCTGTGCTTTCGTCAGCATCTCTCTAGGAAAGAATCGGAAAGACAACGCACATCGCAGCGTGGGAAACGCCGTGGTTCTCTGCATCATCTGCAGCATTCTCATCACGGCGCTCTATCTTCTTTGCAGCGACCCCATCCTAACTCTCTTCGGCGGAAAGGTGAATCCGGACACTTATAGACTGGCGAAAGAATACTTTTACTACATTACACTGGGTATCCCATTCTATATGTTTGGGCAGGCCATGAATCCGATTATCCGAAGCGACGGAAGTCCGAAATATGCCATGGTTTCCACACTTTCCGGTGCCTTTGCCAACATTGTGCTGGATCCGATTTTCATCTTCATTATGAAATGGGGAATGATGGGTGCCGCAGTGGCTACCGTGGCGGGACAGATTCTCACGGCACTGCTTTCTCTAATCTATCTATTCCGAATGAAAGCCGTAAAGCTAGAGAAAAGCAGTTTCCATCTCCATAGAAAGTTGATTCAGAAATTTCTGACGCTTGGGTTGACCAGTTTCCTGTCCCAGATTTCCCTGGTAATCTCCATGGCTGCCGTACAGAACACCTGTATGAAATATGGGGCCATGGACCCGGTGTTCGGGCAGCAGGAGTACGCACAGATTCCGCTGGCGGTTCTGGGTATTGTCATGAAATTCTTCCAGATTGCCATTTCCGTTGCCGTGGGCATGGCCGCCGGATGCATTCCAGTCGTGGGCTATAACATCGGCGCGCGGCGGTATGACCGCGCTAAAACCCTGTTCACCTACCTGCTAATTGCGGAAGCAGTGGTCGGCGGCATCGCCACCATCATCGTGGAATGTTTTCCGCTACAGATTGCGAATCTATTTGGTGCTGCCAATGAAAGCGTCTACTATACGGAATTCGCCATCAAGTGTTTCCGGACTTATCTCTGCCTGATGATTCTGGCAACGGTCAACAAGGGGACCTTCATCTTCCTGCAGGCCATGGGAAAAGCAGTGGCATCCACTCTGGTATCCTTGACTCGTGAAATCATCTTCGGCGTATTTCTTCCAATCATCATGCCGATTTTCATGGGTCTGAACGGACTGCTCTGGTCCTTCCCGGCAGCGGATCTTCTGACGTTCCTTATCGCCTCATTCTTCATTCGAAGGACGTACAAGGAACTACGACAGTCCTAGGAATTTTTCGCTATTCGTTTTCTGAACTGTCTGGGAGTCACTCCTGTTAGCTCTCGGAAACGCTTCGTGTAATAACTCTGACTTTGGAACCCGCAGTCCTGAGCAATTCGCGAAATGGATTTATCGCTCTGACGCAGTTCCTCCATGCTCTTGTGGAGCCGATACTGCGTCAGATAGTCCATCAATGTTCGTCCGGTTCGCTTCTTGAAATACCGACAGCATTCACTTCGACTCAGCCCAACATGGGTTGCCAACGCATCTAAAGTAATTCCTTCCGAGTAATGATTCTGCATGTACATGAGGAGATGGCGGAATCGCTCGTCCGGCTCCCCGTCGCCACTTTCCGAATTGGTTGGTAACTCCTGCCGAAGGAGAAACCATATCTGAAGCACCTCACCCGCCAGGATAAATTCTCTTCCCTTTCCATCTTGAACATTTTCAAATTGCAATGCCATCTCTTCCAGGTTTTTCAAGATTTCTTTTCCCTTTCCCAGAGTCGTGTCAATTTGCAGGCCTTGTAAACTGACGTTGTTCATCACTGGACGAACATGCTCTTCATATAGCTTTCCTTTTCTTTCCGGCGAGAGAAAATCCGGCAGAAAATCCACACAGAAAAATGTCGCCTTTTCGCATTGAAAAGCGCTTGCCATATGCACACGTTGTGTGTTGATGAATATTCCTTCTCCCTCCGGAACGATGAATTCCTCTTCGCCCACATCCCAGAGCACAGTTCCTTCCTGGGTCAAACAGAGCTGGAACTCCAGATGCCAATGCCAATCGATGTAGTCGTAGGTCTCTGACGATAGATGGCT
>JAUNEW010000071.1 GCA_030525365.1 Eubacteriales bacterium
AGGTATTCATCCTTCTTCTTTTCATCTACCGAATACAATGCGTCTTTCTGAATGGATTCTTCCATGGAATAATACTTTCCAAAAGATTTATCCAGATTCTGATAGTAGTCATACTTCGAAGAAGATATAATTCTGCCTCCCTTGAATCCACAAATTATTATTAAAATTCCAAAGGCAGAAACCATCATCCCCGCCAGGAACGGTAAAATTTTTTTCATCACATGTCCTTCCTGGCGAAACTACATTCCCGGTGTTATCTCTGATACCTGAAGCTGCACACGGCTCTGATCTCTCCACGTATTGATTTCCATGGTTCCATAGACATCTACGAATTCACTGTTCTGAATCACATCGTAATATTTCTTTGCATCATGGAAGAGGATGCAGTCCAGATCTCCAATCTGGAACTTCGCATAACGTTGATCGTCTTTGAGGAATCGCCAATTCTCCGGAACCACGAAGGTAATCCGGAATTTCGGGGGTTCGTTATCCTTCCCACAGGGTTCGAAAGATCTCAGCTCTTCTGCCAGCTCCAGCGTAAATTCCTCCGGTTCCAAGTCTAAATCATAAGTAATTTCCTTCTCGAACAAATCTGGGTCCTCGCTCCGCATTTCTGCAAGGTCTTTATTCAGATTTGTTCTCAGCTCCGATAGTTTCTCCGGTGCAATCGTAAATCCACAGGCCGCCCTGTGACCGCCGAAGTGGATAAAACAATCTCGGTACCGGTTCAACATTTCGTAGATATCCACCTTTTCTACAGATCTTCCGGTTCCCTTATATTCATCGCCATTCTTCGTCACAATGACGGTGGGACGCTTCGACTCCTCTTTGATCTTTCCTGCAACAATTCCCAGAATTCCTTCGTGCACATTCTCGGCTTCCACCAGAAGAAAATCTCCCTTTCGGTATTCATTTCTCGCTTTTACAATACACTGTTGATATGCTTCTTCCTGCCATTTCTTCCGCAAGTTATTTCGCTCAATCATATCGTTGCAATACTTTTCAATTTTCTCCGGTGACTCCGCCATGAACAGCTTCACCCCAAGATCCGCGTCGGAAACCCTTCCAGCGGCATTGATTCTCGGTGCAATGCCGAAGGAAATATTCGTGGAGGTAAGGTTCCTGCAATCCAGGCCAGAAAGTTCAATAAGGCGACGAAGGCCCGGATTCTGGCAGCCTCGGTTCATCCACATAAGGCCGTATTTAACGAAAGATCGGTTCTCATCCAAAAGGGGCATAATATCCGCTACGGTTCCGATGGCAACAAACTCCAACACCTCAGACAATACCAGCCTCGGAATCTCCCTTTTTCGGCTGATGGCCAGACACAACTTATAAGCCACTCCTACGCCGGCAAGGCCCTTGAAGGGATAGGTATCCCCCGGTGCCTTCGGGTTGATGATTAATTCTTTTACCGGATCATCCTTCATATTGTGGTGATCTGTCACCACAATGTCGATGCCGAGACTTCGCGCGTATTCAATTTCCGCTAGAGAAGAAGAGCCGCAGTCCACCGTTATGATGAACTCGCCTCCCACTTCTCGAATTCGGTCGATGGACTCATTGTGCAGTCCATAACCTTCTTCCAATCGCGATGGAATGTAATAGGTTACGTTGTCCGTCAGACAGCGAAGAACCTTAAGCATCACCACCGTGGATGTCACGCCATCGGCATCGTAGTCTCCATATATTACAATGCGCTTCCCCCCGTCGATTGCTTCCAGAATTCGGTCCACAACCGCCTCCATATTGGTCAGCAAATAGGGATCGTAAGTTCGCTGGGGACGCACTGCGAAGTATTCCTTCCGTTCTTCTTCGCTCTCAATGCCTCTCTTTGCGAGAATTTCTCTTATAATTTCCTGATTGAGATTCATTCATTCTCCATTATATATATTTAGCGATACCTTCTAGTAGATACTCTTTGGATCCACGAAACTTCCGTTCTTCAGTAAGCTGTAGTGCAGGTGAGGTCCGGTGGACCAGCCGGTGCTGCCTACATAGGCTACCACCTGTCCCTTTTTGACATAAGCGCCTTTGGATACCGCAAATCCGGACAGATGTCCGTACAGCGTTGTGTACCCGTTTCCAATGTATATCTGCAAGCAGTTTCCGTAACCACCGTAGGTAGAGGCCATGGTGACCACACCGCTACCCGCTGCGTATACCGGTGTTCCGCTAGAGGCAGCAATATCGTATCCGCTGTGGTAAGTTTTGGTTCCAAAGATTGGATGGATTCTCCATCCGTAATAAGATGTCAGTGGACCATCACATGGCCATACATAACCACCCGAATTGCTCGGTGTCTTGTGTTTTCTCAGAAGGCGTTCTGCCTCTGCCTGTTTCTTTCTGGCCTCTGCAGCTAATGCATCCGCCTCAGACTGGAGGCTTTCCTGCTGCTTGCGATACGCACTGGCCTGATCCTTGTATTTCGCCTCCAGTGCCTTCAGCTCTTCCTTCTCCTTCTGCAGCTGTGCTTCTTCCGCTTCCTGTTGTTTCTTCAGCTTGTTAATCTTCTCGTATTCTTTCCGAAGTTTCTTCAGAAGATTCTGGTCACTGCTGAGAAGTTTCTGAACCATGGAAAGGTTGGTGATAAGTTCATCAATGCTGCTAGAATTCAAGATTACGTCCACATATCCCACCGTTCCGGTCTTGTACATGGCCACCAATCTGGAATTCAGAGATTCCTCCTGTTTCTTCACCTGAGCTTGCTTCTTGGCCAGTGCCTTTTTGGTTTTTGCCAGCTTCTTCTCCGCTTCATCAATCTGCGCCTGCTTCTCGGTCAGTGCGGCAACAGCTTCCTTTAATTTGTCCTCTGCTGCATCCGCCTTCTCCCCAGCCTCATCGGCTTTCTTGGAGGTCGCCTCCGATTGTTCCTGTTTTGCCTTGGCTTCTTTCTTCGCTTCCGAAGCCTTGCTGGCATATACAGACAAACCTGAAGTCAGTACCATTACAACGCACATGACGAAACTGATTACTTTAATCCTATTTCCTCTCATTGCTACTCCTATCTAACGGTCCAGGAATTTCCGGATTGAAATGATGCTTCCGCAAGTTCCGATTCCAACCCCTAGTGCCAGGAATATGATTAGAAGATTCGGCAAGAGATAGTTGGCCGAAATAACTGGAACAGACAATATTCTCATGATATCCGGACCGATTCCATTCACGAACTTCGTGTACAGGAATCCCAAAAGGCCGGTGGCAACACCGGCGGACAAAGTTCCCAGAATCACACCTTCCAAAACGAAGGGAGCTCGGACAAACCAATCGGTGGCGCCCAAATATTTCATAATTCCGATTTCTTTTGCTCGATTGAACACCGTCAATTTGATGGTATTGGCCACCAATATGATGGATACCACTACCAGGAATGCCATCATGATGATGGATCCATATTTCACTGCCCGAGTAATCTTAGAAAGTTTCGCCACGGTATCCTGGTAATACTTGATGTCACTTACCCCTTTGATGGTCGGTGCCACCTTAGATACTTGATCCGCTGTGCTCTTGTCCTTCACATATACCAGATAGGAGTTCGGAAGCGGATTCTTCTGCAGATTATCCAGCAGATAAGCATTATCTCCCCAACGTTCTTTCATAATCTTCATGGCGTCATCTTTCGAACGGTATTCCACATTGGTAACACCGCTGATGTTCCGAAGCTCCTGTCCAATGGTCTCATTCTTCGCATCGTCGTTCTTGTCGTCCATGTATACTTCAATTACGTTATAGTCCTGTTGAATCACCTCTGCGAACAAATCCACGTTCACGAAAGTGGCGAAGAACAATCCCAGAATCAACATCATGGCGGTAATCGCCAGCGTTGCCGTGAAGCTCATTCCCTTATTTCGGAACACCTGGGAAAAAGCCTGCTTAATAGTATATCCAATTCTAGAAAACATATGGAGCTTCATCCTCCTTTGCGCTTATTTCGTACAGGTGTTGTGGGGCGACTCCGTATGCACCCTGTTCGTCTCGGACAATTCTTCCGTTCTCAATGGCCACCACCCGCTTGTTCATCTGATCCACAATGTCTTTCGCATGGGTAACCATCAGCACAGTAGTTCCTCGCACATTAATCTTCTCCAGCAGCTGCATGATTTCCATAGCCGTCACCGGATCCAGATTTCCTGTAGGTTCATCCGCGATTAAGAGTCTTGGATTGTTCACAATCGCCCGAGCAATTCCCACTCTCTGTTGCTCACCTGCAGAAAGCTCACTTGGATAACGGTTGGCCTTATCGGCGATTCCCACCAAGTCCAAGGCAAAAGGAACCTCCTTACGGATTACTCGCTTCTTACAGTGCCGAACTTCCATGGCGAAAGCCACATTCTCATATACGGTCTTCTTTTCAAGCAGACGAAAGTCTTGGAAAACCATTCCAATTTTCTGCCGAAGCTGCGGAATCTGCCGATGTGTCATTCGGGTAATGTCTTCCCCGTCCACCAGAATGGTTCCGCTATCCGCTTCGATTTCCTTTAATATGAGACGGATAAAAGTAGTTTTACCGGCTCCGCTGGGACCCACCAGAAAGACAAAGTCCCCCCGTTCTATATGTACGGTAGCGTCGGCCAGACCCACGTTCTCCCCGTAATTCTTGCTTACTTTGTTAAATACTATCATGGTACCTCCTCGTTAAGACATACACGTGTATTATACCACAAACTATTTTCCCATTCAGAAACTGGGATAAAACATCACACAATTTCCATGTCGGCATCTTCTTTTCGTTTCTCCCGACGTCTCATATCCGTCTGAAGAAGCTTGTAAATTGCGGAGAACAGGGGAATGAAGAACAGCATTCCCAGTACACCAAAGGCACTGCCACCGATGGTAACCGCCGCAAGCACCCAGATTCCCGGTAGTCCAATGGATCCACCTACGATTCGCGGGTAGGTCACGTTGTTGTCGATTTGCTGTACCACCAAGAACAGAATCAGGAAAATCACCGCTTTGGTTACTGAGGTGGAGAGAATCAAGATGAATCCCACACTGGCACCAATGATTGCCCCCACGATTGGAACCAATGCGGTTACTGCAATAATTACTGCAATCATTCCTGCGTACGGCATGCGGAATATCATCATGGCCACAAAGCACATTATTCCAAGCACGCAGGCATCCTTCACCTGTCCCACAATAAAGCTCCGGAAGCTCTGATTGAATACCCGTAAGATTTCGATTAACTTCTTCTCTACCGAAGGACAGTAGATTTGAATCACCCTTCGACTCTGACGAGCCAATTTCTCCTTACCACTAAGCAGGTAGAAAGAAAAGAACAGTCCGATGAACAGCGAAGCGGCCGCTCCTGTTACCTTGTGAAGCACAACGGTAACATTGCTAATCCAACCGGTATTCCCGCTCTGCAGGATATGGAGTGCCTTCTGCACCAGTTCTCCATTCAAATGGATTCCGTTCATATTCTGTTCCAACATGGTTCCGTACTTGGCCAGAGATGGAACCGATTGAAGCAGGTGTACCACCTGATCCACCGCAGCCCCACTCTGGGATATGAGCAGTGAAATACAGCTGGTCAACTGTGGAACTACAATACCGATGACCACACCGATAATCAGAATCAATAACAGATAAGACAATACAATGCATACCGGCCTACGCGCCGCCGCCATCCGTCCAGACTTAAAGATGTGGCTGTACTGTTTCTCAATAAAAGTAAGCAGGATATTCACCGCATAGGCGATAATTCCTCCCACCACAAGAGGAGCAAGGGCATTCCCGAACATCACAATGATGTTCTCCACTTTGCTCCAATAGTAGATTAGGAGATATACCACAAAAGCCATTAGGCCTAAGCGAAAATATACATTGCCTGTTAATCGCTGAAATGGTGTTTTCTTTCTTTGATTCATATCCATGTCAAAATCACTTTCATTATCTCTTCGATGAATTGTACGCTTGAAACTATATCACATGGCAGGGCGAACTTCAACCACCGCACCCTCTCCGTAAAACGCCTTCGTAAACTTCAAATGCACATAACGTAAACCATCATTTCTGATGCATATAAAAAAGCACTGCGAATGACTCGCAGTGCTTCATTGCTGTTACGTATCGCTGTACT
>JAUNEW010000072.1:0-1605 GCA_030525365.1 Eubacteriales bacterium
CTGTACTTCGGAAACCACCTGCTCCGTGGAAACCGGGCGGTGAAAACCTCTGCCGACGGACTGATTGCCTTCTCCTCTCCGAATTACCCGGTGCTGGCCAAGGCAGGAATTTCCATTGAATACTACCCGAACCGCTTCCTGCCTGAACCGAAGGAGCCTTTCCGGGTCACCGAGATGAAGCCCACTTCTATCGGTGTCATCAAGCTGTTCCCGGGAATCCACTTCGATTTGTTCGCTCCGATTGTGAACAAAGAGTTGAAAGGATTGGTGCTGGAAACTTTTGGCACCGGCAATATCCCGAACTACGACGCAGAGCTTCCACCTCTCATCAGCAAAGCCATCGAGAACGACACCGCAGTAGTGGTCTGCACCCAGTGCATGCAGGGTACCGTACGGCTTGGCACCTACGAAACCAGCTCGGAACTAGCTCGAGCCGGCGCTGCCAGCGGCTACAACATGACTACGGAAGCCACGGTGACGAAGCTACAGTATTTATTCAGCAAGGGCTTTACCGCCAGCGAGGTTCGGGACTGGATTGAGTCGGACCTGCGGGGAGAGCTGACCCTTGGATAGCATAAACTTGGATAATATAAATAAGAAGAAACCTGCCCGCCGAAGCAAGAAGCACGCCATCATTCCGGTGTTCATCCCCCACATGGGCTGCCCCAACGACTGTATCTTCTGTAATCAGCGGAAAATCACCGCCCGCACCGAAGCCGTCACCCCAGACCATGTTCGGAACATCATCGACACCTGGCTCACCACCCTGGAGAATGTGCCGGAGGTGGAAGTGGCTTTCTACGGAGGTAGTTTTACCGGAATTCCCCTGGAGCAGCAGAGGGCATACCTGGCGGTGGCCAAAGAATACAAGGACGCCGGTCGGATTGAAGACATCCACCTGTCCACTCGGCCGGACTACATCACCCCGGAGATTCTGGACAACCTCCGAGACTACACCGTGGACACTATTGAACTGGGAGTGCAGTCCTTCGACGACGAGGTGCTCCGCCGGAGCCGCCGAGGGCACACCGCCGCCCAAGTCTACGAGGCGGTGGAACTCATTCAATCCTACGGCTTTCGACTGGGAATTCAGCTGATGGTGGGCCTTCCCGGCGATACTTTGGCTAAAAGCATTTTCTCCGCGGAAGAAACCGTCCGGCTAAAGCCCCAGCTAGCACGGCTTTACCCCACCATTGTACTGGACGAAACAGATCTTCTGGAAGAATACAAGCGAGGCAATTACATTCCCCTCAGCCGAGATGAGGCGGTGGAGCGGACGAAGGCCATGTACCGGATTCTGGATGACGCGGACATCACCATCCTACGGGTGGGACTGAAGAGCTCGGACCTGATTGGGGACGGCGGCGCCATCAACGGCGGCACCTATCACCCGGCTTTCCGGCAGTTGGTGGAAAGTTCCATCGCCCGGGATCGAATAGAAGAAAAGCTTCAGAAGTGCCTACAGGGGGATTCCCCCGGAAGTCTGGGCGGGAAGGAAGATGCTTTTACCGGAATTCGTTCAAAAGTGGATGTTTTTTCTAACGGAAAATGGTATTCTAATATGGTGGGAAACGGCTCGGAGAATAAGACGTATTTCGCCACGCA
>JAUNEW010000072.1:1705-5954 GCA_030525365.1 Eubacteriales bacterium
GGTATTCTAATATGGTGGGAAACGGCTCGGAGAATAAGACGTATTTCGCCACGCACTACCCGGGAATCCGGTTCCGGTTTCGAAGAGATGACTCTTTGCCGGATGGAAGGTTCTGGGTATCCATAAAGGAGGAATAATATAATGAGTAAAGAAAAAGCGGTTCTGACCGTAACAGGACGAGATGATGTGGGGATTCTGGCGAAGGCGGCCACCTGCTGTGCCGAGGCCAATGCCAGTGTCATTGAAATGACCCAGTCGGTAAAACAGGATTTCTTCACTATGATGATGGTGATTTCGATTGACAACATGAATTGTTCCATCGACGAACTTCAGACCGCCATCCAGAAGAAGCTGGAAACCATGGACGTTCACGTAATGCACGAGAATATCTTCAATTCCATGCACCGAATCTAACTGGAAAGGAGTCTGATCGTTAATGTACAATAATATGGACGAAATCATGGAAACCATCTCCATGATTCGAGACAAGAATCTGGATGTCCGCACCACCACCATGGGAATTTCCCTGTTGGACTGCGCGGATAGCGATATTGACCGTTCTTGCGAGAAGATTTACGAGAAAATCTGCCGCAAAGCGGAGAATCTGGTGAAAACCGGGGAGACCATTTCCAAGAAATACGGTATTCCCATTGTCAACAAACGGGTGTCGGTGACACCGATTGCCATGCTGACAGGAATTTCCGGTGGTGACCCGGTGAAGTACGCGAAGGTGCTGGACAAGGCGGCCCACACCATCGGAATCGATTTCATCGGCGGCTACTCCGCTTTGGTTCAGAAGGGTTTCAGCGCAGGGGACCGGGAGCTGATTGAATCCATTCCACAGGCTCTTGCAGAAACCGAACTGGTCTGCTCCTCGGTGAATATCGGATCCACCAAAGCCGGCATCAACATGGACGCAGTGGCGCTGATGGGACATCAAGTGCAGAAGGCGGCACTTCTTACCAAAGATAACCAGTGCATGGGCGCAGCCAAGCTGGTGGTATTCTGCAACGCGGTAGAGGACAATCCGTTCATGGCCGGTGCTTTCCACGGTGTGGGCGAAGCGGATACCGTTCTCAGCGTAGGTGTATCCGGTCCGGGCGTGGTTCGCTCCGTGCTTCACGATCTTCCAGACGACGCACCGCTGAATGAAGTGGCAGAAACCATCAAGAAAACCGCATTCAAGATTACCCGTGTGGGACAGCTGGTGGGATCGGAAGCAGCCTCCATGCTGGGCGTTCCATTCGGAATCGTTGATCTGTCCCTGGCACCAACTCCAGCCATCGGTGATTCCGTAGCCCGCATTCTGGAAGAAATCGGACTGGAGCAGTGCGGAACCCACGGCACTACAGCGGCTCTAGCCATGCTGAACGATGCGGTCAAGAAGGGTGGCGTCATGGCATCCTCCAGCGTTGGCGGACTGTCCGGCGCATTCATTCCAGTCAGCGAGGACGAAGGCATGATTGCCGCTGCCAGAGAAGGCAACCTGGTGCTAGAGAAACTGGAAGCCATGACCGCAGTATGCTCCGTGGGATTGGACATGATTGTTATTCCAGGGGACACGACTCCGGAGACCATCTCCGCCATTATCGCGGATGAGGCAGCCATCGGAATGGTGAACACCAAGACCACCGCAGTCCGCGTCATTCCAGCCATTGGTCTGAAGAGCGGCGAAGAACTGAACTTCGGCGGGCTTCTGGGCTACGGCCCGGTAATGGATCTGAAGAGCCCATCTCCTGCCAAGATGATTCACCGCGGCGGCCGCATCCCAGCTCCGCTGCAGAGTCTGAAGAACTAATTAGTGGCTAGTGGTCAGTAGGCAGTGGTCAGTGAATAGTAGAAAAACATAAGAAGGTGTACCGCATTCTGAAGCAATGCGATACACCTTCTTTTACTATATCATCTCAATTATACGTTTCTGTCCGTTCAAGACGAAATTCTTAACATATTCCACATCGACCTGTTTCCGTATGCTTTCCGGAATTTCCGCAATGCACTTTTCGATGATTTCCTCGGTAATTGCTGGGAAGTGCATCATCCGAATCATTTCTTTTGCCTCTTCGCAATTCACTAAGAAGTCTTCCAGAAATCCAATCAAACCATCATGAACCCTGGTCACATCCGAAGGATAACCGTTGGAAATTAATGCGATATTATTATCGTAGTTCGGTGCTAACGAAAGAATTTCGCCCGTTTCCACATCTCGAAGAAGTCCAAAGTTCCCCGTATGCCGGTCCATGTTGAAACAGATGGAATCCATCCAAATTAGCTGCAGATACTGACTCGCAATATCCGAGGATATTTCCCGTAGCTGGTGAAAACATGTCGAATAATCATCATCTTCCCCCGTCAAAGAAGACATGGGTTCAAAGGTCACCGCACCACCCTTCGTGAAATCCCGAGTTCGTATGTATTCTCCATCCATCTCGTAATGTGCCGCCGAAAAGCCCAGTTTTTCTTCCAATTTGCAGATGAACAGCTCTGAGAAATACTCTCTCTCATTTCCGTTCTTGTACATCCACCATTCTTCATTCAATAGTTTCCAGCACTTCTCAAAGCTTCCGGTATTCGTCAGCTCCGGCGTCCTGGAAGGCCGATTCGAAAAACTATCGGGATCTCCCCGAAGTGCTAACTCCGAGAAGTAGTTTTCCTTGAAGCGAATCTCATCATAACTTAAGCTCTCCCCCTGCCGCTGAAACCAGTATCGATCCGTAATGGTGGCTCCGTTCACCGCCAAAGCAATTGCCGCGTCATCTGCTGTTCGAAGACGAAGTGCACGCTTTAGAAGACGTGAATTCCGGCGATGAGAATCGATGGCCCGGGAAGCCAGCCATCCCTCCACATCCCCCGTCCGCTTCAGATATAGAGGAAGCAATTCTTCTCGGGAATCCGTGATGATTCCATCCTGAACCCTTGCAATCACTCGGTCTTCCAGCATCAAAGTTCCTGTGATTTTCCCAAGTTCCACTATCGCATCCTCCCTTCTATCCATCTCGTTTTTCTATCTTATAGGCTACATTATACCCTATTTCTGTACAGATGGGAAACGGGAGGATTCATTGAAAATTTCTTTTACCGGGAAATTATGATAAGCATTACGTTAATTTAATGATATCTCGATACAAGCATCTGTATTTTTCGACCTTCTTATCCACATGCCAGTGTCCGAAAAACCATTCTTTGTACCCCAACCTCTCTGCAACATGATTCAGATACTCCTGCAACGGTTCTTCTCCAGGGTGCATACTTGTCACCAGCTGGCGGGCCACAGACCCAGGGCAGGTGTGCGTCAGCACGTAGTCCACCTGCCAGTTATTCTTACCCAGATTCGATATACCCTCTTCATATTCGAAATTCGTTGGCATCTCCTGCGGCCACCACGAAACGCCTGGCTGCCTCCAGAATTTATCGATGCTGTTCCCTCCTCCGAAGGTAAAGAAGGTACGCCCCTCGATTTCAAACACCTGTCCTCGGCATAAATGAAAAATGCTTTCGGAAATGTGATGAACCCTGCCGCCATTCCAGTATGACTCTGGATATTTCTCCAGCAAATCAAAGTTCTCGTGATTTCCATCAATCCACAGTGTGGTAACCGGAAGGTTTTCCAATATTCTATGCACGTCTTCATCGTCGACCTGATTCCAAAGTATCCCCGCATCCCCGAGAATAATTAGATAATCCTGCTTTGATAATTTGTCATCGAATTCAAAACGCTCCGTCAGTCTTCCGATATCCAACATGCCGTGTGTATCGCCCGTCAAGTAGATTGCCATGGCTATAACTCCGTCCATTCTCGAACTTTGTCTTCAAACTTCTTCTCGTCTTCTGTAAAAATATACGGCGCGTATTCCCTATATCCATCCGGCCGGCTGATGGTCATGATTTCAATACCTTTTCCGGAAACCTTCTCGCTTAACGCATGGGAAAATTCTGCCAACTCTTTTCCGTGTTTCATTTCTAGCGCATAGCATCCACCTGTGTCTGTGCGTTTTGCTATCAAATAAGCCATTCGTATTTCCTCCTTCATGGAATATGTGTGATTTCGCAGAATTTCAGTGGCTAGTAGATAGTGGTTAGTGATTAGTGTGCAGTGGATAGTATTTGGTAATGATTTGCTCCAGATAACGCGAGTGCTTACCGTCTCGCTCCCCCAGACTCTTCGCTTGTCATCCTTACGATACACATACATGCTGAGACCTTCTAGATGCAGGATATTCCGAAGGACGGAGCCTGCAGATTTGTAGTGGAT
>JAUNEW010000073.1 GCA_030525365.1 Eubacteriales bacterium
TGCAGGTGAATCAGATTTCCCTTCAGCCACTCCGTGAGATGATAGAACTTCGAGGAACTTTCCAGGAAATCCTGCAGGCTGGCATGGAGTCGGAAGAAACCAAGCAGGACTATTACCACATGATTCTCACCGACGAAAATGACGTGGTGGAGGCGCTGCCTCGGCTTCGGGAGTACTATCCCAACATCATGCTGCTGGATTACGACAACACCCGGACCCGGTCCGAAAGACAGGTGGAGAAACTGGAGACCCAGGAGGAGAAGAGCCCAGTGGAAATCTTCGAAACCCTGTATGAGCAGCAGAATGGACAACCAATGAATGAAGATCAGGAAGAAATCCTGAATCGTTTGATTCGCGAAATCTGGGAGGAGGAAGTATGAGACCGATTCGAATAGAAATATCTGCCTTTGGCCCCTACGCGAAACGACAGGTCATTGACATGACAAAGCTGGGCGAATCCGGACTCTACCTGATTACCGGAGACACGGGAGCCGGTAAAACCACAATCTTTGATGCCATCGTCTTCGCCTTGTACGGTACCGCCAGCAGCGACCGACGGAGCGGGGAGATGCTTCGGTCTCGGTATGCAGAACCAGAAGAACCCACCGAGGTGAAGCTTCTTTTCCAGTGCCGGAACAAAGAATACGAGATTCAGCGGAATCCCGCCTATCAGCGGCCGAAACTCCGAGGGGAAGGAATGACGAAGGAGGCCGCTTCGGTGGAATTGAAGCTCCCAGACGGAACCATTCTGAGCAAGAACCAAGAGGTGGATGGGAAGATTCACGAGATTCTGGGCATGAACCGAGATCAGTTCATGCAGATTGCCATGATTGCCCAGGGGGATTTTCTGAAACTTCTGCTGGCAAAGACGGAGGAGCGGCGAAAGATTTTCAGCAGCATTTTCCGGACGGGAAGATATGCGAAGTTGGAGGAACGCCTCAAGGATGAGGCCCGGTTACAGCGAAGTGCCTATGACGAATTAAAGCAAAAGATTAAATTTGAGCAGGACAGAGCCTACCTGCCGGAGAACATATCCACGGAGGGAATGACCACTTCGCAGTATCTGGAAGCGGTGGCGAACTACCGGGATGCGATGGATCAGGAGCTGGCAGAAAGAGAAAAGCGGCAGGATGTTCTGTCGGATGAGCTGGAATCTTTGGCGGTGCGTATTCAGCAGGCGGAGAAATTGGAACGGCAGAAGAAGAAACTCCTTCAGACCGAAGAAGCGTTGCAGCGCCAGCAGAAGGAAAAGGCGGAGGCAGAAGAACGCCTCGAATTTGCACAGAAAATGATTCCACAGGCAGAAGCGAAGGAAGCGCAGATTCATGTGGAGCGAAATCAGATGCCGGAGTACGACCTTTTGCAGGAAATCCTTCAGAACGTAGCCAAAACCAAGCGGTGCCTTGATGAAAATAACAGAAATCTTGTAATCCTAAGGGAACAGAAGGAGCAGAAAAATCAAACTCTCCAAGAGGGAAAGGAGCAAATTCAGTCACTGGAGACTCGGATAGAGGCCACCAGTCAACTGACAGAAACGAAGGCGAACCTGGAGAAGAAGAAAACGGATTACGCTGAGCTTTCGGATATGCTGACGGCTTTTGATACTGCAGAAAAGGAGTGGGCGAAGGCGGCGGACATTTACAGGCAGGCTAGACAGAAAGAAAGCGAAGCTTCGGAGAATTATCGGAGAATGCAGAAGGCATTTCTGGATAATCAGGCGGGGATTCTGGCTGAAACCTTAGAGGAGAACCGGCCCTGCCCCGTGTGTGGATCTTTGAGCCATCCGAAGCCGGCGGAAACGCTGGACCAGGCACCATCGAAGGAACAGGTGGAAGCGGCTCAGAAAATCTGGGAGGATGCAAAGGAAGAGCTGGACCGGACGGCACAACAGGCAGCGGCCTTGAAGGGCAGCATGGAGTCTGGACGGGAACAGATGCAGCGGAAAGTGGATGTGCTGCATCTCACAGGGGAACCGGACCAGATTCGGAAGAATCTGGAAGAAATACAGGAAAATATACAGACCCAATGGGAAGCTTGCACCGAAGCGTTGGCAGATGCTCTTGCGGCGGCGGACGAGAAGAAGTTGCTGAATGAAAATCTTGCCAAGGCAGAGGAAGAGAAAAACCAGCTGGAGAGTCAGATTCATGAGTTGGAACTTGCCAACGCATCCCAGCAGGAAAGTGTGGAGAGGGATACTCGCCGTGCAATGGAGCTGCAGAGTCAGCTGAACTACGCGAACAGAGAAGAAGCGCTTAAAGCAATCCAAGCATTGGAGAAAGAGGCGAAGCAGATTCGGAAGAACCTGCAGGATTCCAGAGAAGCGCTGGAGAACATCCTTCGCCGGATAAGCGAATCTGAAGGGGTGATTCAAGAACTGAAGAACCAACTAGCAGATGAGAATGAAACGGTAGAAATCCTGGAACTAAGGGAGGTACAGAAAGAAAAACGAGAGGAACAGGAAATCCTCCGCAAGCGAATCAAGGACTGCAATCTGATTCGGGAGACCAATGACAGTGTCCTTCAGAAAATAGGAACGCTAGAAAAGAGTCTGGATGAAGCTGAGAAGAAGTACACCATGATTCAGAACCTGGCGGAGACCGCCAACGGGAACCTGTCCGGAAAGCAGCGGATTCAGCTGGAGACCTACGTCCAGCAACAGCTTTTCGACCGAATTCTGTACCGGGCCAATCTAAGATTCCGAGTGATGTCTGGGGGGCAGTATGATTTAATGCGCCGAAAGGAGTACCAGCTGAACCAGCAAAGCGGCCTGGACATTGACGTAGTGGATCACTACAATGGAACCACCCGAAGTGTGTCCACCTTGTCCGGCGGAGAATCCTTCATGGCCTCCCTCTCTCTGGCTCTGGGCCTCTCCGATGAAATCCAGGAAAGCGCCGGAGGTGTCCAGCTGGATGCCATGTTCGTGGACGAAGGGTTTGGTTCATTGGATGAAGAAACTCTGGAGCTGGCCATGAAAGCCATGCAGAACCTGGCCGAGGAAGGCGGACGAATTGTGGGAATCATTTCCCACGTGTCGGAACTGCAGACTCGGATTGAACGGCAGATACAAGTTCGGAAAGAAAAGAGCGGCGGCAGCACCGCAGTGATTAGAAACGAGGTAATGGCATGAGAAAAATTGAAGCATTTGGAAACCGAGGGGACAAGATGGTGGAGCAGAGCATCCGCGCCCGCAAAGACGTCCTTCGCGGAAACTGCAAGGAAATCCGAAAGAACATGGAGATGGATTATCTCAAAGAAGCCAGCCACGCCATCACAGAACACCTGATGGCCAGTTCCATGTACCAAGAGGCGAAGACCATCTTCGCCTATATGAGTTACGGCAAAGAAGTCATCACGGACGAATTCATCGAAAGAGCCCTTGCCGACGGTAAAAACATCTGCATCCCCCTGTGTCTTCCGGAGAATCAGATGGAGGCGAAGCTCTACCGAAGCGAAGAGGACCTCCATATCGGAAAGTATGGAATTCGGGAACCGAGGGAAGATGGAAAAGTGGTTTTACCGGAGGAAATTGACCTGGCGATTATTCCTTGTGTGGCTTGCGACAAGCGGGGCAACCGGCTGGGCCACGGTGCCGGATATTACGACCGGTACCTGGAACACGCAAATTTCCGGAAGGTGGCACTTTGTCCGGAGCAGCTGATTCTGTCCAATGTGGCGGTTTCCAAGCAGGATATTACCATGGATGCGGTAATCACTGAGGACGGAATCACAGTAATTAACGAATAGCGAGAGTAGAGAGGTAAGAATTGATGGCAGACCTTATATATCGGATTGTTATGTGGACCGCTCAGGTCCACGACCAGATTATGGCCATGAACGATGGCTGGGGATATTACAACAACGATAAGAAGCTACACTTCATCGTGATGGGAATCATCGGAATGATTGTGGTGCTGGGAGCGTATTTCATCTTCAAGCTGCTGCAGAACCATCCGCTGGTGATTGCCTTTATCTATGCCTTTACGGTGATGATTGTGCTGACTTTCTCCATTGAAATCGGGCAGGGATTCTACGGAACCGGCAATATGGAGATGGATGACGTGGTGGCCGGCATGGCGGGCTTCCTCTTCTTCTTTGTCATCTTCGCATTGGTTCGGGGAATCTTCATGTTGTTCTACAACCTGATTCGGGGGGAGAAGCGCAAAAAAAAGACAAAATGAAAAAATTTTATAAGAAATTCTCTAAAAAACCTTGCATTTTTTGTCATACAAGTATAAAGTAATCTAACCGATTATTTTAAATGAATGGATATTTAAAATCGTTAGAGAAAAGAAATGGTTGTAAGGTGAAAGGAGAATGGTGAATGGCTAAGGCGAAAGAGCCCTATTTTGACGACGGTGCGAATGTAACGTCGCAGACGAGAGCGAACTTCTCAGGAAAGTTAGGTTATGTATTGGCTACTGCAGGATCGGCGGTAGGCCTGGGGAATATTTGGAGATTTCCGTATCTGGCGGCAAAGCACGGCGGCGGCGTGTTCCTCCTCATGTATCTCATCATTGCGGTAACCTTCGGGTACACCATGATGATGTCGGAGAACGCACTGGGAAGAATGACCCGGAAGAGTCCGGTAGGTGCGTTCCGTGCTTTTAGCAAGAGCAAATTGGCAGGCTGCGGTGGATGGCTCAATGCCATTATCCCGATGCTGATTATGCCGTACTATAGCGTAATCGGTGGATGGGTGGTGAAGTACCTCTACGAATTCACCCGAGGCAACGTGAAGGCTACGGCACAGGATTCCTTCTTCACCGGATTCATCAGCGACGATGCCAGCGCAGAGCTGTGGTTCATCATTTTCGCTCTGATGGTGGTGGTAGTTATCTTCGCCGGCGTAGAGAATGGCGTAGAGAGAATTTCCAAAATCATGATGCCACTTCTTGTGCTTCTGGCGCTGATTGTGGCAGTGTACTCCATGACCCGCCCAGGAGCAATCGAGGGAATTAAGTACTTCCTCATTCCGGACTTTAAGAACTTCACCTGGATGTCGGTAGTGGCTGCGCTGGGACAGAGTTTCTACTCCCTGTCCATCGCCATGGGTATTCTGGTGACTTACGGTTCCTACATGAAGAAAGATGTAGATATCGAGAAGGCCACCGGACAGGTCATCCTCTTCGACAGTGGAATCGCTATCATGGCAGGCCTCATGATTATTCCGGCGGTATTCGCTTTCTCCGGTGGAGACCCGAACGCCCTGAACGCAGGACCATCCCTGATGTTCATCACCATTCCAAAGGTGTTCGCAAGCATGGGCTTGGGCCGCTGGGCCGGATTCATCTTCTTCCTGTTGGTGCTCTTTGCAGCCCTGACCAGTGCCATCTCCTTGGCGGAGACCAGCACCTCCACCTTCCAGGACGAGCTGGGATGGAGCAGAAGAAGATCCACCTTGGCGGTGACCCTCATCATGTTCGGACTGGGAACCCTGAGTTCACTGGGATACAGCTCCCTGAGCTTCGTCAAGATCTTCGGAATGCAGATTCTGGACTTCTTTGACTTCGCCACCAACTCGGTAATGATGCCAATTGCAGCCTTCGCCCTGTGCATGCTGGTGACCCGTTGCGTAGGTGTAAAGCGTATCGCCGATGAGGTAAAGCTGTCCTCCAAGTTCCGTATGGAGAAAATGTACAGCCTGGTGGTTCGTTATATTGCACCGATTTTCGTCATCATCATCCTGCTGAGCTCTCTGGGATTCATCGGATAGGAGAAAAAATTATCAAAAAAGGTCTTGCATCTTCCATGTTCCTGTGTTAATATATACAGGCGTCAGAAATGACGGAATAATATGGAGGATTGACCGAGCGGCTAAGGAGCTTGATTGGAAATCAAGTAAGGTGTAACAGCCCCGTGGGTTCGAGTCCCATGTCCTCCGCCATAA
>JAUNEW010000074.1 GCA_030525365.1 Eubacteriales bacterium
GCGAATGGCTCATTTTTAATTCTGTATTTTACACCATTATACGGGCTTTACCAAAATATTCACTACACCCCATCGTTCCACCGGGGAAAAAAGTGAAACCAACAGTCTTCAAATCCATTCATGGCCAGAATATTCACTACAATACTTTCCCATATCCGCTATAGAGTGAATATTTTCGTCATCATATGATTCGAGAACATAATTTTTCACTACGACATAGTATTATTCCGCATATGTAGTGAAGATTCTCGGTTAGTGCTGAATCAACACCATTCCGATTCACTACCGCGCCTCTTTTCAACGTCTCTGTAATGAACTTTGCGAAGGGACCCACAATTGATTCACTATATTCCTCTTGTAAAAACAAGTGATAGTGAATCTTCTATTTCCGAAACGCCCACCCCCCACAACAACGAAGGAACCTGAGGCGGCCGCCTCAGGTTCCTTCTTCTTCATTATATCTATTCCAGCTCGAAAGCACCGGTGTACAACTGGTAGTACGTACCCTTCTGTTTCATCAGCTCGTCGTGGTCTCCTCGTTCGATGATTCGGCCCTGATCCAGCACCATGATGGCGTCGGAATTCCGGACCGTGGACAGTCTGTGAGCGATGACGAAGACGGTACGACCTTTCATCAGGTTGTCCATTCCCCGCTGTACCAAAGCCTCCGTTCTCGTATCGATGGAACTGGTAGCCTCATCCAGAATCATTACCGGCGGATCCGCCACCGCCGCCCGGGCAATGGAAATCAGTTGGCGCTGTCCCTGGGACAACTGGGATCCGTTCCCGCTGAGCATGGTGTCATACCCATCCGGAAGCCGGGTGATAAAGTCATCCGCATTAGCCAGCTTTGCCGCCTCAATGCACTCCTCATCCGTTGCGTCCAATCTTCCGTACCGGATGTTATCCATTACAGTTCCGGTAAAAAGATTTACATCCTGCAGCACGATTCCGAGAGAATGCCGGAGATCCGGCTTCCGGATGTGCTGGATGTTGATTCCGTCGTAGCGAATCTTTCCGTCGGAAATGTCGTAGAACCGGTTGATCAGATTGGTGATGGTGGTTTTACCTGCACCGGTAGCGCCCACAAAGGCAATCTTCTGACCTGGCTTTGCAAAGAGGGATACGTCGTGCAGCACCTGCTTCTCGGGGGTGTATCCGAAGTCCACGTCTTCCATGCGGACGTCTCCCTTGACCTCGATGTACTGAGGCTCCGGATAACCTGGAGTCATCCGCTTCCAGGCCCACATTTCTGTGTTGTGGTCGGTTTCGATGAACTCGCCGTTTTCTCCTTTTAGCACGTTCACCAGAGTGACATAGCCTTCGTCTTCCTCTGGCTTTTCGTCGATAAGGGTGAACACTCGGCTGGCACCGGCCAAAGCCATAGAGATTACCGGAACCTGGGAGGACATCTGTCCGATGGTCTGAGACAGCTGACGGGACATTCCCAGGAAGGATACGATGATACCCAGAGTGATTGGATGAACGCCGGTGAGGCTGATGTTGGTGGCACCGAAGTACACCAGCAGGCCGCCGATCAGCGCCAGCAGCACGTACTCGATGTTTCCAATGTTTCCCAGAATCGGCATCAGCACGTTGCCGGCCGCATTGGCCCGGGCGCTGTCCTTGAAGAGCTGCTCATTGAGCTGGTCGAAAGTGATTTTGCTCTCCTCTTCGTGGGTGAAGACTTTGACCACCTTCTGGCCCTTCATCATCTCTTCGATGAAGCCCTCTTCCTTCGCCAGGGACTTCTGTTGGCGCATCATGTAGGTGGAACTTTCCTTGCCCAGGCGCTTTGTGACCCGGAACATGAGGAATACTACGGCAAAAACAACCAGCGTCATCCACAGACTGTACCGGAGCATCATCAGAATAATCACTGTCACCGACAGAGCAGCTTGGAACAGGGATGGAATGCTCTGTCCAATCATCTGCCGGATGGCGTCTACGTCGTTGGTGTAGGTACTCATGATATCGCCGTGGGCGTGGGTGTCGAAGTACTTAATCGGCAGCTTCTCCATGGCGGTGAACATCTCATCGCGGAGCAGCTTGAGGGTGCCCTGGGTTACGCCCGCCATAATCTGAGTGTAGACTGCGGCGGCGGCGGCTCCCAGAATATATACCGTAATCATGGTGATTACAATCTGTGTGAACTGGGCCTGCACCGGACCCATTCCAGACTTCAGGCCTGGAACCACCACTTTGTCGATAATCTGCTGCATGAACACGTTGGAAAGGGAACTTCCCACCGCTGCTAGGATGATGCAGATGGTGACTAGAATCAGTCGGCCCTTGTAGTGGTCCATTAAATATTTGATAAATCGTTTCATGGTGCCCGGTTTGATTTCTCCTACCGGTTGACCCATCTTTGGCTTAGGCATTCGGTTCCTCCTTTCCTCTCGTCTGAGAATCGTAGATTTCTCTGTATATTCCATTGGCTTCCATCAGGCTCTGGTGGTTGCCCTGTTCTACAATGCGGCCCCCTTCCATAACCAGAATCTGGTCCGCATCCTGAACGGAAGAAATTCTCTGTGCAATGATGATTTTGGTGGTGTCTGGAATCTTCGACAGGAAAGCCTGACGAATCAAGGCATCTGTCTTCGTATCCACCGCCGAGGTGGAATCGTCCAGAATCAGCACCTTCGGGTTCTTGAGAAGGGCACGAGCAATACAGAGCCGCTGCTTCTGTCCGCCGGACACGTTGGTGCCTCCCTGCTCGATGTAGGTGTCGTATCCATCTGGGAACTTCGACACGAATTCGTCCGCCTGGGCCAGCTTGCAAGCCTCGATGATTTCCTCATCGGTGGCATTCTTGTTGCCCCAGCGCATGTTCTCCTTGATGGTTCCGGAGAAAAGCACGTTCTTCTGGAGCACCACCGCCACCTGATTCCGGAGGGCATCCACGTCGTACTTGCGAACGTCCACGCCGCCCACATCTACGGATCCTTCCGTTACATCGTACAGTCTCGGAATCAGCTGAACCAGGGAACTCTTGGAAGAACCGGTTCCACCGATGATTCCCACCGTCTGGCCGGATTTGATGTGTACATCGATGTCCGTCAGCGCGTTCCGCTTGCTCTTCTCATTGTATTTAAAAGAAACATGGTTGAAGTCCACGCTTCCGTCAGTAACCTCCGTGATGGCATTCTCTGGGGAGTGCAGTGTGTTCTCATAGGTGAGAACCTCAGTAACTCTTCGCGCCGACTCTTGGGCCATGGTCAGCATTACGAATACCATGGACAGCATCATGATGGACATCAGCAACTGCACCCCGTAGGTAATCAGTGCAGACAAATCTCCCGTGTTCAGCGCACTTCCGTGGCTGGCGATGATGGTCTTCGCACCGAAGGTACTGATCAGCACCATGGACAAGGACATGCACAGGGTCATCACCGGGCTGTTCAAGGCCAGGATGCGCTCTACGTGGGTGAAGTCCTTCCGCAGCTCTTCCGCTGCCTTGGAGAACTTCTGCTCCTCGTAATCCTCTCGAACGAAGGATTTTACCACCCGGATGCCGGAAATGTTCTCCTGGATGGAATTGTTCAGGGCATCGTACTTCCGGAAAATCCGCCGGAAAATCGGCATGGCCGTCTTAATCATCAGAATCAATGCGATAGCGATAATCGGCATTACCAGAAAGAACAGCACTGCCATCCTTGGATTGATGGAGAAACTCATAATCAGAGCAAACACCATCATCAGCGGCGTTCTTACCGCAATACGAATCAGCATCTGAAATGCGTTCTGAATATTCGTTACGTCCGTGGTCAATCTCGTCACCAGCGAAGATGAGGAGAACCGGTCCACATCTGCAAAAGAAAAATCCTGAATCGCATAGAAAATATCGTGTCTCAAATTCTTGGCAAATCCAGCACCTGCCGTGGCCGCCTTCCTTGCCGCCAGCACGCCGAACAACAGTGACAGCATGGCCATCACAAGCAGAATGCTCCCGTACTTGATAATCGGTTCCAGGGAATCTTCCGTCATATTGTTGATCAGCGTCGCCATTACGAATGGAAGAATACATTCGAACATTACTTCCAGCGCCACGAAAACCGGAGTCTCGATGGCCGCCTTCTTATAATCCCGGATGCTCTTCATCAGCGTCTTAATCATATAGTCTAACCCTCCTTATTGATTTCCAAATTATTGTGAATCACGTGAAGGAATTCCACCAACCGCTGAATCTCCTCATCGGACATTCCCTGGGTCATCATCCGTTCCTTCTCGTGGAAACGCTCGTGCATGAAAGTCTCGTGCTGCAAGGATTTGTTCGTCACACAGACGATTTTGACCCGGTGATCCTCCTTGCTGGTGGAACTCTCCACAAATCCCTTGGCCTCCAGCCGTTTCACCAGACCTACCACCGTGGGATGGGTAATCTCCATCTCCTTCTCGATTTCCTTCTGGCTCATACTTCCGCCATTTCGCACCAGATGTCTCAACAGGTGTGCCTGGGACCACGTCAAATCCGACGCCTTCAAATCCTGGTCCGCCAGCGTCCGCAGCTGAAAGGAAATCTGCTTAATCAGCATTCCAATCTGCGCCCGATCATCCAACATACAACTCATTTCTACTCCCGTCTCTTCGGTCGGCCCCTCTCTTGGCCGCCCCGGTAAAATCAGATTCACAAAAATATGTAGCGTGCTACCTGTAGCACGCTACATATTTTACCCCCATAGACCTCCGACTGTCAATGTTGATTCTGTGAAGTTTTCCGGTAGAGACGGGGGTTCGACTTTTATTTTTACCGTGGCTATGGTATCCTAATAGCTATGAGACAGAAGAGAAATATCATCATCGCAAGCATTTCCGCCGTGGTCATCATTGCCGCTGCCATCATCCTGATGGTGTCCGGCGTTACAGCCAGCGGAACCAGTAACGAAATTACCGTGGACTCTGGTGACGGATCCATCATTGTGGCCGACAAGCTGCAGGAGAAGGGCCTTATCCGAGGCCGCACCCTGTTCCGGGTGGTGGCCAAGATCAAAGGGCGGGACGACCGCTGGTACCCTGGCACCTACAAGATTCCAGGGAACAGCAGCTTTCTCAAGATCTGCGACATCATGAGCAAACCTGCCGGTGACATTCGGGTCACCTTTCCAGAAGGTATTCAGGTTCGGGAGATGGGCACTCTCCTGGAGGAAGCCGGTGTGTGCAAGCGCTCGGAATTCATCAACGCCTGCAAGACCCACAAGTTCGACTACGAATTTCTGAAGGACGTTCCCGCCGCCAAGCGGATTGACGGCCTGGAAGGGTACCTCTTTCCGGATACCTATTATTTCACCAAGAACGAAGACGTGGATGAGGTCATCACCACCATGCTGGACCACTTTGAACAGGAAGTCTACACCAAAGACATTCTGGCCAAGGTGTCCAAGAGCAAATACACCCTGGATCAGGTCATCATCCTGGCCTCCATGGTGGAAAGCGAAGCGGCCACCACGGAAGACCGCAAGACCGTGGCGGGTGTCTTCATGAACCGGCTCAGCCATCCGGACAAGTTCCCGAAGCTGGAGTCCTGCGTCACCGTGGAGTACGCCAAGGGCATCAAGAAGGACATTATCTCCCTGGCGGATACCAAATACAATTCGCCTTACAACACCTACAAGTACGCCGGACTTCCCTACGGGCCCATCTGTTGTCCGAGCATGGAGTCTATAAGCGCCGTGCTGAATCCGACCCGAAGCAATTACTACTACTTCCAGTCCGACTCAAGCGGCCGCCTGCACTTCGCCAAGACTTGGCAAGAGCACAGCAAGATACAGAAACAACTGCAGTCCAATTGGAAAACCAAGAAGACGCGGAAAGTGAAATAGGATGCGCTGGAAAGGG
>JAUNEW010000075.1 GCA_030525365.1 Eubacteriales bacterium
ATGACAATCGGGCCGGAACCGATGACAAGAACTTTTTTGATACTTTTATCTCTAGGCATTTCTCCACTCCTCCATCAACTCAACAAACTGTCTGAACAGAAAACTCGTATCGTGGGGGCCTGCATGGGCCTCCGGATGGAACTGCACGGAAAATGCGCTCTTGTCCGGGTACACCATTCCCTCGCAGGTCCGGTCGTTGGCATTGATAAAGCTCACTTCTCCTCTGCCGGCAAGGCTTTCCGGGCGCACGGCGTATCCGTGATTCTGTGTTGTGATGTAGGTGTGTCCTGCGTTTGCACCATAAGTCACCGTAGCCGGCTGGTTGCCGCCCCGGTGGCCGTATTTCAGCTTATAGGTCTCTCCGCCCTGGGCCAGCGCCATGAGCTGATGTCCCAGGCAGATGCCGAAGATTGGAACTTGAGACAGAAGCTTCCGGATTTCCTCGATGCAGCCAGTGTTCTCCGCCGGATCCCCCGGACCGTTGGACAGCATGATGCCATCCGGATGGTCCGCCAGAATCTCCTCGGCGGTGGTGGTGCTTGGAACCACCTTGACTTCGCAGCCAAAGCTGTTCAGCTTCCGGATGATGTTCCTCTTGGCACCGTAGTCCAGCAGTGTGACGCGATACTTCGCTTCTCCCTCTGGAGAAACCGTGTAGGCTTCGTCGCAGGTCACATTCTTCACCGCATCTCGGATGATGTATTCTTTTACATCCGTCAGGTCCTCCGGAATCTCGGAGCAGATGATGGCGTTCATCACGCCGTGTTCCCGAATCTTCCGGGTCAGTGCCCGGGTATCGATTCCATAGATTCCCGGAACATCATTGTTCTTCAGAAATGTATCCAGATCGTATTCCGAACGGAAATTGGACGGTGTCTCGCAGTACTCTCGGACCACGTAGCCCTTAAGGGCACACTTCCCCTCGAAGTCCGCTTCCATGATTCCGTAATTTCCAATCAATGGATAAGTCTGCATAACAATCTGTCCGTAGTAGCTCGGGTCCGTCAGCGTCTCCACGTAGCCCTCCACTCCAGTGGTGAAGACCAACTCGCCGATGGAATCCCGGTCCGCTCCGAACCGCTTTCCTTCCAGAACCGTGCCATCCGCCAGTATCAGATAGCCCGTTTTACTCTGTCTCGTATTCAACGTAATCTCCTTTCAGTTTCATTTCTCCATACTTACATAACCTTGCTAAAAATAAATTTCTTAAAGCACCTCCCGTCCCTGTTCTTACTTCTTCATACTACGGCTGCTGCCGTGTCACCTTCTCCAGTCCCATGATGAACTGCTTCAGGTCCTTGATATGTGAATCGGCTTCCAGGCGTGCCTTCTCCGCATCCCCGGAAACGATTGCTTCCATAATGTGTTTGTGTTCCTTCGGAATTCTCTCAAATACCGTCTCGTCATCGTAGTAGAGATAACGGAACCGAAGGGACAGCTCCTGTATCTGACGCACCATGTCAATCAGCGTGTTGTTCTTGCTGCATGTCACGATATATGTGTGGAATTTCTCATCGTATTCCACGATTTGCACCTTGTCTCTGGCTTCAATGGCCAGCTCGTACAGTCTGTGAATCTTGCTTAGCGCCAGCTTTTCTTCCTCTGTAATCCGCTGTGTGGCCAGGTATGCTGCCAGGCCTTCCAGGTCTTCCCGGACTTCGAACACATCGATCATGTTCTGGATGGAAATATCCGATACATATGCGCCTCTTCTCGGTTCAATCGTCACCAGGCCATCCACGGCCAGTTCCCGGATGGCTTCTCGAATCGGCGTCCGGCTGACATTCATCTTTTCTGCAAGATCGATTTCCATCAATCGTGTTTTTGCTTCAATTTCGCCAGTCAGGATCTTGTGCTTCAGTTCCAGGTATACAAGCTCTCTCAGTGGTTTCTGAATCTGCAAATCAACGTCCATTCTACATCTCCCCGCTTTCTGTGTACCATAGTTTCCAGTTGTCCTTCATCCAATCCGCCGTCTTTGCTCGGCGATAATCGGCTTCCGCTTCTGCGGATGAATTATAATACGCAACCATAGTGGGGCCGCTTCCGCTCATAAGAACCTGGTCGGCCTTCAGGTGCTTCTGCATCGCTTCCTTCAGTTCCCGTGCCTCTCGGTAATTCTCCAGTGTGTACTCCTCCATACGGTTGAAGAAGAGATCTCGGTTCACCGCCCGGTCCTCTTCTGAATCGATGGCTTCATACACCTCTCGGGTAGACACGCCGATGCCCGGATTCATGAGAATCACCGCGTAAGGTTTCGGTGTCACCGGATGGACAATTTCACCGATGCCTTCCATCTCCGCTGCCACGCTGGCTTCTTCGATGCCTGAAAGTTCTTGGAAAATATCCTGGTTCTTCCGTGCGTTCATCATCAGGGAAAATGGAACGTCAGCGCCTACAGCGGCACCGATATGCATCAATTCCCGCAGTGAAAGGGGATACCCCAGCAAAGCGTTGGCTCCTAGCATGCAACCTGCCGCGTTTCCGCTTCCGCCGGCAATTCCTGCTGCCACCGGAAGCTGCTTGTCTATGTAGACGTAAAGGCTTTCCGGTTTCGGACTGCCGGATGGAAGTGCTTTTAACACCGCTTCCACACCGCGGTAGGCCAGATTGTCCGGCCCCAGGGATATTGCACTATAATTCATACAAAATTTTACATGAACCCCTTCAATAAAGCAATCGTTTGAGGGATGTTTTTGTATTTCTGTACGAATGCAATCTTCCGTAAGCCCCATTGTTATTACATCGTGAAGTCCCAAGTCTTGCATGAAAGACAATATGTCGTGATATCCGTCCGGTCGTCTTCGGACCACCTCCAGGGACAGATTGATTTTCGCATATGCGTTTATTTTAATGGATGTCATGTCTTCTTCCTTTCTGGAAATGATTCAACCGATTTTTTCAAAATCCGCTTACAAAAAAGGAATGCCGGGGGCATTCCTTTCAAAAACTATTTGTGATTCCGACCCTTGGTCTTCTTCTCTGCGGCCGACGCCTTTGCCGTCTTTCCATGACGGGAAAGGGTCTTTCCACCGGCTGCGGAAATCGGACGAGGTGCCGGAACGCTGTATACGTTCGGCAGAAGTTCGCTAAGCTTAAGCTGAGAGTCTTTGATGTACTCCGACTCCTCCTTGTTCTTGCGCTTTGCCTTCTTCGCTTTCTTCTCTTCTTCCTTCTTGTGCTCTGCGATGACTTCCTCTACGGACTTGCCAGTCTTCTTCGCTTCGTGATACGGATTGAACGCTGCTTCTGGCTTGTCGTTCTTCTTATCCTTCTGCTCCCGCTGCTGGTTGGCATTCTTGATGGTCATCACGGTAATTCCACCAAAGATGAGGAACATCATTGCCATATTAATCATCATGTTCAGTCTCTGGTTGAAGGTGGTGAAAGTCAGGGAAGTTTCCTGTCCCAGCTTGTCACCATTGTCATCCATCAGGTCTCCAGAAATCACCAGCTTGTACTTGGCATTATTTTCTACCTTGAAATTCTTATTGGTGCTGTCACCCAGAACCAGCAGAAGGCCCTTGTCATCCTTATTGCTGACAACCTTAATCGGGATCTCCTTGCCCTTCTGGTCTACGATCTTCACGCACTTCTCATTGTTCTTCTGTGCCTTCGCACTGGCCAGGTCCCGGTTGAAACGAAGCTTCACACCTACGTTCTCAATAGATGTGTTCGTCTGTCCATCCTTCGGATAGGAATTCAGCAGCTTGAATTCGCTGGTATCAGCGGAAACGAGTGCTGCACTCAGGGTTACCATCACTGCGGCCAGCAGTGCAATCAGGCCTTTCTTCTTCATTAATCAATTCCTCCATCTGTATTGTCCGGCGATGCTGTCTCTCTCCGAAGCTTCCGCTTAAGCGCTTTCGCCGCCCGCATGTTTCGAAAGAAATCCGATAGGATTCTTCCGCACTCCTCGCCCAGGATTCCGGTTTCCACTTCCATCCGGTGGTTCAACCTTGTCTCCTGCACGACGTTGAACACAGAACCGCAGGCTCCGTTCTTCGGATCCATCGCTCCGATATAAAGCTTGTCCAATCTCGCAAGCACCATGGCCCCTCCGCACATGCTGCAGGGTTCCAGTGTCACATAGAGTTCGCAGCCGGTCAGCCACTTGCTCTGAAGTACTCTTTCCGCTTCCCGGATTGCCAACATCTCGGCGTGTCCGGATGAATTTCGATCGGTCTCTACGCGATTGTATGCTTTTGCGATTATCTCTCCGTCTCGGACCACCACCGCTCCCACCGGCACCTCCCCGATGGATGCGGCCTCTTCCGCCTGGCGAAGAGCCTCCCGCATATACGTCTCGTTTATATCCATAGCCGAATAATTTTATCATAGCTACACATTGAATACAAGGTTTTTTGGAGAATATTAAGGGATTTGACGGAGGTGTTTTTCCGAGGAAAATCTGCTTTTACCGAAAAAAATGCGGCAACAAGTTCGGAAAAAGTTGTGGTTAGAGTTTTCTAACAATCTAGACAAAGTTTTGGCAAATGCTTATAATGGTACTGATATAATTTTGTTAAATTAAAGGAGGGTTATCCCAATGGCTACATTAGACGTAAATGTTGAAGTAAGTGCTCGCCACGTGCACCTGTCCCAGGAGGACATCGAGAAACTGTTCGGTGCTGGTTACGAGCTGAAGGTTAAGAAGGAAATCGCTGGCGGTTTCGTTGCGGAAGAGAGAGTTACCATCACTGGACCAAAGAGATCCATGGAGAGAGTTGCAATCCTCGGACCGGCAAGAAAGGGAACTCAGATTGAGCTGGCTGCTACAGACGCTCGTTCCCTGGGCGTAGATGCTCCAATCAGACTGTCCGGCGACCTGGCTGGCACACCTGGAATCAAGATCACCGCTGAGAACGGCAACTCCGTTGAGACCGAGAGCGGCTGCATCATTGCTCAGAGACACGTTCACCTCTCCGAGGAAGACGCTGCTAAGCTGGGCGTTGAGCAGAACCAGGTTGTTGAGCTGAAGATTGACACCGGCAAGAAGAGAGCGCTGACATTCGGCGACGTTATCTGCAGAATCGGTGGACCGGCTACCGTTGTTCATCTGGACACAGACGAAGGCAACGCAGCTTGCACCGGCAGAGCTTGCACCGGTACTGTTATCGCTGAGTAATTGGTGGAATATGCTAAATGAAAAGATGCTGTCGCAGCCGCGACAGCATCTTTTTTCTGTAAGCTTTTCGCCAATGTGACCGCCGCGTGAAGTGATGGCGGCAGCATGCCGAGATTTCGGGCTTTCTCGGTCAACCTCCGCCAACGATTTCCTGTTTTTACAAATTTCGGTTGCGGCGCCGTGGCGGAACCACGAGATTTCTCACAGGTTTCCGCCATGTTTTCACTTTCGGAACTCTCCATCCGCCACTTTCGGTAAAAACAATTGACGTCTCGTCCTTCATTTTCCGACGTTTCGTGGATTTTACCGCCAACATATCACGCGGCGGTCACATTTGGCGGTATCGCCAGTAGTAATTCACAACGTCACAAGCATTATCAATTACGCGCCTTTTCTTTTCGATGCAATCTCCCTATAGAATGCAACTGCATCTACCCCATTTTCATCGCTATTTGTATTATCCAGAATGCCTCTACAAAGTTCCTGTAACGGATTCAAGTAGATACCGCCTCCTGGAGATTCAAAGGATATCAGCAAATTGTATCCCAGACTGAATCCAAGTTGTACATATTGCATTGTTTTCTGAACAAACTCTTGCCGATA
>JAUNEW010000012.1 GCA_030525365.1 Eubacteriales bacterium
CTGATTATTGTTTCTCACGACCGGTATCTCCTTCAGAAGTTACCGACTCGAATCTTTGAACTTACCCCAGACGGAATCGTGGAATACAAAGGACAGTTCGATTACTATCTGGAAAAGAGTGAAGAACGGAAAGCTTTGGAAGCCGAGAATACGGATGAAAGTACATCCTTGGAATCCCAGGAACTTTCCCCCGAAGAAGAGCGGAGACTTCGGAAAGAACAGGAAGCGGAGCAGCGACGGAAGGAACGACGGCTTCAAGAACTGGAAGCCCACATCGAAGAGATGGAGGAGAAAATCCAATCCACTGAGGAAGCGCTCTGCAATCCAGACAATATGAGCGATGTGGAATTCCTAACAGAGCAAGGACAGAAACTGGAAGAATATAAGCAAGAATTGGAAGTCTATTACGATGAATGGATGGAACTTCAATAAAAAACTTGCATTAAAGTGGTGTTTTCACTATAATTGACACTGTAAAATTATAAATTGGAGGAAGAACAATGACTTTTGATAAAATTAAAGAACTGATCGTCGACCAGCTGGGCGTTGACGAGGATATGGTGGAAATGGATACAAATCTCATGAAGGATCTGGAGGCAGATTCTCTGGATGCAGTAGAAATTATCCTGGGTATTGAAGAAGCCTTCGGTCTGGAAATTCCAGATGAGGAAGCCGAGAAATTTGAGACCGTTCGTGACCTGGTAGAATATGTGGACAGCCACGAGGAGTAATTTCTCGGGGCTTTAGGCATTGTAACTTAACACAGACACGATAAAGAAAGTAAGGTAACGTATGAAGAATAACACAAGGGTATCAAACGCAATTATTCGGAGACTGCCGAGATATAGAAGATATCTGGCAGAGCTTCGGAATCAGGGTGTCAAGAAGATTTCATCCAATGAGTTGAGCGAACTCATCGGATACACCGCTTCTCAGATTCGTCAGGACTTGAATACATTCGGTGGATTTGGACAGCAGGGATATGGATACAGTGTAGAACATCTTTATACGGAGATTAATAAGATTCTTGGCCTGGACCGCGAGTATAAGACGGTTGTGGTCGGCGTCGGGCATCTGGGTCAGGCAATTACAAACCATATCCTGCACCATAAGTTCGGATTCAGCATCGTAGGTCTCTTCGATGTGAATCCTACCGTTGTGGGTCTGGCGATTAACGGTGTGCAAGTTCAACATTCTTCGGAGCTGGAGCAGTACGTTCGGGATAACGACATTGACATCGGAATTATCTGCTGCGGCCGAGAAAATGCACAAGAAGTGGCAGATACCCTGATTCGAGGTGGCGTGAAAGGGCTGTGGAATTTTGCACCGATTGATTTGGATATTCCGGATAACATTGCTATCGAGGACGTTCATCTGAGCGAGAGTTTGCATACGCTTTCTTTCCTGATCAGCAGCAAGGAGCAGGAGAACCGTAAATAATTAAAAATCGGATACAAAAGAAAATCCCGTAGCAGTTGCTACGGGATTTTCTAATAATAAATCATGCATGATAGAATGTCTCGAAGAACTAAGCTTCTGCAGGTGCGCCTACAGGACATGTATCTGCACAAGCACCACAATCGATGCAAGCATCAGCATCGATAACGTATGGAGAACCTTCGCTGATTGCTTCTACTGGACATCCAGCTGCGCAAGCTCCACAACCGATGCACTCACTGCTGATTACATAAGCCATGACTGTACCTCCTTCTTCTTAAGATGTTTCGATTATAACATCATCATGCCAGTTTTGTAAACTTAACTTTAGTAAGGAAAATTTAACAATGGAAATAATTTCTTTTACCGGAAAAAGCGGAACCGGAAAAAGCTATAGTGCGGCAAGGATATGCCGGGAACAGGGAATCGAAGCCATTATCGATGATGGCCTTCTAATATATAAAGGGGGCATTGCGGCGGGAAGGTCCGCCAAGGAATGCACATCAAAAGCTGCGGCCATGAGAACGGCACTGTTCAATTACGAAGATCACAGAAAAGAAGTGATGGAGGCCCTTCAAAGACTTCATCCAAAGAAACTGATGGTGATTGGAACCTCGGATCGGATGGTGAACTGGATTACCGATGCCCTGGAATTGAAGCGGGCGGATCGTCGATTGTATATTGAGGATTTTACCACGGAGGAACAGCGTCAAATTGCAGGGGAACACCGGATGCAAGACGGTGAACACGCCATTCCAGTACCCATGGGGCAGCTCAAACGGGACTTTGCCGGATATATATTGAATCCCGCTCGTTTTTTTCGAAGCCGGGCCATGCAGGAAGAGGCAGGGAGAGAAAGAACCATTGTGCGTCCTCCGTTCAGTTATTCTGGAAAATTCGAAATCAGCGAACAGGCAATTGGAGACCTAATTTATATTGCAGCAGAAGCGCACCGAGGATGTATCAAAGTACAGAATTTCTATCACAACGGAAAGGTCTCCGGATTCAATCTGGTGATTGAAATAAGACTACGTAGATTCCCTGGCGCCGGGAGACACTGCATCCTTTTTCAGAAAGAAGTGGCGGAGACCCTCCGAAGGATGACATCCTTCTCGTTAGGACATGTGAATATTCGGATTAAGGACATCTATGTCAAACGAAACAGAAAAGATAAGTGAAGATAACTTCACACTTTTTCCATGGAAAAAGGTTGACAGAAAAGGGGCATGTGAGTAGAATAATTCTTGGAAGTTGGCACTCGGTCAATATGAGTGCTAACAAATAATAAAGGAGGAAACGGTAATGAGTTTAGGAATTAAGCCGTTAGGCGCAAGAGTTGTTATAAAGAAGGATGAAGCCCTTGAGAAGACGGAAGGGGGTCTGATTCTTTCCGGTAGTGCAAAGGAAAGACCACAGCAGGCAGAAGTTGTTGCTGTTGGACCGGGAACAGAGGATGAGAAGATGCAGCTGAAGGTAGGCGATCACGTTATCTTCTCCAGATACGGTGGAACGGATCTGAAGCATGAAGGTATTGAATATACAATTATGGAGCAGAAAGATATTCTGGCAGTTATTGAGTAATTGCTGGTAGAAATAGGAGGATATAGAAATGGCTAAGGATTTATATTACGGTGAAGAGTCCAGAAGAAAGCTTCTGGCAGGTGTAGATAAGCTGGCAGATACGGTTAAGATTACACTGGGACCGAAGGGACGTAACGTGCTGATCGAGAAGTCCTACGGATCTCCACTGATTACCAACGATGGTGTTTCCATTGCGAAGGAAGTGGAACTGGAAGACCAGGTGGAGAACATGGGTGCTCAGCTGGTTAAGGAAGTGGCAACCAAGACCAATGATGTTGCTGGTGATGGAACCACCACTGCAACTCTGCTGACTCAGGCAATCGTTCGGGAAGGCTTCAAGAATGTAACCGCGGGTGCAAATCCAATGGTTCTTAAGAGAGGTATCGATGGTGCCGTTGAGGTTGCTGTGGAACACCTGAAGAACAGTGCGAAGAAGGTAGACGATAAGGAGAGCATCGCACAGGTTGCTTCCGTATCCGCTGGTGACAAGGAAATCGGTAAGCTGATTTCTGAGGCAATGGACAAGGTAGGCAAGGACGGCGTTATCACTGTAGAAGAATCCAAGTCCCTGGGAACTACTCTGGACGTAGTAGAAGGTATGCAGTTCGATAGAGGATATCTGTCCCCTTACATGGCTGCAAACAGCGAGAAGATGGAAGCGGTTCTGGATCATCCATACATCCTTCTCACCGACAAGAAGATTTCGAACATTCAGGAAATCGTACCGCTGCTGGAAGATATCATGAAGTCCGGCAACAGACTGCTGATTGTTGCAGACGATGTAGAAGGCGAAGCACTGGCTACACTGGTTGTCAACAAGCTGAGAGGAACTCTGGATGTTGTTGCCGTTAAGGCACCGGGATTCGGCGACAGAAGAAAGGCCATGATGGAGGATATCGCAATCCTGACTGGCGGTACTGTAATCAGTGAAGAGCTGGGCTATGAGCTGAAAGAAACTACCATCGATATGCTGGGAAGAGCCGAGACGGTTAAGGTCAACAAGGATCACACCGTAATTGTGAACGGTAACGGAAGCCGTACCGAAATCAAGGAGAGAATTGATTCTATCCGTGGAGAAATTGAAGAGACTTCTTCCGACTTCGATCGTGAGAAGCTGCAGGAGAGACTGGCTAAGCTGGCAGGCGGTGTCGCTGTCATCAACGCAGGTGCCGCTACTGAGACAGAACTGAAGGATAAGAAGCTGAGACTGGAAGATGCACTGAATGCCACAAGAGCGGCAGTGGAAGAAGGTATCGTATCCGGTGGTGGTGTTGCACTGATTGGAGCAATTCCGGCAGTTACAGAATATGCCGATGGTCTGGAAGGCGACATGAGAACCGGTGCGAAGATTGTAGAGCGTGCACTGGAAGAACCGGTTCGTCAGATTGCAGAGAATGCAGGATTCGAAGGAAGCGTTGTGGTTTCCAAGGTAAAAGAATCTCCAGAAGGTGTAGGCTTCAACGCTGCAATTGACGAGTACGTAGATATGATTGACTCTGGAATTGTAGATCCGGTTAAGGTAACACGTTCTGCACTGCAGAATGCAGCCAGTGTTTCCGGAATGCTGCTGACCACAGAGGCTGGAATCACCGAAATCAAGGAAGATACTCCGGCTCCAGCAATGCCTGCAGGTGGCGGTATGGGCGGCATGATGTAGTCAAATACATGCGTGTACATACGAATCAGACAGAGAGGGTTGCGAATTCGCAGCCCTTTTTTGTTGTCAATTTCTCCATGGGATGATAGAATACTTTTTGTTTGAATGATTCTAAGCTTACAATGAAAGGGGCAACAGATGGGCGGTTTTTTCGCAGCAGCATTGAAAGAGGATTGTGTGTTTGATTTGTTCTTCGGAACAGACTATCATTCTCACCTGGGAACTCGGCGTGCAGGAATGGTGGTGTATGGAGACAGAGGTTTTGATCGGGCAATTCATAACATCGAAAATTCTCCTTTTAGAACGAAATTCGACCAGGATGTATCCAGAATGAAGGGAAATATGGGAATGGGTTCCATTTCTGATTACGAACCTCAACCCCTGACGGTTCGTTCCCATCACGGTACCTTCGCCATTACGACGGTGGGAAAGATCAATAATAAGGAACAACTTCTACAGCATCTTTTCGATAATGGGGCATCCCAGTTCATGGAGATGGCAGAAGGGGATATTAACACCACTGAACTGGTGGCAGCGCTGATTAATGAGAAAGACAATATGATTGACGGAATCCAGCACGCACAGGATATCATTGACGGATCCATGAGTATGCTGATTATGACAAAGCGGGGAATTTTCTGCGTCCGAGACAAATTAGGTCGAACACCGCTGGTAATCGGAAAGAAAGAAACCGGATTCTGTGCCAGCTTCGAAGAATTTGCGTACCTCAATCTGGGATACGAAGATTATCGAATCCTGGGCCCAGGAGAAATCGATATCATGACTAGCGATGGCGTTACCATGCTGGCGAAACCTGGAACGAAGATGAAAATCTGCACCTTCCTGTGGGTATATTACGGTTACCCAGCATCCTCCTATGAAGGAATTTCGGTCGAAGCCATGCGTCATCGCTGCGGTGCGGCCATTTCAAAGCGGGATACGCTGAAAAGAGAAGATGTGGACATCGTTGCCGGTGTACCGGATTCCGGTGTGGCTCACGCTATCGGATATTCCAATGAAGCCAGACTTCCGTATTCCAGACCTTTCATTAAGTATACACCGACATGGCCAAGATCCTTTATGCCGACCATGCAGACGAAGCGGGATTTCATTGCGAAGATGAAGCTGATTCCGGTTCCGGAACTGATTAAGGACAAGCGGATTGTTCTCATTGATGACTCCATCGTAAGAGGAACTCAGCTGGCGGAGAAAGCCAAGTATCTCTATTCCTGTGGGGCAAAAGAAATTCACGTTCGGCCGGCATGTCCGCCGATTCTGTTCGGATGTAAGTATATCAACTTCTCTCGGTCCAAGTCTGCCTTAGAGCTGATTGCCAGAAGAGCCATTGACCAGCTGGAGGGGAGACATCTGGAGGACGATGAACTGGATGAGTACCTGAATCCGGATGGCGAGAAGTATAAGGCAATGATTGAAGTTATCCGTCAGCAGCAGGGATACGATTCCCTTCAGTATAATCGACTGGAGGATATGTTGGACTCGGTTGGGATTCCGAGGGAAAACCTGTGCACTTATTGCTGGAATGGAAAAGAAGAGTAAGAAAATGAGCGCGGGCTGCTTTGCAGCTCGCATTTCTTCATGATGAAAACCTTATGACAGGCAAGAACTGTACAAATTGTACGAAAAAAAGCACATGACATTTTTCTAACAAATGTTATAATTCTCTGTTGGTTGAGGCTAAATTTTAGTTGAAAAATAAGGAGAATATTGGTGAAACTGACAAAAGAAAAGATGAAGGATTATATCGTTATTACAATTGGAACGATTATCTGCTCGATTTCGATTTTTTATTTTCTGACACCAAGCCATTTGGCGGTGGGAAGTATGTCCGGTCTTGCGGTACTGATTGCAAAGCTGATTCCGTTTTCTGTGGGAACAATCCTAATCGTGCTGAATTTGCTGTGCATTCTTCTGTCGGCGATTTTTGTGGGAAAGGAATTTACCCTTCGGACAATCTATCCGTCCCTGCTGCTTTCTGCGGTGGTTAAGGTGTTGGAACAACTTCAGCCGAATATGCCGTCGCTGATGGGCGATCAGTTCCTGGATATGCTGGGGTATCTGTTCACCTATGCACTGGGTGCGGCGATGCTGTTTCTGTGTAACGCGTCCTCTGGTGGACTGGATGTTATCACCAAGATTATGAACAAATACTTCCACATGGAACTGGGTACCGCGATGTCTTTCTGCGGTATGGCCGTGGCGATTCCGTCTATCTTCATCTACGATATCAAGACGGGACTTCTCAGTATTCTGGGAACCTACTGCCAGGGAATTGTGCTGGATCACTTCCTATTCGGTTTCAGCGTGAAGAAGAAAGTTTGCGTGGTATCGGATAAAGTGGATGAAATCCGAGATTATGTCATCAATGTGATGCACAGTGGTGCAACTTTCTACGAAGCAATTGGAGCTTACGATTATCGGAAGTACCGGGAAATCAATATTATCGTAACTCGGCAGGAGTACATCACTTTGATTAATCTCATTGATAAGATCGACCCAGATGCTTTCGTATCCGTATATAATGTTAATGAAATTTTGAGTCACACCTGGGGCCGAAAGGGAGGAAAATCGGATGCTTCTGGAAACAGGAAATAGAAAGCAGCGACACGTTCTCATTGCAGATGGAATGAGTGAAGTGGGAACTGCAGTGGTACAGGCTTTTGCAGAGCGGGGTGCAACGTCGGCCTTTTTCTGCGGAGATCGATTCCGAGAGGCGTTGCTTCTCAGCAGGGATACCGGGGCACTGAATATTAAGTGTAATATTCTGAGCCAGGAATCTTTAGCATCAGCGATGGACGTGGCGGATGCGTTCTTCGAACATCGGCTGAACACGGTAATCTGCAATATCCGGCCGGAAGTGCCGGAGAGTTTGAGTTCGTTAGATTTTGAAGAAATCACGGAGTGTTGGCATCACAATCTGGACAGCATCTGTGCCTTCTTGAAAGATTCCATCTCTATGTTGCTCGAGGACGGAAGTGTAGTGGTTCTTCTTCCGAAGAAAGAACAGGGAAAGAACGCGGCTGGAATCGTTACTGGTATGATTCGCGGTGCATTGGAAGGCATGATTGAATCCACCGCACAGATTCTCAAAGAACGGGGAATCCGAATGAACGGTATGGCCATGGATGAAGAGAATGTCTCTCCAGAATCCGTAGCGAAAACAATTCGTTTTCTAGCATCCTCGGAATCGACAGGGATAACCGGGAGAATTTTACAACTGTAAGGAGAGTGTGCGATGAAATATTTGAAATCCTATGAATCTAGGTCTTATGAGCTGGATAGGCATGATGCGTTGATTCCAACTTATCTAATTCAGTATTTGCAGGAATCGGCGGATCATCAGATTCATGATTTGGATAAGGATTATGCAGAAATCTACCGAGAGGAGCGGAAGGCTTTTATTGTAAGCCGGATGAGCGTTCAGGTGTACCAACCGGTGCATAAATACGCAAAGCTGGATTGCAATACATGGGTGGTTCCGGCGAAGGCGGCCAATTTCCCAAGAGCTTATGAACTGTTCTCCGAGGGGAAACTGATTGCCCGGGCTTACAGCAACTGGGCGCTGGTGGATGTGGATACGAAGAAACTGGTTCTGCAAAGTGAATACGACACCTCCTCATATCCATCGGATGAAGAACCGGAGATGGACATTCCGAATCGGTTTCGGCTGCCGAAGAACATTCAGTGGATAGAAGCTGGTCAGGTGCCGGTGACCCTGTCTTTAACGGACATCAACGGGCACATGAATAACGCTCGGTATTACAATTATTTGTACGATGCGATTCCGAATGCAGAGGATTACTTCATTACCTCCATGAACGTGCGCTTCGTGCACGAAGCACCACGGGGCTCCACGCTGACGATTCATCGAAGCGAAGAAATGGAGCCGGGAAAGCTGGATCCCAATGCAGATACAATTATGTACTTCAAGACGGAAGCGGATGGAAATGATAACGTCCACGCCGTATTCGGTCTGAAGAAATGGAAATAGAAACCTGGAAGGGTCGGAAACGTGCAAGTCACGCTCCGGCCTTTTTGCGTGGAAAAAATAGAGCAAGTAAGAGTTTCTGGACCGATTTAGACGAGAATGGAAGTAGTGGGAATGGAGGAATTAATGTGTTTTTTGGTGGATTTTGTTGAAAAGTGGGGGGAAGTGGTTTAAAATGGAGCATATATGAAAATTAACTTCGAGAACTATGCAATTTTGTAGAAAGGCAGACCATGTTCACTGGAACATATGAGAATTCTATCGACAGCAAGAATAGAATGATTGTTCCGTCAAAGTACCGGAACCAGCTGGGCGGCAAATGTATGCTTGCCCGTGGTTTTGATACCTGTCTTTACATCTACACCATGGAGGACTGGGAAGAATTGGTGCTGAAGATGAAGAAGCTTCGGCAGACGGATCGGGACATGCGAAAGTTCATTCGAGAGTTCTTCTCCAATGCCAGTGAATGTCAGCTGGATTCCCAGGGAAGAATCCTGATTCCACAGAATCTGAAGAGCTATGCGGGAATCACCAAGGATCTGATTACCCTCGGTGCCATGGATAAGATCGAAGTGTGGAGCAAAGAAGTGTACAACGACTCCGAGAATGAGAACATGTTCGATGACGAGGAGTTCATTGCAAAGCTAGAAGAGTATGATATTTAGAGGTGGCTATGACATTCAGACATGTACCGGTACTATACGACGAAGTAATGGAATCCTTGAACATCCGTCCCAACGGATTGTATGTGGATGGAACCACTGGCGGTGGAGGTCACTCCTCGGGCATTTGCGAAAGACTATCCGAAGAGGGAACTCTTGTGGCGGTGGACCGGGATACGGCGGCACTGGAAGCATCCAGTAAGCGTCTGGAATCCTACCCTTGTAAAAAAATATTTCTCCATACGAACTATTCCGACGTGGAAGGCATTCTGAAGGCGGCAGGAAGACCGGTGGACGGAATTCTTCTGGACCTGGGTGTGTCCTCCTTTCAGTTGGATACGGCAGAGCGAGGATTTTCCTATATGCACGATGCGCCGATGGACATGCGCATGAACGAGGAGGATACTTTTACCGCATATAACGTGGTAAATGAATACGAAGAAGATGAACTCAAGCGAATTATCAAGGAGTACGGGGAGGAGAGATGGGCTTCCCGAATTGCCCAGTTCATCGTGCGAAGGAGAGAAGAGCAACCGATTCAGACCACAGGAGAACTGGTAGACGTGATTAAGGCAGCCATCCCAGCTTCGGCTAGAAGAAACGGCCCACATCCAGCAAAGCGTACATTCCAGGCCATCCGGATTGAGGTGAACGGAGAACTGGAACACTTAAAGCATGCAGTGGATACACTTCCGGATATTCTGGCACCAGGGGGGAGATTGGCGATTATCACCTTCCATTCTCTGGAGGATCGGATGGTGAAGGAATCCTTTAACGCAAGACTCAATCCATGTACTTGTCCACCGGAATTTCCGGTGTGTGTATGTGGAAAGAAACCGGATGTACGGAAGGTGACGCGGAAACCGATTGCGCCTTCCGAGGAAGAGCTAGAGCGAAACCCGAGGGCCAGAAGTGCAAAGCTTCGGGTGATTGAGAAGATATAGAGAAGGAGGAGACAATGGCAACAGCAGTACGTGCGCAGGAAGGAACAGTTCGAAAACGGAAGTCCAGAACATCCATGCAGGCGGCAGCGGCACAGTACAAACTGGCGATTAAATACATACTTCTTGTTGCACTTCTGATGCTGGGGGGAGTTTTCATGTCGGCTTATTCTGCCAACCTTCAGCAGAAAAATAATGCGCTGAAGGCCCAGAACGAAATCGTGCAGGCGGAGATTGACTCTCTGAACGAGCAGATTAACGATGCCAGCAGCATTGAGAAGGTGGAGAAAATCGCCACAGAGAAGTACGGAATGGTTCAACCGGATGAGAGCAACTATATTCGGTTGAAGAACAAGAAGAGTACTTCTGGAGATTTGGCGGACACTATCAAAAAAGAAGCGTATAATTAGAAGCGGAAACACGCGAATGTTGTATAATATAAGTTGGAATCTGACAGACTGACGAAAACCAGCAGGTAAGGATGGGAATGGAAAGAAAAAGCCGAAAGCAGAAGAGACTCATACGGAAGAAAAGAATACGGGAAGCTGTATCCAGACGACCGGAGGTTGCACCGGAGAACCAGCGACGTCTTCGCTGGGGTTTCTTCGCGGTGATTCTGATGTTCGGGATTCTAACATTTCGGGTGGCATATTGGCAGATTGTCCGGTCGGATGACTTGAATGAGAAAGCGACAGAGATGCAGGATCAAGACATCACCATCAACCCGGTGAGAGGTACCATCTACGATTCCAACATGAACCCGTTGGCCCAAAGCATCACGGAGTACGAGATTTATGCGTATACTCAGACCTTGTATAAGGATAAGCAGGTGACGAAGACCCAGCGAAAGCAGATTGTGACGAATATTGCCAAATACACCGGCCTCAAGGAGAAGGACGTGGAATCCAAGCTTTCTGGTGAGGAGAACCTGGTGAAAATCGCTTCTGGAATGAAACGGGAAGATGCGAAGAAACTCCAGAAGTTGTATGGCGATAACATCATGATTAAAACGTCGGTGGCAAGAAATTATCCCAACGGTGATTTCGCTTCCCACGTTATCGGATTTGTGGATAGCAATAACAGCGGAAGAAGTGGATTGGAATACGAATATAATTCTCTGCTAACCGGTGTGAAGGGTCGGGAAGTAAGCACCACGGACAGCCAAGGAAACGCGTTATCCAATGGAAGCCGGAAATATTACAAGGCAGAAGATGGTTACAGTATTGTGACCACCATTGACGAAGTCATTCAGAATTACGTGGAGGAAGCGGTAGCGAAGGGTGAGAAAAAAACCCGTGCGGAGTCCATCAGCTGCGTGGTAATGAACCCGAAGACAGGGGATGTGCTGGCCATGGTGAACTATCCAAGCTATAACCCTAACGATCCTTATGAACCGTCAGATCCTTATGCGCTGAAGAAATTCAGCAAGATGTCGGAGAAGAAACAGAGTGAATATTTGAGCCAGATGTGGACCAATTCCATCGTCAGCGGCGTCTATGAGCCGGGCTCTACATTTAAGCTGATTACTGCAGCTTCTGCACTGGATTCCGGAAGCGCGGATAGCAAATCTCGGTACAAGGATCCAGGATATATCGTAGTAAATGGAACGAAAATCAACTGCTGGGGTACCGCCCATGGAACCCAGTCCTTGAAGCAGGCTGTTGGGAATTCCTGTAACCCGGCCATGGCAAGGGTGGCACTTAACATGGGAGCGGACACCTTCTACAGCTACATTGATTTATTTGGATTCAAGGATAAGACCGGAATTGACCTTCCGGGAGAGGGAAACTCCATCGTCAAAGATCCAAGCAATCTGGGCAAAGTGGATCTCGCCACCACCGGATTTGGTCAGGGCATCGCCATCACACCGATTCAGCTGATGTGTGCGGTGAATGCCCTTGGAAATGATGGATATCTGATGAAGCCGAAAGTCGTACGCAAGGTGCTGGATAGCGATGGAAATACCGTGAAGACTTATTCCAACACGAAAGTTCGCAAGGTAATTTCCACGGAAGTGGCAGATAAGATGCGGGAAATCATGCAGTATTATGTAGAAAAGGGTGGCGGTGGCACCGTGTACATCCCAGGATACCGGATTGGCGGTAAGACCGGAACGGCGAATATCGCTTCCAACGGCGGGTACTCTAAGGATACGGTGGCTTCTTTTATCACCATGGCACCAATGGATGATCCGAAAGTAACCGTGTTGGTCATGGTAAAGCGTCCGAAGGGCAGCGAGTTCGGTTCCGTCAACGCGGGACCGATTGCGAAGGAGATTCTCTCCAATGTGCTTCCTTATCTGGGCGTGGAGAAGAAGTATGCGAAGAACGAGAGTCACACGACGGAAACCACGGTAACGGTTCCGAAGGTGACTGGAATGAATAGCCAGAGTGCGATTCACTACCTATCGGCGAAGGGCCTCAAATACAAGGTGATGCCGGCGGGAAGCGGAAAGACTTTCCACGTGGTGGATCAGTATCCGAAAGCGGGAAGTGCAGTCAAGCCCCACAGTACGGTATACTTATACAGCGAATAGTTATTTTGACATAGAGAAGGAACGAATATGAAAAGAACAAGCCTAGAGTACATAGTAGAAGGGGTAAAAGGAAGACTTTACGCGAGAGCGGAGGCTTCCGAGGATGGAAATCGGTACGATGCAGTGACATCGGTTTCGATTGATTCTCGAAAAATACCCGATGAATGTCTCTTTTTCTGTATAATTGGAGAGAGGGCCGATGCCCACCGGTTCCTGCCAGATGTTCGGGCTAAAGGCTGCCACAATGTGGTGGTTTCAGATGAGACCTGGGCGGAGAAGATGGCGGCGGAAGGGGATATGAACGTGATTCTGGTTCCCGATACACGCCTGGCGCTGATGGCTCTAGGGGAGAAATACCTGGATGACTGGAAAGGCCTTCGCAAGATTGGTGTTACCGGAAGTGTGGGAAAGACCAGTACTAAGGAATTTTTGTACAGCGTCCTCAGCAGTCGGTATCGCACCGGAAAAACCCCGGGCAACTTGAACAGTGAATTCGGCATTCCGCTGACCGCCTTTTCCTTCGAGGAGGATATTGAGGTGGCGGTAATCGAGATGGGTGCCGGTTACGGAAGTGCTATCGGAGATTTGGCGGAGATTGCAAAGCCGGAAACAGCGGTAATCACCAACGTGGGAACTTCTCACCTAGAAGTGTATGGAACGAGAGAGAAATTGCTGGAGGAGAAGCTCCGCGTTTCTACCGGATTCACCCAGGCGAATACACTGGTCATCAATACGGATTCAGATATTCTGACTCTGGATAACGCGGTGAAACATCAGCCTTCAGATGCCCATATCGTCACGGTAGGCTCGAGAGGTGGTGAGGATTATCACATCTCGGAAGTAGAGGATCGGGGCATTGATGGTGTGCGTTGCAGCGTAACCCATGGAGAAGAAACTGCCACATTAGAGCTGCCGGTCATCGGAGCCCATAATCTGGGAAATGCGGTGCTGGCCATGGCAATTGGAGAGGTGTTCGGAATTTCCCTGGAAGAGGGAGCCAAGGCGCTGAAACACGTGGAGACCAATGCTAACCGGTTAAGCGTAATTCGGACGGATCAATACACTGTCATCAACGATACCTATAATGCTAGCCCGGAATCCATGAAGGCGGGAATCGATGTTCTGTGTAACAGCCTTGGAGCGCGGAGAATTGCGGTTCTTGGTAGCATGTTTGAGTTGGGTGACCACTGGGAAGAACTGCATCAAAGCGTAGGAGCCTATGCGGCGTCTAAGAATCTGGATATGCTGGTGGCCATCGGAGACAACGGGAGAGCCATCGCGGAAGGCGCAGCGAGGGCAAAAGATCCGGATAGCATCCTGGCGGTTCTGCACTTTGATGACCGGGAAGAGGCTGCGAAGACAATTCGCCCCATGCTAACCGACGGAGATATTGTGTATGTGAAGGCATCCCGTTCCATGGAACTGGAGAAATTCGTAGAAGCAATCACGGAATAAAAAGATTAAAATATAATTTTATAGAGAAGGAAAGATATAACTATGAACGTAATGAACCTGGTACTGTATTTCGGAATGCCGCTTCTTGTAACGGCGATACTGACATATGTGCTGATTCCGTTCTTCCACAAGAAGCAGTTCGGACAGTACATTCGGGAAGAAGGTCCCAAGGCCCATCTGAAGAAGCAGGGAACGCCTACCATGGGCGGAATTGCCATTGTAGTGGGAATTGCGGTAGCGATTATCCTCTATGCAATTCTGACCTATGTGAATCGCAGCTGCTGCACCGGACCGTACCTTCACACCGATGCGATTGCCATTGTGTTAACCATGCTGGCCTTCGGCGTAATCGGGTTCATCGATGATTACAACAAGATTGCGAAGAAGGAGAATCTGGGGCTGACGGCAAAGCAGAAGCTGATTCTTCAGGCGCTGTTCAGCATTGGCCTTGCAGTATACATGATGATGACAGATAGAGAGGAACTCTTCATCCCGTTCCTGAAAGTTAGTGTCAGCTTCGGTGTTCTGTACATTCCATTTGTGATGTTCGTGGAAATCGCCATGTCTAATGCGGTGAATTTGACCGACGGATTGGATGGACTGGCCTCCGGTGTGACTGCCATCGTAGGAATCACCTTTGCGGTAATCGGTATCCGGGAAGGGAATGAAATTCTCATGGTTAGCGGTCTTTCTGTGGCAGGTGCCCTTCTGGGATTTCTTCTGTTCAACCACTATCCGGCTAAGATTTTCATGGGAGACACCGGTTCCATGGCATTAGGCGGAGTTCTCTCCGGCATTGCAGTGGTCACGGGGAAAGAGTTCTTGCTTCCAATGGCAGGCCTCATTTATGTGCTGGAGGCGCTGTCCGTGATTATCCAGGTGCTGTATTTCCGAAAGACCGGTGGAAAACGATTCTTCCGCATGGCACCGCTCCACCATCACTTTGAATTAGGTGGAATGAAAGAGTACAATGTTGTTGTTATGTTTTGTGCAGTAACGGCAGTGCTGGGAGTGATTACCTACTTCGCCACTGTCTAATCATATGGAGGTAGAGATATGAAGATATCGGTACAGGGTAAAAAAATTCTTGTCGTCGGAATGGGAAAGTCCGGCAAGGCGGCAGTTTCCGAACTTCATAATCTGGGTGCAGAAGTCTATGCACAGGATGTGAATCCCGTTGCATCGGTGGATCCTCAGTTCGTGAAGTATCTGGAAAGAGAGAATATTCACACGTTTTTCGGATGCAATCCAGACAATATGAAGGAATATGACCTGGTAGTAATCAGTCCGGGAGTATCCCCGAATCTTCCTTTCTTGGAAGAGGCTAGAACAGCTGGAATCGAGGTCATCGGAGAACTGGAAATGGCATATCGCCTGAGCAAGGGGACCTATGTTGCCATTACAGGAACCAATGGAAAGACTACTACAACCACTTTGGTGGGAGAAATATTTGAAAAAGCTCAGCGCAAGACGGCAGTAGTGGGAAACATTGGAGTCGCGGTTATTTCCAAAGCGGTGGAATCGGATGAAGACGAATGGATGATTACAGAGGCTTCCAGTTTCCAGCTGGAAACCGTTAAGGAATTCCATGCGAAGGTATCCGCTATTCTGAACCTGACACCGGATCATCTGAATCGTCATAAGACCATGAAGGCATACGGCGAAGCCAAGGCGGCAGTATTCCGAAATCAGACCCCAGAGGATTATCTGGTTATTAACTACGATGATAAAGTATGCTACGCATTGTCGGAAACCTGTAAGGCGAAGGTAATTCCTTTTAGCCGAAAAGAAGAATTAGAAGTGGGAGCTTATCTGGTGGAAGATCAGATGGTCATCCGGGATGAGAAGGGAATTGTCCATCCGATTTGCAGCATTCATGATCTGAAAATCATCGGAGACCACAACGTGGAGAACGCATTGGCAGCCGCAGCAATTTCCTATTTCGCAGGAATTGATGTGGACGTAATCGAAGAAGTTCTCAAGGAGTTTCCTGGAGTGGAGCACCGGATTGAGTACTGCGGCACAGTCGACGGTGTGAAGTTCTACAACGATTCCAAGGGAACCAACGTGGATGCCGCAATCATCGCACTGAAAGCGCTAAAAGAAAATATCATTCTAATCGCCGGAGGCGATGGAAAGGCTCAGGACTTCACAGAACTGGCCGAAAATCTAAAGGGAAGAGTCAAAGCATTGGTTCTTCTGGGAAGAGACGCAAATCAGATTGAGGATTGTGCGAGAAAAGCGGGATTTACAGAAATCTATAATGAGAAGGATATGAACGCTTGCGTGAAGAAATCCGTTTCGCTGGCAGAGGAGGGAGACAAAGTCCTACTTTCACCGGCCTGCGCAAGCTGGGATATGTATGATAATTACGAGCAGCGTGGAGTACACTTCAAGACCTGTGTGCAGCAGCTGCTAAGGTAGTATGGAGATAAGGACGGAGAAGGATTGATGCGGAAGGAAAAGACGCGGAAAAAGAAAATGAACCTGAATATGGATAATTTTCTGGGTTCGCTGACCACTCGTTATGATGCATCAATCATCTTGATTTCCTTCATGCTGATTGCTTTTGGCGTGGTAATGGTGTTCAGTGCCGGTTATTACACCACCACCAATAACTACGGAGATCCCTACTACTATCTTAAGAGACAGTGCGGATGGGTGCTGTTCGGGCTAATTGGAATGGTGGTATGCACGAAGGTGGATTATCACTGGTATTCCGCGCGAAATCGATACTGGATCTTTGCGGTGCTTTCCCTTGCGCTGTTGGCACTTCTGTTCACGCCTCTGGGCGTCAACGTCAACTTTGCCACGAGATGGTTTGAATTAGGTCCGATTCGTATTACGCCCAGTGAATTGTCGAAGATATTCATGATTGTTTTCACTGCAGGGTTTCTTGCACAAAGACCGGGCAAGGTACGAAGCTGGCATTTGATTATTCCGATAGGCGTCATGATTCTTCATTTGGCGTTGATTATCAAACAGCCGAATCTGTCTACCGCCATCGTTATCGCAGCAATTATGATTGGAATTCTTTTTGTTGCGGGCATGTGGAATGGATTCATTGGGGTTGCAATAGCGGTATTGATAATTGGAATGGTGGTAATACTCCTGTTCTTTCAGGACACCCACTGGTATCTGAGACTGACTAACTTCGTCAACCCGTTCAAGGACGCACAAGGCGAAGGATATCAGGTTTCACAGGGACTGATTGCCTTGGGAAACGGTGGTCTCTTCGGCCGTGGACCGGGAAACAGCATTGCCAAGAACCTGTATCTTCCGGAACCACAGAATGACTTCATTCTGGCGATTATCGGGGAAGAGCTGGGATTTGTGGGAATCCTGATTCTCCTTTCCGTGTATCTGCTGCTGATTTATCGATGCTTCGTGATTACCTCGAAGGCGAAGGATAAGCTGGGGTTCTACCTGGGGTCCGGAATTACCATTATGTTGGCACTACAGGTGCTGATGAACGTAGCGGTAGTAACCGCCTCCATGCCGGCGACAGGTGTAACACTTCCTTTCGTTAGCTACGGTGGAACTTCGCTGATTGTATTCATGGCATCCATGGGGATTATGTTAAATATATCGAAGAAGAACAGAGGATAGACATATGAGAATTGTATTGACAGGCGGAATAACAGGCGGACACATCTATCCGGCTCTCGCCATCGGCGATAAATTCAAAGAGATGGACCCAGAGTGCGAAATTCTCTACATCGGTAATGAGCGTGGAATGGAGCGAGAGATTGTTCCACGTCATGGATTTGATTTGGAATTTGTTCCATCGAAAGCAGTGGACCGGTCAAATGTGTTCAAGATGGCCGAGACCCTGGCGGTAACGGAACAGGGAAAAAGCAAAACATACCGCATCATGAAGAAGTTCAAACCGGATATTGTTGTCAGCACCGGAAGTTATGTCAGCGTACCAGTGGTGCTAGCGGCTCACAAGTTCGGTGCCAAAGTCTTCATTCACGAGCAGAATGCGTATCCAGGAATGGCCAACCGTTTTCTTTCCAAATATGCGGAGAAGGTATTTCTTGGATTTGAAGATGCCGGGAAATACTTTAAGCAGAATCAAAAACTTCAGTACGCTGGCAATCCGGTTCGTCGAGACTTCTACGGGAAGGATAAGAAAGAAGCTCGGAAAATTCTGGGTATTCCGGAAGATGATTTTGTCATCATGACCTTCGGCGGAAGCCAGGGTGCGAAGATGATTAACGACACGGCGCTAGAACTGGTTCGTGCATATGGTAAAAACAAAAATATCACCATTCTGTTCGGTACCGGAAAGAGATACTATGACGATGTGCAACAGGATTTGAAGGCATTGGGTCTGGATAATCTGGAGAACGTCCGGGTGATGCCATACATTCAGGACATGGCTAATACGCTGGCTGCAACAGATGTTGCAATCAGCCGCTCTGGTGCGCTGTCTGTTTCGGAGATTACCATGTCGGGATGTCCGGCCATCTTCGTCCCATCCCCGAACGTAACGGGAGATCATCAGTATTACAACGCGAAGGCGGTGGTGGACAACGAAGGTGCGATTCTGGTTCGAGAGGATGCAGATACACCGGAGAGAGTCACCAACATTCTGAAGGAACTTCTGGCCGATCCGGAAATCGTAAGCAAGATGGCGGAAAACAGTTTGAAGTGTGCTCCGGTCAATGCCACGGATATTGTGTATAAGGGAATTATGGATATATGGACGAAAAAGATTTAGATATAGAATTCGAGTCGGTGGACAATGGAATTACGGAGTCGGAAAGCATGTCGGATTTGATGGCGGAAACGGATTCGGTGGAACCGGAAAAGGAACTTTCACCGGAGGTAAGTGACCAGATATCGGAGAATATCCGCAAACGGCAAAAGAAGCGAAGTCGCCCTAGTCCACTTAAGATTGCATTAGGCATTATTATACTAAGTGTGGCGATACTGATATTCATGAGCACCGGCGTCTTTACCATCGATTCCATTCAGGTAGACGGAAACGATTATTTTACCGATGAGGAAATTATCAATATGGCGCATGCGACAACTGGAAAGAACTTGTTCTACCATTCCGGCAGTCGCGAAATTGTAGATTATTTGGAAGAGAGTCCCTATATTGAGGAAGCAAAAGTTTCCAAGAAATTGCCGGGAACTCTGGTAATCACGGTCAAGGAACGCGAACAGCTCGCGGCAATTGTATATAACAAAGAGTATCTGGTTGTTGATTCAGAAGGGCTGCTACTGCGACGTTCGGAGACGAAACCGAAGATTACAATTCTGACTGGAATCAAAGTTAAGAAGATTCAGTTGGGAGAGAAAATCCAAGTGGAGGATTCCGATAAATTGGCAGATGCATTGCAGGTTCTTCAGGCCATGAAGGAGGGGGATTTATACTTTAAGAAAATCGAGCTAAAAGACAAGACCATCCGTGCATATGTATATGACGCATTAATTTGTAAGGGCGATGCGGATACCATGACGGATGCGATTAAGAAGAATCGTCTTCAGAAAGTACTGGAGACACTTTTCAAGAAGGGAATCAAAAGAGGCACGGTTACACTGACCGGAAAAGGGTATGCTTCTTTTGAACCCAAAGTGTAGGGTTAGAAAATTAGACGTTAAATGCACAGATTATATATGCAGGGCACAAAAAATATATAGTTTCCATAGAAAAGGGATAGAAATAGAGTGCATTTCGACAAATCTTGTGGTATCATGAATTAGATAAAACACTAGGAGGAGCTTTATGATGGAATTTGTTTCTGACTTTGTATCGGAACAGGACAGAGCTGCGATTATCAAAGTTGTCGGCGTTGGTGGCGGCGGATGTAACGCAGTGAACCGAATGGTAGACGCACAGATGCAAGGCGTGACCTTTATTGCCGTAAATACAGATAGACAGGCCCTTGCGAAGTGCAAGGCAGAAGTTAAAATACAGATTGGCGAGAAACTCACCGGCGGAAGAGGTGCTGGCGCCAATCCGGAAGTCGGCCAGAAGGCCGCAGAGGAGACCTTGGAAGAGATTACCGGTTATCTGCAGGACGCAGACATGGTATTTATCACCGCAGGAATGGGTGGTGGTACCGGTACGGGTGCTGCACCAATCATTGCAAAGGCTGCAATGGACTGTGGCGCACTGACCGTTGCCGTAGTAACCAAGCCGTTCTCCTTCGAAGGAAAGATGCGTTGGAACAGAGCACAGAAGGGTATCGAATATCTGACGAATTTCGTGGATTCCCTGGTAATCATTCCGAATGATCGCCTGATTGATTCCAGCGAGAAGAATACATCCTTCATGGAAGCCTTTGCCATGGCGGATGACGTGCTGAGACAGGGTGTTCAGGGTATTTCCGATTTGATTTCCAAGGAAGGCTACGTCAACGTGGACTTTGCCGATGTTCGCACCACTATGGAAGGCCGCGGTGTGGCACATATGGGTGTTGGTATCGGTTCTGGAGATAATAAGATTGAAGAAGCGGTTAAGAACGCAATCGAGAGCCCGCTGCTGGAAACCAGCGTGGACGGAGCAAAATCCATCCTGCTGTACATCTCCGGTGGTCTGGATATGGGTATGCTGGAAATCAGCAACATTGCCGAGAAGATTCAGGCAGAAGCAGATCCAGAAGCAAATATCATCTTCGGTGCATCGGTATCGGATGATATGGCAGACAAGGTTGCAGTTACTCTGATTGCGACGGATTTCCAGTCCGAAGGAATTTCTGGTTCCAAGATTGAATCTCCGAAGATCACAACCCAGAGTCCCAGTAGAAAGACGGTTTCGGTAAACGGTCTGGATGCGGTAGAGATGACGATGGACGATTTGATGAATCAGAAGAGAAGCTCTTCGGAATCCTCCGGCGTGGATCTGGACATTCCGGATTTTCTCAGATAGCGAGTACATTGGGATATGATTTGTTCGGAGCAGAACCCGCTCATCAAACGTGTTCGTAAATTACAACAGAAGAAACACCGGGATGCTTCCGGAAAGCTGATTATTGAAGGAAGCAATCTGATAAGAGAAGCGATTCAGAAGGGCATCGAGATGGATGCTCTTCTGATTTCGGATATCTATCCTTCGGAAAGCTGGATTTCGGATTTGAGAACATCCGGTGTCCGGGTAGAACGGGTGGATTCCGTAATCTTTGAGAAACTTACCGATGCTCGAAATGGAGTGGGGCTTCTGGCAATCGTGAATCGACCGGAATATGAAGCTACAGAAGAAAGCCCTTGGTTCCGGCGGGGAAGCAATTGCATCGTGCTAGATCGTCTTCAGGATCCGGGAAACATCGGAACCGTGATTCGAACGGCGGTGGCAGCTTCTTACGATGCGGTAATCGTCATGAAGGGAACGGCGGACGTGTATTCTCCCAAGGTGCTAAGAGCAACTGCGGGCATGATTTTCGATATGCCGGTGGTTTTTGTGCCGGATGTACCGTCTCTCTTGGCATTGGCGGAGACGACCGGAAAGAAAATTGCGGTTACCACGCCAGATGGAGGAGAACCTTACTACGATTGTGATTTGACCCAGGACGTGTTTCTGGTAATCGGCAATGAGGGAAATGGAATATCCCATGAGCTTATTGAATCCTCCGATATACGCGTGACACTTCCCATGTATGGGGACATTGAGTCCTTGAATGCGGCGGTTTCGGCAGCCATTCTGATGTACGAACGAGTGCGTGGAATGAAATCGGAAAATGAAGCAAGAAGATAAATTTTTTTAGAGAACAATAGAGGAGCAAGTTATGGATAAGTGCAGAGCGGACGTTACAATTTGCGGCGCTGATTACGTGCTTTCGGGCGAAAAGAGCGAAGAGAAAATCAAAGAAATCGCGAAATTCGTGGATGAAGAGCTGAGAAGAACCAGCCGAATGCTCAATTCCAATCCGAACTACAAGTGTGCTGTGCTGACAGCAATCAATATTGCAGAGAAGCTGATGGAGAACAGCGACCTTCTTCTCAAGCTTCAGACGGAGAATCACCAGCTGGACAACGACGTGCAGCATTACATTTCCCTTTGGGAGAATGCAAAGAAGCAGGTTACGGATCTGAAGGAACAGATGAGCACCGATTCCGATAAGCAGATTCAGGACAGCGAGAAGTACAAGAGCCTTCAGGCAAAGTGCAGTGAGATGGAGAACGCATACTTCGATCTTCAGATGGAGAATGTGAATCTGAAAAATGAGCTGCGCAGCCTCAAGAAGTTCCGGGAAGACGATGAACAGTAGGTCTCTTAGACTTCTGGAGTACAACAGAATATTGGAGATGCTTGCAGAGCTGACCGGTTCGTCGCTGACCCGGGAACGGGTATATCAGTTAGAGCCCATGACTCATCTGCATGCAATTTCAGATGCACAGACGGAAACTACGGAAGCAGTTTCCGTTATTCTGTATAAGGGAAATATCCCGGTAGGAGAATTTCCGGATGTCAGACCTTTCCTGAAGATGGCTCGGAAAGGTCGAGTGCTCACTATGAAGGAACTCCTGCAGATTCGAAGTGCGCTTCAGATTGCTAGAGAGGTAAAAGCATTTCTCACCGAGGATGTGCCGGAGATTCCCACACTGACGGAGATTGCAGGCCTGCTGGAAGTAGTGGAGGCACTGGAGAAAGATATCAACCGGTGTATTCTTTCGGAGGATGAGATGGCGGATAACGCTTCGCCTGCGCTTAAGCGCATTCGCCGGGAAATTCGCAGCAAGAACGAAAATATTCGTACGAAACTGAACAAGATGGTCAGCACTTCTTCTTCCCAGAAGTTTTTGCAGGAAGCCATTGTGACCATGCGAAATGGAAGATACGTGATTCCGGTAAAGCGGGAATATGCGAATCTTTTCCCAGGACTAGTCCATGATCAATCCCAGAGCGGATCCACCCTGTTCATTGAGCCCCAGTCCGTGGTGAATATGAACAACGAGCTTCGGGAGCTGGCACTGGAAGAACAGGCGGAGATTACACGGATTCTGCAGGCCTTTACCGGTCGAGTGGCAGAACATTACCATGGACTCAATAACAACCAGAAGCTGCTTCTGGAACTGGATTTCATCAGTGCTAAGGGAAAGCTTTCTGTTAAGATGAATGCCTTTGAACCTCGAATCAATACGGAGGGAATCCTGGATATTCGCCAGGGACGGCATCCGCTGATTCCGGATGACAAAGTGGTGCCGATTAATGTTTCTCTGGGAAAAGAATGGAAGACACTGCTGATTACAGGACCGAACACCGGCGGCAAGACGGTAACGCTGAAGACAATCGGACTGTTTATCCTGATGATGCAGAGTGGACTCCACGTCCCCTGCTCTGAACACAGTGAACTTCCAGTTCTGGATGAGGTGTTCGGCGACATCGGGGACGAACAGAGTATCGAACAGAGCCTGAGCACTTTCTCGGCTCATATGAAGAATATCATTGATATTTTCAATGAGGTGAATGAACGTTCGCTAGTCCTTCTGGATGAACTGGGATCCGGTACGGATCCGGCCGAAGGTGCAGCGCTTGGTATTGCCGAGCTAGAGGAGCTACGGAGGCGGGGTGCACTGGTGGTAGCAACCACCCATTACACGGAACTTAAAAAATATGCCCTGAGCACTCCAGAGGTGGAGAACGCCTCTATGGAATTCGATGTGGAAACGCTGTCTCCTACATATAAGCTTCGCGTGGGACTTCCGGGCAAATCCAATGCCTTTGAAATATCCAGAAAGCTGGGGATGGAAGAAGGCATCTTGGACCGAGCAGAGGAACTTCTGGGCGATAATGAACTGAATTTCGAAGATGC
>JAUNEW010000076.1:0-1605 GCA_030525365.1 Eubacteriales bacterium
GCAGAGCTGGTGCTCACCGACGGTGCCAAGGGCATGAAGGGTGCCATCGCCAAGGCCAACGAGCTGGCGGAGGAGACCCCAGGCGGATACGTTCCGGGACAGTTCGTCAATCCGTCTAACCCAGCGGCTCACAGAGAAACCACCGGTCCAGAAATCTACGAAGACACCGACGGGGAAGTGGATTACTTTGTAGCCGGCGTAGGAACCGGCGGAACTCTCACTGGCGTGGGCGAGTATCTGAAGAGCAAGAATCCGGAGGTAAAAGTAATTGCCGTTGAACCGGAGACATCCGCAGTGCTTTCCACAGGAGTAGCCGGACCTCACAAGATTCAGGGCATTGGTGCGGGATTCGTTCCGGATGTACTGAACACCAAAGTATACGACGAAATCATTCCGGTATCCAACGAGGATGCCTTTGAATATGGCAAGAAGGTGGGAAAGAAGGAAGGCGTTCTGGTAGGAATTTCCTCCGGTGCTGCAGTGGCTGCTGCAGTGGAACTGGCAAAGAGACCGGAGAACGAAGGCAAGACCATCGTGGCCCTTCTGCCGGATACGGGCGACCGTTATCTGTCCACCCCATTATTTGCAGATTAATTAAGTAAGCAGGAAGCAGGTTCAATATGTTAGTTTCAACTCGAGGGCGTTACGCCCTTCGTGTCATCATCGATTTGGCGGAACACTATAACGGAGGCTACATTCCCATGAAGGATGTGGCGGCCCGGCAGGATATTTCGCTGAAATACATTACGAAAATCATGCCCCTCCTCACCGGTGGAAACCTGGTGGAAGGAGTCCATGGAAAGGGCGGCGGATACCGCCTGATTAAAGACCCCCAGGATTGCACCGTAGGGGAAATCCTGAGACTGACAGAAGGATCTCTGGCACCGATTAACTGCACGGAGCTATGCGAAGAGCCCTGCTCTCGGGCAGCGGATTGCCGTACGCTTCCTATGTGGAAGAAACTGGATACCCTGATTGAAGGGTATCTGGACAGTGTCACCGTGGCAGACCTGATGAAACAGGATTTGTCGGACAATTACGTGATTTAGTTGATAAAAGAAGCCCCGCACCCTTTGTTCGGTGCGGGGCTTTTGTCGTGGGGCAGACACCGCCGGAAACTTCCGGATTGAAACGAATTGATTTTACCGGGTCAGTAGATTATAGTTATAGTATGAATCTGTGAAGTGGAAGGAGACCTGCGATGCCACATTGCCTAACGTTAAAGAAATCCAATTGTAAGAACTGCTATAAATGCATCCGGAACTGCCCAGTCAAAGCCATTCGTTTCTCGGGAGATCAGGCCCACATCATTGCGGATGAGTGTATTCTGTGCGGAAGATGCTTTGTGGTCTGTCCACAGGACGCGAAGGAAATTGTCAGCGAAGTGGAGAAGGTGAAGGTGATGATTCAGAGCGGAGAGCCGGTCATCGCCAGCTTGGCGCCGTCCTTCGTGGCGAATTACGAAGGTGTTGGAATTGACGCCATGCGAGAGGGCCTTCAGAAGCTGGGATTTACCGATGCAGAGGAAACCGCCATCGGCGCCACCATGGTCAAGACGGATTATGAGAGAATCGTTCACGAACGGCAGAAGCCGGTGATTATCAG
>JAUNEW010000076.1:1705-5602 GCA_030525365.1 Eubacteriales bacterium
AGATATGATATCCTGGAAGGAATGAAAGAGATTCCGTCGGAGCGGAAGATTCAGGAAATCCTCCACAAGATGGGAAAGAAGAAACCGTCGGATGAGCTGAACTGTGGAACCTGCGGTTATGACACCTGCCGAGACAAGGCCATTGCCATCTACCAGGGAAAAGCGGAAATCGAAATGTGTCTGCCGTATCTCAAGGAGAAGGCGGAAAGCTTCTCGGACATTATCTTCGACAACACACCGAACGGACTGCTGGTACTGAACGAACGTCTGGAAATCCAGCAGATTAACCCGGCGGCCTGCAAGATTATGAATATTCGTCGGGCTTCCGACGTGCTGGGGGCACAGGTGGTGACCGTGCTGGATCCGAAACCATTCCTGGATGTTTTGGAAAGCAAGAAGAGCGTCTTCCAGTGTGCGTACCTTGCGGAGTACGATCGGTATGTAGAGGAACAGGTCCTCTATGATCAGAGTTATCACATGCTCTTCTGCCTGTTGGAAGACGTTAGCGACGAGGCTGCAGAACGGGAGAAGAAAGCGGAGATGCGGAAACAAACCACGGAAATTGCCGACAAAGTGGTGGAGAAGCAGATGCGCATTGTCCAGGACATCGCCTCCCTTCTGGGAGAAACCGCCGCAGAGACTAAGATTGCCCTGACGAACCTGAAGGAGTCCATGGAAGATGAATGATTTAAGTGTTGATATCGGATATAAAAGCATTAATCACCACGGGGAGTTCCTGTGCGGGGATCACGTGGACGTGGTGCAGCAGGAGAACAGCGATTCCAAGGTGGTGGTGCTGGCGGACGGATTGAAGAGCGGCGTGAAGGCCAGCATTCTTTCCACCCTTACGGCAAAGATTATCTCCACTATGATGGCTCAGGGGCTGTCTCTGGAGGAGTGCGTGCATACCATTGCAGCCACCCTTCCCATTAGCTCAGAGTACGGAGTGGCATATTCCACCTTCACCATCATGCACATCATCGACAACGAGACCATGAATCTCATCCAGTATGATAACCCCATGGTCATCATGATTCGGGATTTCCAGGTGGTGGATTATCCGAAAATTGAAAGCATTATTGACGGAAAGAAAATCTACCGGTCGGAAATTCCGTTGCAGGAAGATGATATTTTTATCGCCATGAGTGACGGATGTCCCGGCGCCAACTCCACACTGAGTTACAACAAGAACTGGACGGAGAAGGAAATCGGAGACTTTATGGCCACCATTTCCCCGATTGGGTACACGGCCAAGACCTTAGCTTCCATTCTGGTGGAGGAATGCAACAAGCTGTATGATGGAAAACCAATCGATGACACCACTGCCTGTGTCACCCGGGTAATCAAGCGGTCTCAGGTCAATCTGATTTTTGGACCACCGGCCAACCGGGATGACTGCGATCGGATGATGTCGCTGTTCTTCTCCAAAGCTGGAAAGCACATCGTCTGCGGCGGAACCACCGCCACCATTGCGGCGGATTACTTGGGAAAAGAAATCCACACCAGCACCAAGTATAACGTGAAGGGTGCGCCGCCGATGTCGGAAATCGACGGGGTGGATCTGGTCACCGAAGGGGTGGTTACCATCGACCGAGTGCTGAAGTACGCCAAAGACTACGTCTCCCGGGACGAAGCCTACATCGAGTGGAGCGTCCAGCATGACGCCTCTGCCCTCATCAGTCGAATCCTTTTCGAGGAAGCCACGGATATCAATTTCTTCGTGGGACGGGCGGTGAACCCTGCCCATCAGGACGTATCCATCAACTTCAACGTAAAGATGTCCCTCATCGAGGAGCTTTCCCAGTGTCTTCGGAAGATGGGCAAGAGTGTTAAGGTAAGTTATTTCTAAAAAAATCATTCGCCACGCAACCCGGTTTCCGGCCCGCAGCCGGGAGAAGGTTGTGTGGCTTTCTAGTAAAGCAAAAGGAACAATAACGTGAATCAGATTTCAATGTTTGACAATATCGATGATACGGCGAATGAACCCTTGGCGGAGAGACTTCGGCCTCGAAGCCTAGATGAATTTGCCGGACAAGAACACCTTCTGGGGAAGGGGAAAGTTCTTTCCCGATTGATTGAAAATGATCAGGTGTCCTCCATGATTTTCTGGGGCCCGCCGGGGGTGGGAAAGACCACTCTGGCCAAAATCATCGCCAATACCACCCAGTCCCGGTTCATCACCTTCAGTGCGGTAACCAGCGGAATCAAGGAAATCCGCCAGGTCATGCAGGAGGCGGAGCAGAGCCGACGGTTCGGGGAAAGGACTATTGTGTTCATCGACGAGATTCATCGATTCAACAAGGCGCAGCAGGATGCTTTTCTGCCCTTCGTAGAGAAAGGAAGCATTATCTTGATTGGTGCCACCACGGAGAATCCTTCCTTCGAGGTGAACGGGGCGCTTTTGTCTCGGTGCAAAGTTTTCGTCTTGAAAGCCCTGGGAAAAGAAGATGTGGTGGCCCTTCTGAAACGGGCCATCCGGGACCCGAGAGGATTCGGGGACAAGAAAGTCGTCATCACAGAGGAAATGCTGGGGGCCATCGCCGTGTTCTCCGGCGGCGATGCCCGGTCGGCACTGTCCACCCTGGAGATGCTGGTGCTGAACGGAGACTACTATACAGAGGAAGACGGAACCCAGCGGATTACGGTGACCCAGGACACCTTCGAGCAGTGCACATCCAGAAAGATGCTTTTATATGATAAGGATGGAGAGGAACATTACAACCTGATTTCTGCCCTCCACAAGTCTATGCGAAATTCCGATGCAGATGCAGCGGTGTACTGGCTGGCTCGGATGCTGGAGGCGGGGGAGGACCCGCTGTATGTGGCCCGGCGAGTGACCCGGTTCGCGGCAGAAGACGTGGGGCTGGCGGATCCCCATGCCATGGAAATCGCCATTGCCGCCTATCAGGCATGCCATTTCATCGGTATGCCGGAGTGCTCCGTGCACTTGACTGAGGCGGTAATCTATCTGTCCTTGGCACCGAAATCCAACGCCATGGAAAGCGCTTACTTCGCCGCAAGGGACGATGCGCGGCAGCACTTGCAGGAGCCGGTGCCGCTGCACATTCGAAATGCACCGACAAAGCTGATGCAGCAGCTGGATTACGGAAAGGGTTACAAATACGCCCATGATTTCGAGGAGAAAGTCACCGCCATGCAGTGCCTGCCGGATTCGCTAGTGGACCGTCAATACTACAATCCGACGGAACAGGGCAACGAAGGCCGATTCAAAGCTCGGTATGAGAGCCTCAAAGAATGGAAGGAGAAACACCGCAAATGACCATACTTCTAACCGCAGCCCTGGTGCCGCCCCTGTTTCTTCTGGTACAGGTCTACCGGATGGACAAGGTGGAGAAGGAACCGAAGAGCTTGATTGTAAAACTATTCCTTTTCGGCGTCCTCACTACGATTCCGGCGGCCATAGTGGAAAGCCTGGCAGAAGGAGTCCTTTCTGGAATCCTATCGAAAGAAACGGTTCTGTTCATATTAATCGATAATTTCCTTTGCGTGGGATTGGTGGAGGAACTGGTGAAATACATGGCACTCAAGGGAGTCAGCTGGAATCATCCGGCCTTCAACTACACCTTTGATGGAATCGTCTACGCCGTGTCCGTATCCATCGGTTTTGCGGCAGCGGAAAATGTGCTGTACGTGATGGGTGCGATGAATTCCGGTCTGGCCACCGCGGCGGTTCGGGCGGTGACCTCCATTCCGGGACACTGCATCTTCGCCATCTACATGGGAATCTCCTACAGCCTGGCGAAATACTATGAAGACCGAGGAGATTTGAAATTGCGCCAGAAATATCTGAACCATGCGTTAATCATCCCGATGCTTCTCCACGGATTCTACGATTTCTGTGCCTCCATGAATAGCGGCACCTGGACGACGGTGTTC
>JAUNEW010000013.1:0-1387 GCA_030525365.1 Eubacteriales bacterium
AACAAAATAATTGTATACTGACACAATTTAACAATGCTAATTTCGATATTTAATACAAAAAATATATTGAAATCTGGTTTAGAACAGAGTATAATGCATGTATTCGATACAAGAAATGACGCATTCGCGCAATATATTATGAAAGAGAGTAGGGGATAACAATGAAAGAGTTACTATCAAAAGCGTACGCTAACACTGGTGAATCATTTATCAGCACCATTCTGACTGCGGCAGCAGATCCAAGTGTGATTTCCTTTGCGGGAGGTCTTCCGAATCCGGCTTCTTTCCCGATTGAAGCACTGAAGGAATCCTGCAACCACATCATCGACAAATACGGTTCCACCGTATTCCAGTATGCGAAGACGGAAGGTCTGCAGGAGTTCAGAGAATATCTGGCAGAGGATTACAACAAGACTTACGGTGTGAATCTGGATGCGGACAATATCGTCGTTACCACCGGATCTCAGCAGGCTTTGGACTGCTTTGCCAAGGTGTTCATCAACGAAGGAGACGGAATCCTGGTAGAGAAGCCAAGTTACCTGGGTGCCTTCCAGGCATTCGACCAGTACTGTCCGGAGTATTATCCGGTTACACTGAATGAGGACGGACTGGACATCGACGAGCTGGCAGAGACACTGGAGAAATACGGCGACAAGATTAAGCTGGCATATCTGATTCCGGAGTTCCAGAATCCGACAGGCCTGACATACACCGCAGAGAACCGTGCCAAGGTCACAGAGCTTCTGAAGAAATACAACATCATCCTGATTGAAGACGACCCATATGGTCAGCTCCGTTTCGAGGGAACCAAGCCACCGTACATTGGCCTGGGCAAGCTTCCGCAGGCTGCACTTCTTGGAACATTCTCCAAGGTTGCCACACCGGGAATGCGTGTAGGATATGTGGTAACCGAGAACAAGGAAATCGCTAAGTACATTGGCATGGCACTGGAGGCATCTTCCCTCCACACCAATATCTTCTCCCAGTATCTGCTTCTGGACTACCTCCAGAACAACGATCAGCCGGCACATGTTAAGGAAATTCAGGATTTGTACAGAAAACAGTGCCACTACATGCTGGATGCCATGGAGAAATACTTCCCAGAGAACGTGTCCTTCACCAGACCGGAAGGCGGCATGTTCATTTGGGTAACCCTGCCAGAAGGCGCCAGCGCAATTAAGCTGTTCCCGAAGGCAAAGGAAAAAGGCGTAGTATACGTTCCTGGGGATCCATTCTACGTAGGCGTTCAGGATGCCAACACCATGCGTCTCAACTTCACCAACGCTTCGCCGGAAGCCATCGACAAGGGCATTCACCTGCTGGGCGACATGCTCAAGGAAGAGTGCGCAGGAAAGTAGTAAGTAATTAGGGTAAAAATATATTCACA
>JAUNEW010000013.1:1487-9496 GCA_030525365.1 Eubacteriales bacterium
CGGTCGGTACAGGAGGCTGGCGGAATTGCTGCTTTTAGCAAAAGTGCAGTGACGGATGGAGACAACCTGATGGTGGCCAATCTGACCCTGAGCTATTACAGCTTATGGCTCATTGGGATACTGGCAGGGGTGCTTCTCATTCGGACCTTTTGGATTCTTGCGGGACACAAAGGGCGGATTCTCAGTGTGATAGGACTGGGACTGGCGTTTCTGTACGTCTGTATATTCATGATATTCAACTACTATTCCTATGGTATCGGGCTTCTCGTGGGGATGCTTTTGATGCTTGCGGATGGAATGCTAGGAAAGTATTTGGAGGAGCGAAATGCCCTGCGAGAAGAGAGCGCCCGGGTTCGGGCAAGGGCAAAGGCGGAGAAAGAAGAGCGGAAGCGGAGAGAAGGTTTTCCGGGCCGCTATGGCAGAGAATTCTACCGAGTGATTTTCAAGAATTTCTGGTCCAACATCTGGGACTTTCTCATGTTCCTGGCCGGTGCCACCCTCACCATGATGATGATGCACATCATCTGGAGCATGGAGAAGTCTTGCGGAGGAATTAAACTTATCGGCGCCTCTGCACTTCAGCTGGAAATTGGGACGAATATGCGGCAGATGCTCCCCCTCGTCCTGATGCTGGCGGTGCTGATGCTTTCTATGATTATCAACAGCTATCTGAAGACCCGCATGAAGAACTACGGAATCTACACTGCCTTGGGAATCCGCAGCAAGACGCTGATGCAGATTGTGGGACTGGAGTACGGAACCTGCATTCTGATGGCGTTGGTTTTCGGATCGCTTCTGGGAATGCTGGTGATGTTTCGGTACAACGGTTCCGGATTCGCCATTCACATTGAAGGTGTGCTGTGCTACCTGGGGGCGATTCTTCTGTCCACGTTGATTAACTATCACCTTTTTGAATTCAAGAATATTATGCGGTACAACCGTTCGGCTGCCAATGAGAAGGTATTCTTCGGCGGAACCGGAATCTTGGTGACCCTGGGCGTACTGCTGGTGCTTTTCAGCATCGGGACATTCTCGAAGCGGGGGAACAGCGAGAACATTTACTCTTTGGGAATTCTGGTGCTGGGCGTTGCCTTCTGCCTTTATGGAATTATGGCAAAATGGCTCAAGAAGCAGGAACAGAAGCTTCGGGAAAACCCGGAGAAGGTCCTGGAAGTCCTGCCTTGGCGAAATCGCTTCCAGACCAATTATCTGTTCCTCATGTTGCTGATTGCATTAGAGGTGACCCTTTTCGGAATATTCATTCCGAAGTTGGCAGCGGACCGTATAGACGGGGAACCATCTTCTCCTTACGATTACGTGGCCATGACTTACGAAACGGACACATCCGATGTGCGTGCCCTTTCGAAGGAGGCCGGAGCCAAAACCCTGGAAATTCCCATGCTCCGAGCTACCACACCGCTGGGTGCCAACATTTCCTGGATAAAGCAAGATTACCGCACAGTGTTGTGGCCCCAGGGGCAGCACGTGGCCATATCCGAAAGCAGCTATCAGAAACTGTGCCAGAAAGCCGGACTGCAGCCGGAGAAGCTTTCCCTCACGAAGGATGGAACCCGGGTTCACATTGTCATCCAACAGGATGCCGCCATGCCGGCCCACAACCTGGAGTGGTACAGCGGCGGTGGTGGGAACTTATTCCGAATCGGACAGCCCCTTCTTAGCTACGATCCGAATGTAGTCGCCCACATCTACCTGCGCCATCAGGCCACCTACGAGCGGCGAATCCTCACCGGCTCCCTTCAAGGTGGAACCCAGGAGAATCTGGTGGTTCTGTCAGATGCCTACTTCAATCGAATCTACCGAATGCACCGGGTAGAGCGGGATTCATCGGGAACTACGACGCCATCCGAGGCGAAGGAAGGTCCCTCCCGCCTGATTCTGATTCAGCTAAAAGCAGGATCGAATCCCCAGAAGGTGGAGAAAATTCTGAACCGTGTGGAATCTCGCCACGTGTCCGATCAGCAATATGACGAATCCATTCGGAGTTACTATAAGACATCGAAGTGTGAACGGGATAATCGGAGCAGCCAGGCCTTCCGTCACCGAATGAATCAGATTATCGCGGCGGGTCTGTTCCTGATGGTATTGTTCGCCTTCTGCATTAAGCTGAGCCTGGGACAGGAAGAGCAGAAGCGGGAGTATCAGCTCTTAGATACCCTGGGAATGGGAGAAGGAGAGCAAAAACGCCTCTTTGACCGAGAGATGAAGCGGTATATTCTGGGAAGCATGGGAGCCTCTGTTCTGTTGGCACTTCCTTTTGCCGGACTTTTGCCCTATCTCCGAATGATTACTGGGATACAGTTGGGAGAGTACTGGAAGAGCCTGGGGCTACTCCTGGGCGTTTGCGCAGTGGGTCTATACATTGCATTGGAAATATTGGCAAGACACTTCAGGAGGGTGAATCGATGAATGAAATAATGGAAATCAAAGGACTTAAGAAGCAATATCGAAAGGATGCCCCCTGGATTCTGAAGGGAATCGATTTGACGATTTGCCGGCAGGACTTTATCGCCATCATGGGCCGGTCCGGATGCGGAAAAACTACTTTCCTCAAGACGCTGGGGCTGGTGGAGACCGCGACGGCAGGAGAAATTGTCTTCAAAGGAAAAGAGGTCAGTGGCCTGTGGGGAAGCGAGATTTCGGACATTCGCCGCCGTGAGATGGGATTTATCTTCCAGGATTACAATCTGATGGGAAGCCTTACCGTTCGGGAGAACATTATGCTGCCGGCGCTGCTGGACAAGATGGATCCAGGGAAGCGGGAGGACCGGACGGAACAGCTGATTCGGCGGTTCGGCATTGAAGAATATCGGGATCAATATCCCCACGAGATGTCCGGCGGCCAACAGCAGCGGGTGGCATTGTGCCGAGCCCTTATCAATGATCCGGACCTGATTCTGGGGGATGAGCCCACGGGAAATCTGGACTCCGCCATGGGAAGGCAGGTAATTGAAACGCTGACCGAGTTCAATGAAAAAGACGGAAAGACGGTAGTTCTGGTTACCCACGACCCGAAAATCGCCATGTGCTGCAAGAAAGTGGTCTTCATGAAGGACGGACTGCTTCTGGATGCGCTGGAAAAGGAGGGACGAGGGTCGGAATCTTTTTACCGGGAAATTCTGGGTAAAATGGAAGAATTGTAGAAATACACGATTTATACACAGAAATTATTGAATTTTCTGCGGTAAAATGCTAAAATTTATGCGTATTTTTTTGAAGAACGTAAGTTAAAGGGGATTGTAGACTAAGAAAACGGGGGAACGATGAAGAAACCAGCCAGAAGTGAGTATTTTTTTGGATTTGTACTGTTAATTATCGGTGTAATGGTGGGCCATCTTAGCATGGATTTCCTAGACACCAGTGAGATTCAGTCCATGTCTGTAGAAATTGTCACCAGTGCCATATTCATTCTGCTGTTCACCGTGCTGATGGAAATCTTCTATGTTCTATGGAGACGAAAGAAGAACCAGGATGAGGGAAAAGTGGATATTCCGGTAACCACTATTATCCTGTTGCTGGTAGTGGGCTTTCTGTTCTCTGTGTGCACAAGGCTGGTGGACAACGTGGACGGCATGAAGGCTTTCATTGAAGGAGATGACTTCAAGAACTTCGTCGTTTCTTTTATTAAAAGTAAATTTTAATAAAAAATCATTTAAAAATATTAAATGGGTGCGTTAGGTTTTTCTAACGCACTTTTTTTCGTCCAAAGTGACCACACAAAAAACACATTAAGTGGTGGACAAACGAATTCAAAAGTTTATAATAGGAAACTAGTTAAAAACAATCCGGTGGCGCAAAGCCGCTGATAGAAGGGAGTACACTATGAAACTTATTGCAGTAGCAGTGTTCTTGGTAGTAATACTGCTGATTATTTCGGAACGAGTGCATCGTACCGCAGCGGCAATGGGCGGCGCAGTTGTACTGATACTGACCGGCGTAATGTCCGCGGACAAAGCACTTTCCTACATTGATTTCAACACCATTGGTGTGTTGGTGGGAATGATGATTTTCGTGGCCGTGGTGCGTCAATCCGGCATGTTCGAATACATCGCAATACGGGCGGCCAAGGCGGTGCATGGAGATCCATGGAAGATTATGGTAGCCTTCGTGCTGATTACCGCAGTGTTGTCCGGCATCTTGGACAACGTAACGACGGTTCTGCTTGTAGGTCCGATGTCCATTGCCATCGCTCGTATGCTTAAAGTGGATCCTGTACCATTCTTGATGGGCCAGATTCTGGCATCTAACGTAGGTGGTACTGCCACCCTCATCGGTGACCCGCCAAATATCATGATCGGTAGTGCCGCACATCTGTCCTTCCTGGACTTCTTGGAAAACACGGGATTTACCGTGCTGTTCATTCTGTGCGTACTGATTCTGATGATGAAGATTTTCTACAAGAACCGAATCGAACTGGACACGGTGGATACCAGTGAGATTGAGAAGTTGGATCCATCCAAGTCTATTACCAACAGGGTTCTGATGAAAAAGGCTATTGTAGTGCTGGTACTGGTTATTATTGGATTTATCTTCCACGATAAGCTGGGAATCGAGTCCTCCGTTGTCGCTCTGACCGCAGCAGCTGTGATGCTGATAATCGGCAGGGAAGATGTGGATCACGCGATTCAGGACGTGGAGTGGACAACCATTCTGTTCTTCATGTCCCTGTTCGTCGTCGTAGGTGGTTTGACCGAGACGGGTATCATCAAAGAACTCGCATCGAAACTGATCAGCGCCACCGATGGACACCCAATTGTAACCATGCTGGTTCTGCTGTGGGCTTCGGCGCTATTGTCCTCCATCCTGGACAATATCCCGTTCGTTGCCACTCTGATTCCGCTGATTCTGGCCATGCAGGCCGATGGAATGGATGTCACCTCCTTCTGGTGGGCCATTTCCTTGGGCGCATGCCTGGGCGGTAACGGAACCATGATTGGTGCATCGGCCAACGTAGTTCTGTCGGATATCAGTACGAAGCACGGTTATCCGATTACGTTCAAGAGCTACCTGAAAGTGGGCATGCCGTTCATGCTGCTTTCTGTAGCAATTTCTACTGTATTTCTGGTAGTCAAATTTGGTATCATGTAGTCAAGGAGGTGTAACCTATGAGTAACGAATTTACGACGGACAGAGTGTCCAGCGATATGATTAACATGATGGCAAAACAGATGGGCGCGGTGCATATCAAGTCCGACTCGGCCTACATCAACATCTACACATTCAAAATCGGAGAGGACTTACGTATCAAGTACATGTTGGACCTCCGCAGAGGAAAGGGAATGTACCTTCACAGAGTTAGTCCGTATCCGATTATGCTAGGAAAATTCTATGGTGAGACGGATATTATCGACTATATTCGAAGGGATTTGCAGAAGTTCCAGAATGCTTACAACAGCGAGAAGTTCGAACACTTTCTGGAGTTGACGGAGGAACTGACCCAGTTCAACCGTCAGATTGAGCAACTGTTCCTGAACCGGAACGTGCCAGAAGCTGCGTTCCGAGAACTGGCAGATGAACTGAAGGAAGTCCGGGGCACCATCGAGCAAATAGGGGAAGAGTGCCCAATGCTTTATGATAACGACCGGACTATCGGTGAACTTACTGTCGATGCCAGTGATTTGGGTGAAGAGGAATAACGTGCATCCACGCCATTTGTGGAGTATCTTCGGCACAAGCAATCAAAACAAGATTCAAAAGAGACTTTCGGGAGAGGGCAAAAGGGTTGCCCTTTCCAGGCGAAAGTCTCTTTTTACTATGTATAGAGAATTACAATACGTGAAGTTTATCCCATAGAGAAATGTCTCACCTTACAAAACATATCGACAGACTGCTTCAAAACGGGTATAATCAGAATAGCGTTCTCGAGATAAAGCATAGAAATCGTGAACGAATTAAGACTAGGAAGCAGGAGAGAAAATGGCGAAGAAAGTATCCAGAAAAGAAGAAGAGGAAATGAAGAAGCTTACGCCGGAAGAGCGCAAGGCGATTAAGAAAGCAAAGAAGAAGGAAGCTTACCAGAAAGAGAAAGCAGAGCGAAAAGCGGAGCGCTATCAGAGTGAGCCGAAGAAGTTCTATAAGCGTCACAAGAAGACTAGCATCGTGCTGGCGGTGGTTCTGGTGGCAGCCATTGTGGGCGGCCTTTCCTATTGGCTGAACACGGGATTCTTCCGAGAGGATAGCTATAAGTTCATCAGTTACGACAAGTACGTTAAGGTGGGCTCCTATGATAAGCAGACCTATAAGAAGTCGGATCTCACGGTGACGGACAAGGACGTGTCCTCGGAGATTAGCACACGTCTACAGAATGCCGGAAAGAAGAAGCTGGATTCCGCTTTTATCAAGAGCAATTCGAATAATCAGTGCAAGACAAAGGCGGAGTACGAGAAGTACATTCGGGAAAAGCTAGAGAAAGAAAAGAAGACGACGGTAGGGGGACAATTGCTGAGCGAGGTCAGCAGCGATTCGAAGCTGAAGAAGACTCCGTCTAAGCAGTACAAGGCAGCCCAGGAGGAAGTGAAGTCCAGCTATGAGCAGATGGCTAGCCAATATGGCATGGACTTGGATTCCATGATTAAGGCTTACGGTATGGACAAGAAGACCTTCAACAAGTCCGTCAAGAGTTCTGCCAAAGAGAGCGTGAAGCTGAAGCTAGTGACCCATGCCATTGCCAAGAAGGAAGGCATTAGCATGAGCAGCAGCGATTACGACAAGCGCTTGGATGAGTACAAGGAAGATGTGGGACTGAGCGAAAGCAAGTTCAAGAAGCAGACCGGTTCCTCCTATGAGGATTATGCGAAGGAGAACGGTTTCGAAGAGTACTTCCTCCAGGAGAAGGTGGGTCAGTTCCTGATGGAGAAAGCTACCGCGAAGTAATGAAAAAGCAGTGGGTCATTGAACTGCGGTAAGAGATAAGAAAGATAAAGAAGAGCGGGAAATCCGATTTCGGGTTTCCCGCTCTTCTCTTCGAATAATATAATAAATGAAACATAGGTTGGCTACAGTGAATCTGCAATCTCGATGTTTGCGCGGATTGCGTTGCAACTGTCGTTGAACTTGGAAAGCTCCTCCTCGGTAAGAGGAAATTCCACAACCCTTTCGACACCGTCTTTGCCGATGATACAAGGAACACCAGCGTAGACGTCGCTCTGTCCATATTGTCCCGTTAATTCTGTGCTAGCCGGCATCAGAACGTGCTCATCGTGAAGGATGGCTTTGACCATGCGGGCAGCAGTGGTGGCAACAGAGTATTCTGTGGCGTGCTTCCAACTAAATGTGACCCAACCACCGTGGCGTCCCAGCTGCTCTACCTCTGGACGATCGAAATCCCAACGAGGGTCCTGCTTTGCCATCTGGTCAATCGGAAGCCCGTTCACCGTTGCACAAGACCAAGCTGCGAACATGGAGTTTCCGTGCTCACCGAACATGAATGCCTGTACGGAATTCGGGTCCACATTGGTTTTTCTGACAATCTGAGTGACCAGTCTAGCGGAATCCAATCCGGTACCGGTTCCCAGAACTCTTCCCTTCGGAAGCTGCAGGTGCTTTGCAATCTCTCGGGTAACTACATCGCAAGGGTTACTGATGCTTAAGACCACTCCGTCGAAACCCGCTTCCCGAACTCTGTCTGCCCAGGTGCGTACCGCAGGGACGGTGAACTTCAGCTCTCTGGAACGGTCCTCGGAACCCAGAAGTAATTCGATGTGACCGGCACTGTTGACGATAACATCGCAGTCTGCCAGATCTTCATAGTCCCCAATCCACACTCTGGTGCGGTGCGGCATGTGTGGCAGTGCATCCAACATATCCTGACATTCACTTTCCACTCTTTCTTTGTTCGTGTCCACAAGTACCAGCTCATCGACGATTCCCTGGATTGCCAGGCTATATGCGACATGAGCTCCTACGTGACCGACACCAACGATTCCAACTTTACGATTATTCATTTTCTTTTCTCCTTCCAACCTATATCATTTATTTTGTTTCGATGTACT
>JAUNEW010000013.1:9596-23741 GCA_030525365.1 Eubacteriales bacterium
CCCCACCGGAAAACTCCGTATAGGTGGACAAGGTGTTTTGTCTTATAGATTTTTGTTCGAAATTAGTTCAGCCACACTGAACTCTGGGCCAGCAAAAACCGGAATATCCTTCCGGTAGATTCTTCCAGAGTAGGCCTCGTGTGGGAAATCCACGAAATGGGTATCTGCACTGCGGGGGATTACCTGATACAGGGGGTCCCCGATGACAATCTTGGATTTTCGAATCAGGTGAATCAGTTCCTCCTCTGGGAATCCGTGATCCGTATCCGGCCATACCGCATAGGCAGAAAGCCCTTGACGATCCGGCTTTGGAAGCTGATTGATGGCGTAGGCCAAGGATTGGCCAAATACTTCTTCTCCGATGATCAGAATCTGACCCTCCGGAATATCCCAGCGCGGGTGGACCGGATTCTGCGCGCTCAGGGAAGGAACGGATTCTACCTTTTTCTTAGAAAGAAGATCTCGCAAAGAAGAACCGGTGGATTTGCCGGTGTCCTGGGCGGGGGCGGAGGTTATTTTTGCCTGGAAAGCTTCCTGCACCAGGGAAATCAGCTGACTGTGTGCATCGGAACCAATGGAAAGTCCTTCCACTCGGGGAATTCCTGCCACCTGCTCCATGTATCGAGCCGGCCGTCTTCCGGCGGAGGAGACCACCACGTTCACGGCACCCCGGAAAATGTGGGACAGGGAATCGAAGGATTCTCCCATGGCGGCACAGCAGTTCACGGGAATGCCGGAATTCTCAAAGGCGGACTGAAGTGCTTTTACATTATCGTTCACGGAGAAATCCAGGGGGGTGACGCCAAGAAGGTTCACGGAAAGCACAGGGGTCTCGTTTCGATAAGGGGATTCCTTCGGATTTCCGAACCGCTTAATCCACTCTGTCAAGGCAGCGCCCACGCCGTTCAAATAAGAACGATTGCCAGTGGTGACTACGGGAAGCACGGGAATGCCGGTTTCCTTCTCAAGTAGGTGAGCCACTCCCTTGCAGTCGAAGGAGATGATGTGGGGGATGGATCCGCTGCACAGGGTGATGAACCGGGGCTTTAGGTCGGCAGCGGCAGCGGCGGCATCCTTCAGAAGCACCGTGTCGTCTCCGAGAACGGCGGTCATCTCATCCAAACCGGAGACGAACATCAGGCTGTCGGAATCGAACCAGCGGGGCTCGTCGTGGGTGGAATAGGTGGAGTTGCAGCCGGAGGGATCGTGGATGATGGTCATACCCCCCAATTCATACATAGCGGAACACACGCCGGATACGTCCGCTGTGTATGTGCTGGTAAAAACATGTGTCTGATAATCACTCACAATGGCCACACTCCCATCCTTTAATCTGTACTAAATCCTTCATGGGCTTCGGGTTTCGGAAGGCATCCAGCATCAAATCCATCAGCCGCTGAATTCCCAGGTAGCCGTACATGCCGGCGTTCTCTACCTCGTTGACAAAGTAGTCCGAGTCCATGAAGTAGGCACTTTTCTGGCCGATACAAAGAATCTTTCCCTCGTGGCCCCGAGGCATCTTCCGAATGTTCCATCCGTAGGTTTCGTAGATTCGAAGTTTCGGAGCTTCTGCCTGAAGTTGCCGGAAGATTTCCTCCCCTTCGGTGAAGTGGTCCACCATTACCGATTCCACCTGGAAACCGTGATGGAGAAGGTACAGCGCCAGCTCTAGCGGACAGTCCACCGCGGTGTAGTCGATGGAAATGGGGATGCTTCCGATTTCCGCCTGTGCTTCTCGAACTTTGGCCTCTGTAATCTGCTGGGCCCGCTCCAATTCTTCACTGGATGGAGCCGGAATCTTCAGCATGTCCGAAGCAATCGCCAAATCCTCGTCGAACTCCTGGTAGCTATAGCCAGGGCGGAGTTTCAGATAGGGCTGTTTCTGCCGGACGGAAAGGTCCTTGGCTGCCGCCATGCCGGTGGCGTGGAACAGGAAGTTGACGGAGGATTCCGCCATGGAGAGGAATTCTTCGTAGTCCTTGCAGCTGTTTGCTTCCAGGTGGCGGATCCCGTTCTTCTCCAGATGGGCCGTCAGGTCGCAGTATTCACCGGTGTGGGGAAAACAATTTCCCAGGTAATTCACCTGCCCAGGGTTCTTCTCCTGGGTAAAACGAAGCACCCGGTGCATCTGACGCCACAGAGAAGGCACTACGGGACTGGTTCGCCGCATAATCGGATCCATGTAGCAGTCTACAAAGTCGATGTCCGGGAATTCCTGGGCCAGAATTCGGTAGACTCGCTGGTAATTCACCGCCATGAAGTGGTGGATGCAGCTGGTGAAAATCATCATCATACGGGGCTTTTCCGGTAGTTCCCGAATGATTCGTTCCACACCGTGCTGAAGCATTTCCTCCATGTCTCCTTCCAGGATGTTCTCCTCGCCCACAGTGATGGTGGACATCTTGTCCATCCGTCCCATCTCCGCCGTGGTGAGAACCACACCCCGCAGGCAGCTGGTAGGGCAGACGAAAACCTGGTGCCCTCCAGGAACCAGGGTAGCGATGTGGACGATGTTCCACACGCCCCGCACCGGGGAGGCGTAGGCCAGGCCGATGTCCGCAGAGTATTCATAGGTCATGTCACCGATTTCCTGATAGGCAGCGGTGAGTCGCTCTTTCTGATGTTCACGGTGATACTGAGCCAGCTTTTCTTTCTTTTCACCGGTTAAAGTCTCTAACATTTCGGAACCTCCCGATCATAATCCGAAATCATCTTCTGCGCCAACTTTCGAATTTCCTCTGCATAAAGGCTGTTTGGTGCAGTCTCGAAGAGGGGCAGTCCCTGTACTTCGGCTTCGGAAATCTGATTTTCCCTTGGAAGGTCGGCTACAATTTCCGTGTGCAGGTCGGAAGCCAGAGTTTCCACTTTCGCTCGCTCATCTGGTACGTCTCGCCGATTTAGAATCAGGCCGCCTAGGGAGGCGTATCCCCGTTCCCGGAAATTATCCACCGCCATGGCAATGTTGGCGGCAGCGTAGATGGCCATGTTTTCGCCGGAGGTTACCACATAGACTCGGTTGGCGTAACCTTCTCGAATCGGCATGGCAAAGCCGCCGCAGACCACGTCCCCCAGTACGTCGTAAAGCACCACGTCTGGCTGAATGATATCAAAGGCATCTCGGGCTTCCAGTGCCTCGAAGGCCGCGGCGATTCCTCGGCCGGCGCAGCCTAGCCCCGGAGTAGGACCACCGGCTTCGGCGCAGACGATATCGTGATACCCCACCTGCACCAAATCCGGCAGCTCGGCGGCGTCTCTCTTTTCCCGGAGAACCTCCAGCATGGTGGGGATTCTTTTACCCTCGTGAAGGTACAGGGTGGAATCCGCCTTCGGGTCGCAGCCCACCTGCAGCACCCGCAGTCCCATCTCCGCAAAGGCACAGGACAGGGCGGTGGTGACGGTGGACTTTCCGATTCCGCCCTTTCCGTATATTGCAAAACGATACATATCTTATTCCTCTTCCTTTAAAAATTACTCGGATAGGTCCGGTATTTCCGAATTGTACTTTTACCGAATCATGAAGTAAAACCATGATAGCACAATTAGGATGGCCTTGCCACATCGCAAAACCACCTTTAATTCATCACATTGTTGTGGTATCATAGCAACCTGTGAGAAAAGAGAAGGGGAAAGAATGTCTGTATTTAGCAAAGGAAAAGGGAAAAAAGCAATCATAATACGAATATTGAAGGTTCTGATTCTTCTGGGAATCCTTGGACTATTGGTAGTTGTTGGTATGAACCAATACGTTCGGAAAACCGGCGGTGCGCTGCTAACCACTCAGGAGGATTCTACATATACGAAGGAGAACCCAGCCGATTGCGCTTTGGTGCTGGGGGCTTCGGTCTACGCGAACCGGAAGCCGTCGCCCATGCTTCGGGACCGGTTGGACAAGGGAATCGAACTGTATAAGAACGGCATGGTGAAGAAACTGCTCTTTAGCGGCGATAACGGCCAGGTGGAATACAACGAAGTGGAGGCCATGAAGGAATACGCGCTGAAGCAAGGTGTCAAGAAGAAGGATATCTTCTTGGATCACGCCGGCTTTTCCACCTACGAATCCGTGTATCGAGCTCGCAGTGTGTTCAACGTTAAGAACATGGTGATTGTCACTCAGCGTTACCATGAGTACCGGGCGCTGTACATCGCAAAGAAGCTAGGCGTTACTGCGGAAGGCATTCCGGCAAAGGCTGTGTCCTACCCGGGCGACACCATGCGGGATATTCGGGAAGTGCTGGCTCGAAGCAAAGATATGGCCAAATGCATCTACACGCCGGAACCCACATTCCTTGGAGATGTGATTCCCATCAGTGGAGACGGGCAGAAAACCTGGTAGAGAAACGAAGGATACCCTCGCACGCTTAACGGAAAACGAAGGATACCCCCGTACGCAAATGGGTCCTACGAAATCATTTGCTTAACGGGGGTATCCTTCTTACGTGTTTTACGTGAAGGAGCCCCGCCTCTTCAAAAAAACAATTCAAAACACTAATTTCCAATTGCATGAAAAAGGGTTTTTTGATATAATCTTTCCGTATTATTTTTAATATCTATTTGCGCAAATATAAGGAATTTTCGAAAGGCGGCGATGAACGGGGCCTCAGGTCTTCATCACTCTCCGGACGAGAAAACCTTATCTTTTTTATTTTTTGGCAAATTCTAAGCATTATATTAAGAAGGGTTGTATACCGGGGACAGGACCTCGGAGAAAGGGAAGGACAATGAAAAAGTACATTTTCGTAACCGGCGGAGTAATTTCTGGACTGGGCAAAGGCATCACCGCAGCGGCACTGGGCCGTCTGCTCAAATCCAGAGGCTACAAGGTGGCCTCTCAGAAGTTGGATCCATATCTGAATATCGATCCGGGAACCATGAGCCCGTATCAGCACGGCGAGGTTTTTGTTACGGAAGACGGGGCGGAGACGGATCTGGATTTAGGCCATTATGAAAGATTCATCGATGAGAACTTGAACCAGTATTCCAATCTCACCACCGGCAAAGTCTACTGGAATATCCTGAATAAGGAGCGGAACGGGGAGTATCTGGGAAGCACGGTTCAGGTCATTCCCCATGTGACCAACGAAATCAAGTCCTTCATCTATAATGTAGGAAAGACTTCCGATGCGGACATCATCATCACGGAAATCGGCGGCACCGTAGGTGACATCGAAAGCCAACCTTTCCTGGAGGCCATCCGCCAGGTGGGCATTGAAGTGGGACGGGAGAACAGCCTGTTCATCCATGTAACCCCGCTTCTTCACGTGAAAAGCAGCGGTGAATACAAGACTAAGCCAACTCAGCATTCGGTAAAAGAACTTCGGGGTCTTGGCATTGCGCCGAATATCCTGGTGCTTCGTACCGAGGGGGATATTGACGAGGAAATTCGGGAAAAAATCGCCATGTTCTGCAACGTCAAGTCGGATTGCGTCATTCCGAACAAGGATGTACCGGAGCTTTACTACGCACCGGTAATGTTGGAGGAGTCCAGATTCAGCGAAATCGTTTGTCGGGAACTGAACATGGAGCCGGGCGTATCGGATATGCACGAGTGGAACGAAATGCTGGATAGAATTGAGTCCCGATCCGGCAGCGTAACCATCGGCTTGATTGGAAAGTACACCAAGCTCCACGATGCATACCTCTCCGTAGCAGAGGCCCTGCATCACGGGGGCTATGAGAACGGCGTGAACGTGGACATTCGTTGGATTGAAGCGGAAGATCTGGAAGGCGACGATGCGGATGCAATCTTGAGCGATTTGGACGGAATCCTGGTTCCGGGAGGATTTGGAAACCGTGGTGTGGAAGGCAAAATCCGTGCGGCCAGATATGCCAGAGAACACAACATTCCGTACCTTGGAATCTGCCTGGGAATGCAGACCGCGGTGATCGAGTACGCTAGAGATGTGCTGGGATATGAAGATGCCAATTCCGCAGAGTTCAACGAACAGAGCGCCCATAAGCTCATCGACTTCATGCCGGATCAGCGAGGAAATATTCCGAAGGGGGGAACCATGCGTCTGGGTGCCTATCCATGCAGTATTGCAGAGGGTAGCATTCTGGAGAAAGCCTATGGAAAGAAGGAAATCCAGGAGAGACACCGTCATCGCTACGAGTTCAACAACGAATTCCGTGAAGCGGTGGAGGCCGCAGGTATGCGGATTACCGGTACTTCCCCGGATGGCAGACTGGTGGAAGCAGTGGAGATTCCGGGACATCCATTCTTCGTGGGCGTACAGTATCATCCGGAATTTAAGTCCCGGCCGAATGCAGCGCACCCGCTGTTCCGGGAGTTAATCCGGGCGGCTCTTTCGGAGTAGATTGGGTAAAAGAAATCTTCTTTTAGAATATTTAATCCGGTGTTGAAACCAGCTCGAATTACGGATAGAATTATAAGGAAGGGGACGGGGAAATCCCGTCCTTTTTCAGAATCAAATAAGGAGCGTGAGAAAAGATGAATATTCAAATTGAAGATATTGTAAACGCTATCGCTACTTCGGCGAAGGACACGGAATACTACTACGATACAGAAACCGGAGATATGGAGATGACCATCGATGGGGAGATTCTGGGGAACCGGGACATTGACCTCAGCGATGATGAGAGATACATCAAGATGCCGGACCGCTACGAGCTGGATGAGACGAAGATTGTGACGGACTTCGCTCGCCATGCAGATGATCCGGTGATGCGGGCCAAGCTGCTTCAGATTATCGCAGAGGATGAGAGCCTGAAGAGTTTCCGGGATGCGGTGCAGGATCTGAACATTTCGGTGCACTGGGACCGGTTCCGGACGGAAGTGTTCCGGCAGGCGGCCATCGAATGGTGCGAGTACAACGGAATCGAGTACACCGAAGGCGACGAGAATGAAGTGGTGACCGGCGGAATTTATCAGCACTTCAAGGGAAAGAAATACAAGGTGCTAGGTGTGGCCAAGCATAGCGAGACCCTGGATGAACTGGTGATTTATCAGTCTCTTAATGACGCTAGCGATCTGTGGGCCCGGCCGAAGAAGATGTTCTGCAGCAAGGTCACCGTGGATGGCCAGGAAAAGAACCGCTTCGAACTGGTTGAAAGGCCCTAAAACATTGACATATACGCATTCTGATGATAAAATTCAATGATACAACGGAGCAGTAGCGAAGCCTTAGGCAGCAGGAATGCCGAAGGCTTCGTCCTTTGACTGCATTGAGTTCTAAGAATAGTAAATGGGTAGAATGGATGAATAACAAGAAATATGACGGGGCCCTTTATGACGGCCCTTATGTGGAAACACTGAAGGAAATCATTACCAATACAGTAGCGCAGTATCCGGATCGGACGGCATACATGTACAAAGACGTGCACAAGGAGCCGTTTAAGGGTATTACCTACAAGGAATTTGACGCGCAGCGCCGCGGACTGGGAACGGAACTTCTCGGTATGGGATTGAAGGGTAGCAAGATTGCTGTAGCCGGGGAGAATTCTCACCGCTGGGCGCTGTCTTATTTTACCGTGGTAACCGGTGTGGGCGTCATCGTTCCTATCGACAAGAACCTTCCAATCGGCGAGATTGAGAACCTGCTTCGCCGGGCGGACGTGGAGCTGCTGTTCATCTCCCACAAGATGGTGGACTCGGTACTGCCATGTCTGGACGAGGTGGAGACCCTGAAGTATATCGTAATCATGGATCCGCCTAACGTGGACTTTTCCAAGTACGAGGATAATCCGAGGGTTCTCCTTCAGTCGGAGCTGATTCAGAAGGGTAAAAGAAAGCTGCGAGAAGGTCATCACGAGTACGAGGATGCAGAGGTGAAGTCTGGCGATTTGTCTACAATCCTTTTCACATCCGGTACGACGGGGTTGGCCAAGGGCGTCATGCTTTCCCATCAGAATCTGGCACAGAATGTATTCAACATGTCGAAGTACTTCCACATTCCGGAGGGAGAACGGGTGCTGTCGGTACTGCCGATTCACCACGCCTATGAGATGTCTTGCACCATTATGACCAGCTTCTACCAGGGTGCCACCGCAGTTATCTGTGAGGGATTGAAACACATTCAGTCCAATTTTCTAGAGGCGGAATGCAGCGTTATGCTGGGGGTTCCACTGGTGTTCGAGAACATGCATCGGAAGATTTGGAAGCAGGCGGAGAAGAGCGGATCCCTTTCGAAACTGCAGCGAGGCATTGCCATGTCGAAGAAGCTGAATCTGCAGAACCATCCGAGAACCACTCGGAAGATGTTCGAATCCATTCATAAATTGTTCGGAAAGAAACACTACATGTTCATCGCGGGAGGTGCAGCCATTGACCCTTCCGTAATTGATGATTTCGAGGCGATGGGATTCCCGATGTTCCAGGGATACGGAATGACGGAGTGTGCGCCGATTATCGCCATGAATACGGACCGGTACCGGAAGTCTGCAGCGGCTGGAAAGCCAATGCCAGGCACCGAGGTTCGCATCGTGGACAAGGACGAAAACGGAATCGGTGAAGTCATCTGCAAGGGACCATCTGTCATGATGGGATACTACAACGATCCGGAGAATACCGCCAAGACACTGCAGGATGGATGGTTGTACACGGGAGACTACGGATACTTCGATGAGGACGGATTCCTGTACATCACTGGCCGGAAGAAGAATGTCATCGTCACCAAGGGTGGCAAGAATATCTTCCCAGAAGAAGTGGAATACTACTTACTTCTGGATAACCGAATTCAGGAAGTAATCGTGTACGGAAAGCACGATGATGTGAAGGATGATTTAATCTGTACCGCCATCATCTATCCGGACTACAAAGCACTGAGCGAACAGGGGATTACAGAGGACGAGGATGTGTACCGCGTCCTTCGGGAAATTGTGGACAAGGCCAACGAACAGATGCCACCGTACAAGAGGGTCAAGCGAATTGAGGTACGGGACAAGGAATTCGTTAAGACCACCACGCTGAAGATTAAGAGATTTGAGGATGTGAACTATGAATACAAATTTGATGATCGGTCGATCCATTCCGGCAGACGAGTATAGAGAAATCCGGAAGCGGGAACGCCGAGAGATGGAGCAGATTCGGGAACAGCTGAACAACTGGTCCAATCCGAGAGTTCAGTACCGAGGAGACTATATTCCGGTGGATCTCAAGGAAATGCTGGAGAATTCCGCCAAGAACTATCCGGAACACGCTCTTTTCAAGCAGAAGTTCAATCGGAATGAGCCGTTCCAGGAAATCACTTTCCGGCAGACATTGGACGATGTATATGCTTTGGGAACCGCTTTTTTGGACCTGGGACTTCGGGAAAAGAAAATCGGTGTAATCGGAAAGAACAGCTACCAGTGGTGTGAAACTTATCTGGCAGTAACCGGTGGCGTGGGCGTCATCGTTCCGCTGGACAAGGAACTTCATGAAGAGGAGCTGAAGCAGCTTACGATTAAAGGAGAACTGGCTGCTATTATCACCGTGGAGAACAAATACTACGAAGCCTTCAAGCGCATCAAGGAAAGCGGTGACAGCCAGCTAGAGTACGTTATCAACGTGGCCATGGAGGAAGACGAGTCGGAAGCCGATGGATATATCTCCTGGAACAAGCTTCGTGAAACCGGCCGCAAGGCGGTTCACAACGGAGATCGAAAGTTCATCGATGCACCGGTGGTGAATACGGACTTGTCGGTAATTCTTTTTACCTCTGGAACCACAGGGGTATCCAAGGGAGTTATGCTGAACCAGAAGAATCTGGTGCTGGACGTGTATCTGGCCCACGTGCTTCTGGAAGTTCGGAAGGGGGAGGACACTTTCTTCTCCATGCTTCCGCTGCACCACACCTATGAGTGCACTGCCACCTTCCTGGAGTGCGTGTACAACGGCACCACCATGGCAATCTGCCAGGGCCTGAAGTACATCGTGAAGGATATGCAGGAGACGAAGCCGAACCTGATTCTGGGCGTGCCGGTTATCTTTGAGAATCTGTACAACAAGATTACCCGGAACGTGAAGAAGTTAGGGAAGGAAAAGCAACTGGATACCCTGTTCAAAATCAACCGGGTGACCAAGAAGGTAGGCTTGGATATTTCGAAGAAGGCCACGAAGCAGATTACCGAACTTTTCGGTGGAGAGCTTCGTACCGTAATCTGCGGCGGCGCTGCCGTAGATGGAGCCATTCTGGATTACTTTGGGGACCTGGGATTCCGGAGTGTACAGGGATACGGTTTGACCGAATGTTCCCCGATTATTGCACTGAATCCGGATAACCCGAAGTATATCAATAACAAATCCGCCGGATACCTTTTCCCGCTGTCGGAGTGCAAGATTATCGACAAGGACGAGGAAGGCAGAGGCGAAATTTGCTTCCGGGGTCCGACGGTGATGATGGGATATTACAAGGATCCGGAGAAGACAGAGGAGGCCATCGATTCGGAAGGATGGTACCACACCGGGGATTTGGGATACATCGACGAGCAGGATTACGTCTATATCACCGGCCGAAAGAAGAGCATTATCATTACCGGAAACGGTAAGAACGTCTATCCGGAGGAGCTGGAATACTATATTCAGAAGAGCGAATACGTCAGCGAAAGCATGGTCTGGGGAGATGAAACCAACGAAGACCCAACAAAGCGTGGCATCTACGCCACCATTCGCGTGAACGAAGAAGCGATTCAGGACAAGTTCGGTCCGAACTATACGAAGGAGCAGGTGGCAGAGTTCATCGGCCGGGAAGTGGATAAGGCCAATGCGAAGTTGCCGCTGTTCAAGAAAATCACCCATGTGATTATTCGGGAACGGGAGTTCCACAAGACCACGACGCACAAGATTTTGCGCCGAGATGAAGATAACAAATGGGCGTAGGAGGAACTTTCATGACAGAGAGAAGATATCCCGCCGTCGTAATCGATCACGGGAAAGTACAGCATAATGTGAAAACCGTCTGCGACTGGTGCCAGGAAGAGGGCATCTTTGTGGCCGGTGTCATCAAAGGAGCCAACGGCATGGTTTCTGTTGCAGAGGATTATGTAGCCGGCGGGGCGAAGATGATTGCATCCTCCCGCCTGGAACAGCTGAAGCGCTGCAAAGAAAAGAATCTTGGGGTTCCCCTGATGATGATTCGAGTGCCGATGATGTCGGAACTTTCCGAACTGGTGCAGATTGCGGACTACAGCCTGAACAGCGAAATCGCCACCCTGCGGGCGCTGGACAAAGCGGCAGCGGACCAGGGAAAGATTCACAACGTGGTTCTCATGGCAGACCTGGGCGATCTTCGGGAAGGTTTCTTCGATTCGGAGGAGCTGGTTGCCACGGCAAAGGAAGTAGAGGACACCCTGCCCCACCTGCATCTGGCCGGTGTAGGGACCAACCTGGGGTGCTACGGTTCCGTTATGGCCACAGAGGACAAGATGCAGGATTTGGCCGAAATCGCGGAAGCAGTAGAGAAAGAAATCGGTCGTCCGCTGGAAATCGTTTCTGGTGGTGCTACATCCAGCTTGATGGGTGTATTTGGAAAATATATGCCGAAGAAAATCAACATGCTTCGGATTGGCGCGGCAATCTTGACCGGACCGCTGGAAGACATGTGCACCTGCTACGGGTATTCGGAAATGAATGCACTGTCGGATGAGGCTTTTACCTTGGAAGCACAGGTAATCGAAGTCAAGAAGAAAGCCAGTCATCCTATTGGACAGCTGGGCGTGGATGCCTTTGGGCAGAAACCGGAATATGTGGACCGAGGCATCCGAACCAGAGCACTGGTGGCTATCGGCCGGGCCGATTACGGCGACATCGGGGATCTGGTGCCGACCATTCTGGGAATGGAAGTCATCGGAGCATCTGGAGACCACACCATTCTGGACATTGAAGATGTTAAGGAACCGATTAAAGTCGGAGATATAATTACGTTTAAACTGAAGTATTCCGCTATCCTGCGTGTTACCGGAAGCGAGAATGTCAAGCGATTTGAAAGGAGCAAATAGACAATGGCAAATGCACAGCATGAAATGACCAGAGAAGGTTATAACCAGCTGGTCAAGGAACTGGAGAACTGCACCGGCCCGATGAGACTGGAGATTGCGGCAAGACTGAAGGAAGCAATTTCCTACGGTGACCTGTCCGAGAACTCGGAGTACGATGCAGCGAAGGAAGAGCAGGCGGAGAACGAGGACCGTATCAAAGAAATCGAGGAAATCCTCCGTACCGCTAAGGTTGTAGATACTGAGGACCTGGAGTCCGAGGGTACCGTTCAGACCGGTGTAACCGTTCGCGTCAAGGACCTGGTATACGATGAAGAGATGACCTACCAGATCGTAGGTAATACCGAGGCAGATCCGTTCAACGGCAAGCTGTCCAACGTATCCCTGGTAGGCGAGCACCTGATTGGCGCAAGACAGGGCGACGTAGTTGAATTCGCAGTACCGGAAGGAACCGCAAAGTACGAGATTCTGGAAGTGCTGTAGTTCTGGAAAGATATTTTTACAGGAGGCTTTGCAAAGGGCCAGGATCTGTGATATTTTGTACACACATATAGTGTAAAAGCATATTTATAAAGATAAATGAAAGGAATTGAAATGAGTAACGAGAATCAGAATGCTCCCGAGACAGCAGAACTGACTGCCGAAGAAATCAGTGAACAGAGAAAGATTCGAAGAGAGAAGCTGCAGGAACTTCGCGACATGGGCAGAGATCCATTCGTGCAGGAAACCTACAATGTAACCGCGCACAGCAAGGACATCAAGGACAACTTCGAGGCTATGGAAGGCGAGGAAGTTGCCATTGCCGGCCGTATCATGAGAAAGAGAATCATGGGTAAAGCCGCATTCTTCGATGTTCAGGACAAGCAGGGAAGAATCCAGTGCTACATCAAGAGAGATGATATCGGAACGGATGAGTACAAGCTGTTCAAGACCTATGATATCGGTGACATCGTGGGACTTCGGGGTTTCGTCTTCAAGACTAGAACCGACGAAGTTTCCATTCACACCCAGGAGCTGACACTTCTGTCTAAGTCCCTGCAGGTGCTGCCGGATAAGTGGAGCGGTCTCCAGGACATCGATCAGCGTTATCGTCAGCGTTATGTGGACCTGATTGTGAACGAGGACGTTCGTAAGACTTTCTACGACCGTGCTACCATCGTTAAGACGGTTCGCGAGGTGCTGGAAGAGGATTATGGATTCCTGGAAGTAGAGACTCCGGTTCTTCAGACCATCGCCGGCGGCGCCAATGCTCGTCCTTTCAACACCCACCACAATGCTTTGGACTTCGATTTGAAGCTTCGTATCTCCCTGGAACTTCCGCTGAAGAGACTGATTGTAGGTGGACTGGACAGAGTCTACGAGCTGGGTAAGGTATTCCGTAACGAGGGAATGGACAAGAACCACAGTCCGGAATTCACCTCCATGGAAGCGTACATGGCATACGGAAACCTGGAAGATATGATGGATCTGATGGAACAGATAGTCTACAAGTGTGCGATGGCGGTAAACGGCTCCCCAATCATCACATACGAAGGAAAGAGCTTCGATGTTACTCCACCATGGAACAAGATTGACATGACGGAAACCGTTATCAAGGTAACCGGCATTCCATTCGATAAGATTGACACCGACGAAGAAGCACAGGCAGCGGCAATTAAGTACGGAATGAACGAAGAAGACGTGAAGAATTGGACCCGCGGAAAGATTATTGCCGAGATGTTCGAGGACTACTGCGAAGACCTTCCAGGACTGCTGGATGGACCGGTGTTCCTGACTGGACACCCGGTAGACGTGTCTCCGCTGGCAAAGAAGGATCCGAAGGATCCGAGAATCACCCGCCGTTTTGAAGCATACATCAACGGTTGGGAGCTGTCCAACGCATTCTCCGAGCTGAACGACCCAATTGACCAGTACGAGAGATTTGCGGAACAGCAGAGAGAGCTGGATCTGGGTATCGACGATGAAGCGCATCCGATGGATAAGGACTACGTCAACGCTTTGGAAATCGGTCTGCCGCCAACTGGCGGAATCGGCATCGGAATCGACCGTCTGGTGATGCTCATTACCGATTCTACCACCATCCGTGACGTGCAGCTGTTCCCGGTTATGAAGCCGAACCAGAACTAGCGAGCTCCGGAGGAGCATAGCTAGTTCTGTAGCGGGAAAAGCGGCACCGGGGTGCCGCCCCGCGTGTGAGGCGAATGCAGTTCCCGC
>JAUNEW010000077.1 GCA_030525365.1 Eubacteriales bacterium
ATGAATAATTATGTATAATGAAATACATGAAATACATATAGAAAAGGGGTAATTGTCATGAAAAAAGAAGACATTAAGAAAGTAGTTCTTGCATATTCCGGCGGATTGGATACATCTGTTATCATTCCGTGGTTGAAAGAGAATTACAACAACTGTGAGGTTATTGCTGTTTCTAGCGACGTAGGTCAGGCAGACGAGCTGGAAGGTCTGGAAGAGAAAGCACTGAAAACCGGTGCATCCAAGCTGTACGTGCTGGATCAGACCGATGAGTATGTAGATGATTACATCATCCCAACCATGAAGGCAGGCGCAATCTACGAAGAATACCTACTGGGCACCAGTACTGCAAGACCTTGCATTGCAAAGGGTCTGGTAGAGATTGCCAAGAAGGAAGGCGCCGATGCAATCTGCCACGGCTGCACGGGTAAGGGAAATGACCAGGTTCGTTTCGAACTGACCATCAAGCACTTTGCACCGGAGATGCCAATCATCGCTCCATGGAGAGAGTGGGATATCAAGTCTCGTGAAGAGGAAATCGATTACGCAGAGGCACACAATGTACCGCTGAAGATTAACCGTGAGACCAACTACTCCAAGGATAAGAACCTGTGGCACCTGAGCCATGAGGGCCTGGACCTGGAAGAGGTTGAGAATGAACCAAAGTACGAAGAGAAGGGATTCCTGGAAATGGGCGTATCCCCAATCGATGCACCAGACGAACCGACTTACATCGAGCTGGAGTTCGAGCAGGGTACACCGGTTGCCCTCAACGGTGAGAAGATGAGTGCAAAGAACATCATCCTCAAGCTGAACGAGCTGGGTGGCAAGAACGGTATCGGTCTGCTGGACATCATCGAGAACCGTCTGGTTGGCATGAAGTGCCGTGGCGTCTATGAGACACCAGGAGGCACCATCCTGTACAAGGCGCACGAATATCTGGAATCCGCAACTCTGGACAAGATGACCATGCACGAGAAGCAGAAACTTGCTGTTACTTTCGCCGAAGTGGTGTATAATGGACAGTGGTTCACACCGCTGAGAGAGGCTCTGTCTGCATTCGTAGACAAGACTCAGGAACATGTAACGGGTAAAGTTCGCATGAAGCTGTACAAGGGCAATGTCATCAAGGCAGGTCTCTGGAGTGATTATTCCCTGTACTCCGAAGAAATCGCAACCTTCGGTGAATCGGATTACGACCAGACCGATGCTAACGGCTTCATCAACCTGTTCGGACTTCCTATCACAGTTCAGGCAATGGTGGACCAGAAGAACAACAAATAATAGATATAGGAGATTTATAATATGAAGAAAATGTGGACCGGCCGTACTGCCGGAGAACTGAACAAGATTGCAGACAAGTTCAATGCGTCGATTCCATTCGACCAGAGGTTGTACAGACAGGACATCACCGGATCGATTATGCATGCGGAGATGTTGGCTGCCAAAGGCATCATTCCGGTTACGGCCAAGGACCACATTATCGAAGGACTGGAAGGAATCCTGGAGGATTTGGAAAGCGGCAAGATGGCAGTGGACATGACCGCAGAGGATGTCCACATGTTCATCGAAGGTGCCCTGACCGAGCGCATCGGGGATGAGGGAAAGATGCTTCACACCGCTAGAAGCCGGAATGACCAGGTGGCACTGGACCTTCGAATCTATGTAAAAGAAGAAATCGAAGAGCTCCAGGGACTCCTTCTGGATATGATTGATGCCCTGGCAGAAAAGGCCGAGGAGTACAAAAGCACAGTAATGCCAGGGTACACCCACCTTCAGCGGGCACAACCGATTACCTTCGGTCATCATCTCATGGCCTATGCCATGATGTACTTAAGAGACCTGGATCGTCTCAAGGACATCTACCGCCGCACCAACGTTTCGCCAATCGGATGCTGTGCATTGGCAGGAACCACATATCCGACGGATCGTCAGATGGAGGCGAAGGGCCTAGGTTTTGATTCCGTATGCCAGAACAGTTTGGATGGCGTATCGGATCGAGATTATTGCGTAGAACTTCTCAGTGCACTGTCGATTCTGATGATGCACTTCTCTAGATTGGCAGAGGAAGTGGTTCTGTGGTCCAGCTGGGAGTTCAAATTCGTGGAACTTAGCGACAGCTTTACCACCGGCTCTTCCATTATGCCGCAGAAAAAGAATCCAGATATGGCAGAGCTTGCCCGGGGCAAGACCGGAAGAGTCTATGGTGATTTGATTTCACTTTTAACCGTACTGAAAGGAATTCCTCTGGCGTACAACAAGGACATGCAGGAAGATAAAGAGCCGGTATTCGATGCAGTGGATACTGCGAAGATTTGCCTGCAGGTATTCGCACCGATGATTCGGGAGATGAAGGCCAACGAGGAGAACATGATGCATGCGGCTCAGAAGGGCTTTATCAACGCCACCGACTTGGCGGATTATCTGACCAAGAAGGGGATGCCTTTCCGAGAGGCTTATAAGATTACCGGTACCATCGTGTCCGATTGCATTCACAATGGGGATGTGCTGGAGAAACTTCCGCTGGAGAAGTACAAGGAGTACTCGGATATGTTCGAGGAAGACTTGTACGATGCCATCGATTTGATTCACTGCGTGCAGAGAAGAAATTCCGAGGGGGGTACTTCGGTGGAATCCGTAGAGAACCAGATTGCGTACGTTAAAGCTGCAATTCAGAAAGAAATGGAGGAGTAATCATGGGAATTAATCTGAAAGGAAGGGATTTTCTGACCCTTCTGGACTTTACACCGGAAGAAATTCGCTATCTCCTGGATCTTTCTGCGAAGCTGAAGGCAGAGAAGAAGGCGGGAGAACTTCACAAGACTCACGAGGGAAAGAACATTGCCTTGATTTTCGAAAAGAGCAGTACCAGAACTCGATGCTCCTTCGAAGTGGCAGCCAGCGACCTGGGAATGGGAAGCACCTATCTGGCTAGCGGTTCCCAGATTGGTGTCAAGGAAACTCTGGCAGACACTGCCCGCGTCCTTGCAGGAATGTTCGATGCCATTGAATACCGCGGATTTGGACAGGACAGAGTCGAGACGCTGGCCAAGTATTCCAAGGTTCCGGTCATCAACGGATTGACCAACGAATACCATCCGACCCAGATTCTGGCGGACTTCCTGACTATTGAGGAGCACTTTGGCCGTCTGAAGGGCATTAAGCTGGTATACATGGGCGATGCGGGTTATAACATGGGAGATTCCCTGATGATTGGCTGTGCCAAGATGGGACTGCATTTCGTAGCCTGTGCACCGGAGGAATACTATCCGCCGCAGCATCTGATTGATCAGTGCCGTGAAATCGCCAAGGAGACTGGCGCCATCATTGAGATGAATGCGGATCCAATGGACGCGGTGAAGGACGCGGATGTCATCTACACGGACGTGTGGGTATCCATGGGTGAGCCGGAAGAGAAGTGGAACTATCGTTTCAACGACCTGTATCCATACCGTGTGACCCAGGAACTGATGGATGCAGCAGGACCGGAGTGCGTATTCATGCACTGCTTGCCGGCATATCACAACACAGATACCGTAGTGGGAAAGGAAGTCTGTGAAAAGTACGGCATCGACTCCCTGGAGGTGACAGAAGAGGTCTTCGAAGGACCGAAGTCTATCGTATTCCAGGAAGCAGAGAATAGAATGCATACAATCAAGGCGATTATGGCAGCAGTTATTTAAGACTGATGACAGTCGCCGATATGACAAATACTCTAATCTAAGCAAGAGGGAGACCCGATATGGGCCTCCTTTTTGCTTGGGAAAATAATGCGAAGCATAGAATGGAAAATTGTAACATATTGCAATTTTCTATTCTATAAAAGAGAAAACCATTGATTTTTGGTAGGAAAAAGCCCATAATAGAATAGAAAAGTGTAACAAATTACAGAAAATGATTGCAACCCGAGGAAAACTTATGGATATTCAAAGAAATTTCTATCTGAGTAAATTGATTGACAGGAAAAGCAATGGATTGATTAAAGTAATTACAGGAATTCGGCGATGCGGAAAATCATATTTACTGAACAAAATTTTTTACCAATATTTGATTGATAATGGCGTGGAGGCAGACCACATTATTCGATTTGCATTCGATTCTGCGGAGGACTTGCAATTGATTGGGGAAAGCTTGATTCGTATAGAAAAAGAAAAGCGAGGTGTTGATCCAGAGAAGTTCATCACATATATTGATTCCAAAGTCACGGATAACAAAATGTACTATCTACTGTTGGATGAAATACAGATGTTAGACTGTTTTGAAGCGGTATTAAATGGATATCTTCGAAAAGACAACATGGATGTATACGTAACAGGTAGCAATGCCAAGCTTCTTTCAAAAGATATCGCTACCGAGTTTGCGGGGCGTGGAGATGAAGTTCATATGTTTCCACTTAGTTTTGCGGAATTCATGTCTGTGTATGAAGGTGATAAATATACTGGGTTGTCCGAGTATATGCTTTATGGCGGAATTCCTCTGGTTGTGCTGCGTAAAGGGACGAATAATAAGGCTTTGATGTTGCAAAATCTCTTCGATGAGATTTATATTCGTGATATTACTCAGCGTAATCGTGTAAAGAATATGGGCGAACTAGAGGACCTATTGAACATACTTTCTTCTTCCATTGGTTCCTTGACGAATCCAGAGAAATTAAAGAATACATTTAAATCGGTAAAACAATCGAGAATCACATCCGCCACCATAAAGAAGTATCTAGATTATTTTGAGGAATCTTATCTGATTGAATCTTCAGAGCGATACGATATCAAGGGAAGAGCATATATTGGAACGCCGAAAAAATACTATTTTTCGGATTTAGGACTTCGCAATGCGAGAATTAACTTCCGCCAGTTCGAACAGACGCATTCGATGGAAAATGTAATCTATAATGAGCTTCGAATGCGTGGTTATAGTGTGGATGTTGGTGTAATCCCTGTTGTGGAAAGAAACCAAGATGGAAAGGTAATTCGAAAACGTCTGGAGGTAGATTTTGTTTGCAATCTTGGGTCTGTCCGATATTACATTCAGTCTGCTTATTCGTTACCAGACGAAGCAAAGCGAATTCAGGAAATACGTCCATTCCGAAAAATAGATGACTCATTTAAGAAAATTGTGATTACTAAGGACATTGTGCCATCATATTATGACGAATACGGCATTTTGACAATGAACATATATGATTTTCTACTGAATCCAGACAGCCTTGAAGGTTAAGCACACGACAAATACTCTAATCTAAGCAAGAGGGAGACCCGATATGGGTCTCCTTTTTGCTTGGGAAAAAGCAACGTAATCCTTTGAAATCAGGGATGTGACAGAAATGTCACATCCCTGTCACATCTTTGTAAGCTTTTGAAATTATGTATCTGAAAACAAATTACAACCTTGTAGATTTTTTAAACTTGTAGCGGAGAAACAAGAAATTCGAAAATCATTTATTGGTGATGAACACAATATTTAATCAACATAAATTGCAAGTTCAACTTGGACACCCCAGGTAGTCATTAACTGCAACATC
>JAUNEW010000014.1 GCA_030525365.1 Eubacteriales bacterium
CATTCGGGCGCCAACGTCAGGTTGAGCGCGTGGCGCCCGGGAGCGTATTTTGCCATTCGGGCGCCAACGTCAGGTTGAGCGCGTGGCGCCCGTTTCCCGTTTTCTCCATTCGGGCGCCAACATCGGGCGGTGTATGTGGCGCCCGGCGCCTGTCCTGTGCTCGGCCGGGCATCTTTTGTTAACGAAATTCGGCATGTTTCTATCAGATTTTCGTTAACCTGTGGACGCCACAGGGCCGGCCGGGCACTCGCGGTTCACGAAGGATGTAGGTTTTCGTTTTGGTTAACTCTCCGAGAAAAACATGATGAACCAAAAGTTTGTTGTACTCAAAAATGCAGGAAGCAGACGGTCCACATCTGAATTTTTCATTCAGATGTGGACCGTCTGTTTCCTTTGAATTTAAGAACATGGCTTGCTCTCTATTCTGCTATTAACTTTTCCTTCTCTGCCCGGGACAATTTCTTAATCGCCCGTTCCCGGCGCTGCGCTTCAATCTTGTCGGAGTATTCCTCGTGATACACTAGTTCCACCGGCCGCCGGGAACGGGTGTACTTGGCGCCTTTTCCGGAATTGTGCACCGCCACTCTGTGATCTAGGTCTGTGGTCCAGCCGGTGTATAGCGTGTCATCGCTGCACCGCAAGATGTATACGTACTGCGGTTTCGGTTGTTCGCTTCGTTTCTCCTGCTGCTCCGCCATCGTCTGACCGTCTTCCACTTTCTGCTGCCTCCCGATTCTTTCTATTTCCACGCTTCGAACCCACTTCCTGTCGCTGGACTCGCACGATAGGTTCTTAATATTACCGATATTTTCTTCTATATAATATCACATGGAGAATCCATCCGCCAGACAGTATCAACAGCGCAACTCCCGCCATCATATACGGCGTATCGTCATCACCCACTCCGGTGACCGTAGCAATCGGTCTATAATTTGTCCAAGTAATTTCCATGTTCCCGTCTTCCGGATCTAGCGTCTCTTCCTCCATGGAAAGCACCTGATTCGAATCTGCATTTTCTTTCTTCTGTGCTACATACTTTGGATTTTCACCGCTGCCCTTCTGGTAAAAAGAAGCGATATGGTCGCTGGCCTTTTCGATAACCTGATAGGTTGCACCTGCCGGAATATCCCGGATTGTCAGGGCGTCTCCTCCTTTGAGTAGTACTTTCAGATTGGCATTACCTTCTGCGTTAGCGGTAACTTTTGAAGTGTCCATGCCTTCTGACGTGTACGCTTTGTCCGGTTTCAACCCTTTCAACTTGATTTCAAATTCGAATTTCTTGCTTCGGTCTCCCAATGCTCCGGTCACCTTCTTTGACAAGGTCAAATCGCCCACCGGAATCTTCCGATATATCACTTGGATATCGTGGTCTTCTCGAACATCGGTGAAAGGATATTCCGATGGGAATTTCTTCGGATCTACTTCCTCTCCATCCACGGTAATTTTGTCTAGCTCGTATCCATCATCCGGTTCGTAGTGAATGGTTTCGTCGTCTCCTTCTCCCACGGTTACGTCCGGATCAATGGTTCCATTCACCACACTGGTGGTAATCCGATGCTGAATTCGCTCGAACTGGACGTCAATGGTGTACACTTTGGCTTTGTACGCGGTTTCCTTTGTGGCGCTTCTCGGGTGCACCGGCTCATCATAGAGACGGGTGAACTTATACGTTCCGCCGTTCGGATTGAAGTCCACACCCTGCCCTTCTACAGTCAGTGACTTCACCCGATATCCAGGCTTCGGAGTGTAATCGTAGGTGGTGGAACTGTTGATGATATAGGTGGTGTTCCCCGGCTTTTCGATTTGTCCGCCCTCACCGGCGGTCGCCAGCACCGCTACTTCCGGCGGACTCCACAAAGCCGTTCCCAGCATGTTTCCGGTGGTGGCCGCTGCCCCGCCGGTCCACTTGAAGCTGTACCCCTGTGCTTTTACCGGAACGATGAATCCGGAATAGAAGGTTCCGTTGTCCCCTCGGCTGGTACCGGTGGCTTTGTTGTAGGCTTCGATTCTGGCGCCGTCGCCGCGGATGCGCAGGTTGTCGTTCACCGTGGTGACTTTCTCCAGGGTCTGCATAGCTGGGTTGCTGTCACTCTTCTTCGCCAGCACCACCGGACTCTCGAATCCAGACAGAAGCTCCACGCCCTCGGCGTATTCTCCGTTGTACTGTTCCGCCATGCTTTTGCCGGTGGCCACTGTCGGGTCCGGCTGATCCAGGTCCCGGAACCCGGTGAGAATCCGAGGATACTTTGTGCTGTCCACCGGTGTGTCCGTTCCCGCCTGCAGAATCTGCACCTTCACGTTACACTTTGTCTTGATACAGGCGCCGCTCAAGGATGTGGAGGTGGTGCCTTTGTTGGTTCCGTAATTGGTCCGGGGCGAGCTGGCACAAAGCTCCGTAGAACGGCTGGTTGGCGTAGAGGCCTGCAGAATGGGGATGTATACTTTGGTGGATGCAGATAATTTCGTGTTATCTTTCTTCCCCAGAAAGAAGGTAATTCCGCTGACCTGAATCCGAACGTCCGCCTTCGTGTTGTCCGACAGCGTTGCCCCTTTGTTCCAACGGAGGGTGATGGTGCCGCTGATGGAATTGGCTTTGGTACTGGCATTTACCTTGGACGTTCGGTTCGCCGTTCCGTAGGAAACCGTTCCGTAATAGGCGATAAAGTCCCGCTTACTATCCTGGTTATTTCCCACGTACCCGTTGTATTTACCGAAGTTTCCGTTGGTGGTGGTGATTTCCGCGTCCCCCAGCCGAAGGTTGGTAATCTTCGCGTAGTTCTCCGGAAGGGCATCGAACTGATTGTATTTAACCGTGAGATCCTTGGTAGCGCCATAGGTCGGGACCAAGCTTCCCATCCCGAGAATTCCCGTCAATCCCATCACCGCCAGGAGCATTCCCATTCGGTGAGTTTTCTTTCCAGCCGATTCCTTCTGGCCGCGTCTGGACCGTCTGAGAATTGCCAGAACCATTCCTGCCACCAGCATGCCCAGCGCCGGAAGTTTCAAGTTCTTCATATCCCCTGTCCGAATGATTTCCGTCACGGGATTTCCCTTTTTCCACTTGTCTTCATAGCGTATTTCCGTCACCTTCTCTCCGTTCTTCTCCAGTACCTGCTGCACTTTGCCGTCGCTCTGAACCACCACCGTCACTCGGTACACTGAGCGGTCCACGTGACTGGCCCCTTCCGGAGTCCCCTGGCGGCTCACCTGATAGACGTACACGCCAGGCCGGTTGTAGACAATTCGCCCGAAGGAATTCTTCCCGTTCGCCTTGACCGATATCTGGGCCGAATCCGGCATGGGCGTGTCCTTCGTGACTCCTTTGAGGTTAAAAACACATTCCGTCCCCCGGACTTTCCCGTTTTCCCCTAGCCCATTGTATGTTACCGTGATTTTCGCCTTCCCCAGAGCGTCTGCGAAGACGCAGCTGGTACCCAGCGCAATCATCAATACCATCATAATCACTTTCCTGATTTTCCTCATGACCATCTCCTTTCCATCTTTTCCATTCCTATATTCCTCTCCTTCGCCAGAGCATGAAGACCTTTCCCCGAATGTCTTTCTCCGTAACAGGCCCTAGCTTCCGGCTGTCCGTCGCTTCCGCCCGGGCATCTCCCAGCAAGAACAATTTCCCAGATGGAATTGCTTTCTCTGCGAAATTCCCGGTTACCCCCGTCTCTTCGTAGATTCCCTGCCTCGGCTGCACCGGCTGAATCCTTCCGTCTATGGTCAATTTTCCATCCCCGGTCTTTCCCAGAACTTCCCCGGCGGTAGCTGCGATTCGCCCGATTCGAACTTCTCCAGAGGTCTCGTACACCACTGCATCCTGCCTCGCCAAAGAGACTTTGCGGCAATACACCACCAGATCCCCTTCTCGCACCGCGGGGTACATATCCCGGCTGTCGCAAATCCAGACTCCGAACAGGAAGGTAAAAACAAACCACATCGATGCAGCAAACACCGAAATTCTTACCAGGATTCCAATCCAGATGCTTTGAATTTTTTCTCTCATGTTCTCCTTTCTCTCATCTTCGCGAATACCACAATTCGACGGTCATCCATATCCCCGGAACAGGTGGAAAGACAAAGCAGTTTCTCCCCCTCCCGGAAATCGGCTTTCCCCTTCCAACGGCATTTTCCGAACTCCTTCATGGGCCGACTCCGCTTTCCATCTAGCTGGTAAATTCCAGAATCATAGGCATCGAAAATCCCCACTCCCAGAATTTCCAAATCGTATTCCCCAGCCGGTGTCAGCAACTGTCCGGATTTGTTTTTAGCGAAAAAATCCTTATCCAAATATTTCTTCAAATCCCCGAACATGGCTCCGCCGGACATGTGGTGCCCATGAATCAGCTGGTATTCCTTCGGGAAATCCTTCGAGCACTGTTCATCCAGGAATAGGGTTCCCCCGGCGTAGGGCTTCCGATAGAAATTAATGTCCAGGTACTCGAAATTGTCTTTCCCCTGCACCACTGGGTGGTCCACCGATGTCCCGTCCAAGATCAACCAGGCGGAAATATCCGGATTGATGCGCCGAAGGCTCTCGAAATCCTGGTACTCCACCGAATCCATTCCCTCCCTTGTATATCTGTACATGTCGTAGTAGGAAAATCCAACGATTCCCGCAAGGGCAATGCTAATCAGTCCAATGATTCCGGCCACCAAGCGGTCCGCTCGGATGCTCCATCGAAGGAATCGTTTCTCCTTGCATTCTCTACTCATACCGGCGTCTTCTAGATGCCATCATTCCTACAAAAGCAATCAGTAATAATGCTGCAGGCCCCATTATTTCCGGAGTTCCTGTTATCGCCGCCAGATTCCGGTGGTTCGTAAAGGTTACGGTAACCGTTCCGTCTTCCAAATCTACCCGTTCCTCTGCGGTGGAAAGTGCTTGGTTCGGGTCTTCATTCTTTCCGGATGGGGTTTGAAGCTTCGGGGTTGCTCCTGATCCTTTCATCTGGAAGGATGCAGTGTGGTCGTTGGCCAGCTCGGTAATCTGATACTTGGCCGAGACCGGAATTCCGTTCAGCACCAGCTTTTCATCGTCCTGAAGGCGCACCACCAGCTCCGCGCATCCCTGTTCGTCCGTAAGAAAATTCTTTCCGGATAGGGTTCCCTTCTCTGCTCGGACTAAGTCCGCTCCCGCGCTGGTCACCGTCTTCGTATCCGCAGCCGCCTCATCGGTGGTATAGGATGTTCCCGGCTCCAAGCCCGTAAGGGAAATCTTGAACTCGAACTTTTTGCTGCGATCTCCCAGATTTCCGGTTACGTTCTTCTGCAGGACGATATCCTGGGTGTTTCCGTGATTCCAGAATCGGTAGGCTTCCAGCACATTCGGATGTCCTGGTTCGGAGAGGCCTACTTTTGCCAGATTCCCCTCTGTATTCGCTTCGGAGGACTTTCCGTTGTTGTCTGTTACACCGGCGATGTCCGACAGATTCGGCTGGTAGGTGTCCTTGCCGGATTCGTTCCGATAGGATGTGATGTCGTGGACGTAGACCCCATCCAAGGTGTTCCCCGCCTCATCGGTGCGGTTCGCCACGTAGATCACCACGTAATAGCTGTGATTGTCGTAAGTGACGCCAGGCACATTCGCCGGTGTGGATCCCGCTTCCGTCAGCCGATACAGGTAGTAACCGGCTTTGTCGAAGGAAATCTCCACCGGTGTCACGCGGTGCTTCTCCGTGGTGCTATCCTTCTCCGCCGTTCGGAAATCCCCCACGGTCACTGTAGCGGTGGTGCCAGCTACTTTTACCTGATGATTCTCTGCATCTTGGGGCTTCGGCATGGGCATGTCCTTTGCGGGAATGGCTTTACCGCTCTCGCTGGCCTTCACATTGGCATTGTCGAACCCCTTGATAGCGGTGAGCTCGTACTGCACGCTCTGAAGGGTGACCGGGAACTTCCCGGCGTGATTCGCAATGAGAATCTTCCCCATCTTCAGCGTGGCCGTGTCCGAAGATGCCTGCTCCCTTGGATCTGGGCCGGCATGCTGCGACGCCGCCCATGCGGGAGAGGCGGTTACGGCAAGCATCATCCACAATATCATGGTGATGACTAGGCCTACGGCACTTCTTCTGCTGCTAATTTTTCTTGTAATTTTCATTCATACCTCCTTACAAATTTGCTTTCAATTCTGTTGTGCCGCTATTATGCCACAAATAAAATTCCCCTTCAGTACACACTTGATTTGATGCGTAAGAAAAATAAACCTTCGACTAGGCCGGCCGGACAAGGGTTGATTCCAGGTGTTAACCCCCGCGTAACCGCGTCGCGGTTGCGTTGACGACGTGATATGTTGGTGGAATAATCTCCCCTTTGGTATTTCTGTTGGTGATATCTTCTGGAATTTCGTGATGCCGCGGCTGCACGTGGGCTTGCGATTAACGAAGTTTGGCGGTTTTTTACTGGACGGACGGATTTCACTATGCGATTGCGATATTGATTATTTGTAGTGACGATTCCTTTCATCAAATCGATTGACCTGGATTTTATTCACTATTTCAGCACTTGTTGCACAGATAGCAGTGAAAAAATCCCTCCACCATCTCTTTGTCCAATCATTTTTTCACTCTCTGACAGATGGTCTTGAATTTTTGTAGTGAACTTTCGACTGTATGAGATGATTCGTTCTCGATATTTTCACTTTATTATCCGATATTACTATTTGTAGTAGTGAAGGTATCATCGTCCGCGTACTTTCGTTATGCAAAAAACTGGGGCTGTCGCACTAAAAAATGCGACAGCCCCTTCTGCACGATTATGTACTTTCTCTAAATGCGCTCTACTTTCGATGGATGGCGTAGATGTTCCTTGAATCCATCCTACAATCTCTATTTATTCGCGTCATACACCTTCTTCAACAAATTGTAAAGATCCGTCGGACTGGTAATCACATAGGTAACTTCGGTCTGGTTAATATGAATCTGGTTCTCGCTGTTCACCGTGCAGGTCATGGTTTCACCGCCGGCAGCAATGGTCATGGTGTAGAGTGGCTCGGTGATTTCCATCCCAGTTTCGCTCTTCACATAGCGGAGGGCCGCACCTTTGACGTCTTTGAGAACCGCTTGATACGCACTGTTCTTTTCGCTGATGTCATGCGCAACCGGCTCCTTGTCCGCTTCCATTTTCTCCACGCTAACAATCCGGTATCCTTTGGCCGTCCCAAGATTCTTGGAAATCTGTTTTTCCAGCGTTGTGTGGGAAGCCGAGTATACCGCACCCACGATGACCAGCAGAATTACTGCGCTCCAAATAACTTTCTTTTTCATAATTAGTTCCTTCTCTTTAAATTCGAATTGCGGATTACGGTCATTGTAGCATAGCCACCATCATCTTTTCCACCGTTCTGATAGGATTTCTGCATTTAATGTCCAAATCTCCCTTGACCGGTGGTTGGCATTGATGTGACATCGCTGCAAATTGCGTTTCTTGTTGTCATAGAACATGGTCTTCACGGCTGCCTTACTCCTAATTTTCTTCGAATAGGTGGATTTCTTGAAGCCCACACCCACGGGATGGAATTCGTAAAACACGTCTGCCTCCCCTTTCTCATCCTGTAAAACCACGTTCCGCCGCTTCCTTGCTTTGTCCGAATAATAGAAGATTTTTCTTTGTTTGTACTTTGTCTGGAATACGTAGGACGAATAGGATTTCTCGTAATATTTTACCGAATCGTTGTTCACCATATTTTCAACTACGTTAAAAGGAATTGCATAATCCCCTAGTGCGTATTCCGCCACCAGCCGAAGATTTCCGGCCATCCATTTCTTCAAATGACTTCCCGCCTTCTCGCCCTTCTTCTCAATTCGCCGATTCTTCGCCTTCGAAATCGTATAATAATACGTTCGTCCGCCCACCTTTCCATACTTCGTCGCTGCGGATACCGGCAAAGTTCCAAATAACATCACAAATACAATCAGCATTGTCATCAGCCTTCTGTGTCTCTGCATTCTATCGCTCCTTTCTTCTTTCAGATTTGACTGTGCTGATATTATGCCACAGAAAAAATTCCCCTTCAGTACACACTTGATTTGATGCGTAACAAAAATAAACCCATCCCTTGCGAAATTATCCTTCGACTAATTTCGCTACGGGAGGGGTTTATTCTCCATAGCCTTTCATTCTTTCTTATCAAATTTGGCCTTTTATTTTTTAAATAGATCCGAATGCGTTCCCATGCGATACAACATAAGCACCAACACATTTTCTCTTATCTCATAGATAAGCAACCAGTCTGGTTCTATATGACATTCACGAGTTCCAGCATACCGACCAATGAGACTATGATCTTTGTATTTTTCATCCAAGACACCACCGTTTGCCAGAACATCTATTACCTCAAACAGTTTGTCCAGATTTTTCTGCCGCCGCTTCGCAAGCTTTAGATCTTTTCTAAACTGACTAGTAAATTGTATATCATATTTCATACTCTATTCTTCAAGTGCAGCCTTAAATGTATCCATACTAGAATATCTTTCGGACGTTGGATCCGACAACATCTTCTGGCCTTCATCAATGGCCCTAGCGGTCGTTTCATTCGGGATATCTAACTTCAATGCAAAAGGAATTCCTCGTTCTCGTATAGCTGATCTTAGGAATATAGTTATTGCCGTTGTCATATTAAGTCCCAATTCGTTGAAAACTTCTTCCGCTTGATCTTTAACCGATTTATCAATCCGAATATTTAAGTTCGTTGTTGCCATGCGAAACACCTCCTTCCAATGGAAGTTTACTCAATATTTCGTATATTGTCAATACGTTGTCATTACATATAAGGCTTTACAATGATTCTCCTTTCCTTATTTCTATACATTTTATTATGCCACAGAAAAAATTCCCCTTCAGTACACACTTGATTTGATGCGTAACAAAAATAAACTCCCCAGAAATTCCGAGGAGTCCGTCTATGCTAGATATATTATTTCATATACGAGCTCTAATAATTTATCACAATCTGTTTGCACTTCTTGCATCGGTCCAATGTGACGGCGGTGTGAAAACATGACGGCGTACGAACGCAATTACGGCTTTCCCCGTCCGTCTTCCGCCAACAATCCCATGCTTTTACAAATCCTAACCACGCTAACGTGGCTGAAGCTCAGAGATTTCAGGGCATGTTCCGCCATGTTTTCACATTTGAGGCTCACCTCTCGCCCTTTCCGGCAAAAAAAGTTGGCGCCCCGCCATCCATTTTCCGTAGTTTCGGGGATTTTTCCGCCAACATATCATATGGCCATCACATTCATCTATTATCCCGGTTTCTGGTAACCGGTTACGATTTCTGGATATTCGCACGTTGTTTCTTTCGCAAAAAGAGGGCTGTCGCAATGCGACAGCCCTCTTTCTCATGTTCCCCCTATTCGAAAGAAACTACTTCTTTGTCTTCAGGGTCTTAGACTTGGACCAGGAAGAGTAGATTCTCTTTCCTTTCACGGTCTTGTAAGCTCGGACCTTTACGTAGTATTTCTTCTTCGCCAACTTCACCTTGATTGTCTTGGAAGTGGCGCTCTTCTTTGCGACTCTCACAGTCTTGCCTGTGGAGTAATTCTTGTGGGTGGAATATGCAATTTCATATCCGCTTACCTGGTTCTTGGTGCTCTTCCAACGCAGGGAAATCTTGCGTCCCTTGAGGGCTTTCGCCTTCGTGATGGATGCCGACTTCGGAACGATTTGGAAGGTTGCGGTTTTCGTTCCGGTAAAATTACCCTTTCCGGTAATCTTAACCGTTCCGGTTCCCACGTTCTTTCCGTTGGATACGGAAACCGTGTAGTCCTTTCCGCTCTTCAGGGCAATGCCGCTGAAGGCAAGGCTTACCGCCGGTTTCTGATCCTTGCCGGAATAGGTGAGCTTGGTAGACTTGAGTTTGACCGGTACGTCTTTGATCTCTCTTTCGACGATTCGGTAGCTCTGCTCTGCTCTTCCGGTAAAACCAGCTTCTTTGATTCCGGTTACCGTATAGGTTGCATATCCGATATTCACATTGTTCTTGAATGTAATCTTGTAGTCTTTGCCTGCGGTCAGAACGGTGTCACCGTATGTAACGGTGATGGTCGGAGCCACTGGCTTTCCGGTGTAGCGTACCTTGTAGCGTACACTCTGGGTGTAGCTGCAATCGTTAACATCTACATAGGTGTTGTCGTCCGCCTTATCGGCGTGGCAACGGCTGCATTCGTAGTCATCGCCCTTCTTTTGCCAGTCGTGGTGGACGTCGCCATCGGTGCAGCTGCGATATACAGCGCGCAGGGCCATGTCGGAAGTTACCGTGATGCGGCTTCCCGGTGTGACGATTTTTCCATCCTCCTGTTTCCATCCGTCGAACAACATGTCCTTGGTTCCCTCTGTTGGAGCTGGAACACGGAGGATTCCTCCGGATTTCACTTTCTGCACGGTGGACTTGCCGTAATCTGCCAGTTCCACATTGCAGTAGGAGGTCTTTCCATCGGTCAGTGTCAACGTGCAGTACTGCTGCTCGTTGTACTCCTTATCGGAGTTCTGGAGCCATACGGTGACCACATTCTTCTTGCCCACCGGTTCGGTGAACAGGCTGGAGTCCAGCAACAGATTTGCGCTGTTCTTATCCTTGATGTTCATCGTGCCAATGTAGTGGCCGTTAACATAGTAGCTCAGCTTCTGGTAAGAACCGCTGCCGATATCTACGTTCAGACGATATTCTCCGGACTTCTTGTTAACTGCTTCGTATGCCTGAGCATTGGTATGGGTCACATCGTCCCCGTCGAACTTGAGGGTGAACTTGTCGCTGAGGTTTACGTTCATGGACTTCATGGTGGATTCGTCCGAAGCGAACTGCTTGTCCATCCAGTTGATTCGCTTGTTCAGCCAGGTCTTCAGCGCCTTGCTGTCCTCCTCAAAGCCTCTGGAATAATGCCAGAGCTCCTCGTTCTTATGGGCGGATTCCTTGATGTAATCGTGCCACTGGTTCAGCACGCCATTGTCCTGAAGCGGTGCTTTCAGCTCATCTTCCTTGTCCAGATACAGTTCTCTGGCCTTTACCGCAAAGTACGGATCCTTCATGATTTCCGAGAACCACCAGCGTCCGTTGGATGCCCAGCTTACTGCAGAGGATGGTCCGAAAGGTGCCACCGAGTCCGATCCGAAATCGAAATCCCAGATTGGTCCGAAATGGAGCGGAGAGTCGATATCCTTGTACATATAAGTACTTCTCCAGCCGATTTCGTTTCTCATCAGTTCCGATGACAACCAGAATGTGGTCAGGCTGTCCATGTCGCACAAGTCAACATAAGATACCCTCTTTCCGGCAACATCCGGAACACACTTGTCTGCGCTGTAGATGGCATCCTCTACTTTCTGCATATAGTTCTGAATTCCAGAGAATGCCTGATTGTTGCTGCTAATGAATTCTGGGCTCTTGAACTGGAGCGGAACGTCTCTGTCCGTTTTGAACTTGGAAGCCTCATCATAGTTGGAGTCCATCTCGATAAGGTATCCGCCGTTCACTGCATTCGGCTTGTCGTAGTAATCCGATGCGGTGTACTCCTTGCCGTTGAACTTGAAGGTGTCGGAAGTCATCCAGTCTAAGTCGGATTTCAGCTGATCTTCCAGCTTTCCTTCATCATCCTTGGACAGGCCTTCTTTCTTTGCTACCTTCTCGGCAATGTCCCCGGCGGCTTTCTCCCAGTCAAATGCGTTCACCCGGTTCTTATCCATTCGAACGGTTTCCATCAGCTGATAGTTGCCGGCGTATTTGCCATTCATAACCACGTCCACCCATACGGAATCCATGGCCTCGGTGCCGATTTTTTTACCGTAATAAGAAGCCAAAGCATTCCGCATACAGCTCTCATCAATGTAATTGGCAATCAGCGCCCAGTGCTTGTTCTTGCCCATGCCGAACAGGTCGGTTTTCTTGTCCAGTTTCAGCTTATATGGCTTCTTATCGAAGTTCTTCCATGTGCTGTTGCCTCTTCCCCGGATTTCGGTTCTGCCGTCGTACAGAGTGGTGTTGTCTGCATTGTACTTGTCACAACCCTGGATCTTGCAGTCTGCCTGGATGTAATTCTCTTTGGAGGTAATGGCTGCGCCTCCGTCCGTGTTGATATACACCACCGGCAGCTTGCTGCAGAGCATGGAACACTCCGCCACCTTGTTCTGGCCATCCCAGGCCTCGACCCGAATCATTTTCTCCAAATCATCGGATGTGACGCAGTACTTGGTGCTTTTGCAGGCAATCTGCTTATCGTCCATGTACCAGCGATAGGTCACGTTCTTCGCATCCCCATCGTACTGAACCGTCAGATTCTCGCCTTGTGAAGCATAAGCTTCTTTAAAGTGAACACTCCCTGTCTCCGCCGCATATGCGCTGCGGGTACAGAGGATGCCTGCTGCCGCAAGGGCAGCAAGCATCAGTGCCAGTACAGGGATTAATGTCCGTTTTTTCAAATTAGTATACATTTTTCACCTATACCTTTACTCGTTACTTTTTAATCTTAATTTTCTTTACGCTGGAATAGCTTCCGTATACAGTCTTGCCCGAGGCCTTTCTGTAAGCACGAACCTTATAGTAATAGGTCTTGCCCTTCTTCAGCTTCGAGTTGGTCCAGCTCCGGCTTCCAGAACCGGTGGTCTTGACACATTTGTACTTTCCTTTGCTGGATGTTGCCCGGTATACCTTGTATCCGCTGGCATTGGAGGCCTTCTTCCAGGTAATCTTCGCCTTCTTGGCCTTGATATTCTTAACCGAAGAAATCTTCACCTTAGACGGTGCCGTCACCTTAGCTGGCTTAGCTGGAGTCGCCTTCTTCGTAATCTTGAAGGTAACTTCCACAGTTCCGTTATATCCTCTGCTGGATACTCCCTTAACCGTTGCGGTGGCGGTTCCTACGTTCATATTATTCTTGTAGGTTACCTTGTAGTTGACGTTCTCTGTCAGCGTCTGATCTCCGTCATGTACCTCTACCTTAGGGGTCAATGCCTTGCCGGTATAGGTCTGATCCGGAACCGATACGGTGCAGTTGGTGAGGCTCTTCTTCTTCATGTAGCCGGTGGTCGCATCGAAGTCGTAGCGAACGCCTTCAATGGTGGTCGGTTCGGTTACATAATCGTTACCCCAGTAATACCGGGTACCCACAACTTTATTGTTGCTATCGGTTTCGTTCTCGAAAGCGCCTCGGAGCAGTGCACCGTCGCTGCCGAACTTGAATGATCTCGTGGTCACATCCTTGTTGCCCGGCGTTGCAATCTTGGTATCCTTACCGTTCATGCCAACGTACATCTCGCCATCGTCTGGCGCAACTCCGTTATTCGTTCTCTGACGGAAGTAGTACATGTTGCCGTCCACTTCTCTCCAGCGTCTCGCATAGGATCCGCCGGCTTCGTAGTAACGGGTGATGGTTTTCTTGCTTCCATCCTTCAGAGTTACTTCTTCCTGAACGAAGCTTCCCTTGACGTACAGTCCCTTCTTGTTAAAAGTATACTTTCTTCCGTCAATGGTAACCGTTCCCGTCTCTGCGTAACCGTCCTTATCCATGTAGTACCAGTCTTTACCATCGGCAATCCAGGAACTCTTAAGGAATTCGCCGTTCTTCAGGTATCTTGCCACACCGGTGGACTTGTCGGTTACCAGGAAGGTCATATCCTTGTTGATTTTCTTGGAGGCTCCACAGTTCTTGCACACCAAGCGGTCCTTGGTGCTCTCGTAATCGTGCTGTCCGTCCTGGCAGGTATCCTTGACCTTCTCCTTGCTGTAACAGTAGTCCTCCAGCTTGGTTCCGTCGGCATTATATACGTCCACGGTGAACTTGGTATCCGTTGCGTTCATTGTGAAGTAGATACCGTCATAATCTCTGGTTGGATCTACTGCGAAGTTGAACCCCTTGGAATTGGACGGGGTATAGGACTTACCGCCAGTGGAACCGCATACGTAGTACACCACACCGTTCTTCTCGTCGGTCTTTCCGTCCGTAGTCGGATGGGTCCGAACTAGGGCGTGGTCATGGCCAGAGAACATGAAGTCGATGCCCGCCTGCTGGCAAGCCTCTGGAATGTACTTCCGGATAGAGTTACAATCCTCCGTACTCTCATTGGTACCATACGGTGGCTGGTGAGATACGACGATTTTCCACTTCGCATTGCTCTTGGAAGCATCGGACACTAGCCACTCAGCATCGGCCTTTGCCCCCTTCTCGGAGGAGTCATATCCCAGAACTGCAACGTATACATTGCCGTAGGTTACCGAATAGTGTTGCTGGTTCTCAATATTGAAAATACTCTTCTGAGTAGCTCCTGTGGTGTCACCGTAGAACTCGTGGTTACCGGCTACATGAATCATGTCCGTGCGGTCGAATGGTTCTGCATCGAACAGGTTCAGAATAGATACCCATTCATTGTACAGGTCTGCTTTCTCCACGAAGTCACCGGTCTGTACGCCGAAGGCGTAGTTGTCCTTCTTCAGGTTCCCCATGATTTCGTTCAGAATGGTCTTATCGTCCACCTGGGTATCGCCCAGCAGGAAGAACTTGGTGTCTTCCCCGTTGTTGCAGGTGCTGAAGTTCCGGACATCGGACCAGTGCTCACCATCGCCGACCTTGTAGACGTAATCGCTGCCTGCCTCCAAGCCGGTCACTTCAACGGTATTCATCCATACAGCTCTATTCTCTTCCACAAGGGAGGATCCGCTGAAATTCAGTCGCTCGCAAGTTCCCTTGTACTCCTGGAAGGCCTTGTCCTTCTTGGCCTCGTAGTCGCTCTTCCGCGCCACCATAGCCACTGCCTTCTTGTCCGCCTTGGACGGATTGGACATCCAGGTAATGTTCTTGGCAGTCTCAGAATTCTTCGATGCGTTCAGCTGAATGTATGCCGGAGTGGCATCCTCATTGGCACCGGCATTGAAGCTCTGGGTGGTAACGATAAAGGATTGTCTTCCCTCTTTATCTTTTGCATATACCGAAATCTTCTGGGCATTTCGGAATTTCGATGTGGTGACTGTACCGTTGTTATCCGTCTCACCTAACGACTCATCATCGGCAGTATAAATCCCAACACCCTTTACGGTTTTTCCTGCTTCATTTGTAACCGTAATCTTGGTGTCCTCTCCTGCCAGTGTATTATCCACAGTGACCACGTATCTGGATTTTACACTTGCAGTTTGCGTCCGCTGGGAAACAGATAGTTCCTGGCTCTCCTTGTTGTCATCCGTGTATTCCAAGGAAAGAGACGTAACCGCAAAACTAAACTTCTTTTCTTTAGTTATATTGTTTGGTATTCCAGCTTTCACCGTGGCAATGGTTCCCTCTCCGGAAACATTGGCATCCGTTTTCTTCTTGGCAAAGATTTCTACAGAGTTTGCACTCTTGTCGTATACTGGTGCTTTTGCCTCCTGGAAGCCTTCTCCGTACTCAATATCCTTGTACTCAAAGCCTCTACCCAACTTAATTTCGGCGGAAACGGTATTTGCCCATTCCCTCTTGTCCGTAGTTACGTTCAGGTTTGCGTTCTCGCCCAGGTATACCGAGTTTTCGTCCACTGCAATTTTTGCTTTAATCTTAGACTGATCTGTTTCTCCTTGATCTGTACCATCTACATCAAACATGTACTTTTTCGTGGTTTCATTTCCTTCTTTGTCACGAATTAATACTTTGATGGAATGTGTTCCGTTAGCCAGATGCCAGTTGCTCAGATAGATGGTGTCTTTACTCTGATCTTCTGTCAACTTGCCTGCATCCAGTGCCTTCTGGGTGATGTTCTTTCCATCAATCCAGATGTTCTTGGTATCGTAATCAATGCCGGTGGCGTATTTGTTCTCCACATCCGTTACATTGATTTCGAAGGATGGATCGTTGGACTTAACAACCTCGTCCTTGTTATTCAGCGCAATACCGTTTGCCGTTACGCTATTAATAAGCGGATTGTCTGTATCCGTGGTATTGGCGCCGTAGATGAACTGTACATTGTCGATGTAGATGCTTCCCTTGATATCTTCCTTGGCAAGCTTAGTAATCTTTCCATCCTTCATGGTGCAGTTTCCGGCACCATTCAGAAGGTACATTACGCGGACGGTCTCTCCACCAATCAGCGAGAACGGCCCCTTCAGATTCGAAAGATCGGCCTCCACGTACTTCCATCCGGTCCAATCGATTCCGCCCAATTTCTCGGCGCTCTCACTGTCACAACCGTTGGAGGTGAAGTTCACCGTCTGCACCGTGCCAGAACCATCTTTGACACGCATACGAATCCACAGGTTCGGTGTCCCCTCTGGGGCATATACGTACATGCCCACTGCAGATGGATTTCCTGGAATCTGCTGCTGGGCATCCGAGAAGCCCACGCAGGCACCTTCTGTTCCGTTAGCCTTGGAGAAATCGTAGTTAATCTTCAGAGAGTGATTACCTTTCCGCACCGGTTCTCCGCTGGAGATGTCCACAATCTCTGCCGACTCCTCACCGCCTCTGGAATTCACCGCACCGGTGTTCGGATCTGGTGCTGCGTTTACATAGTGTCCGTACAACATTCTAGTCTGAGGCGTAGTTCCGAGCCATTTACCGTCTCGGTCCCATACGCCCAGGATAACTCCGCCACCTGCGTCGAAAGCCGCACGGTTGAAGTCCCAGTAATCTTTCGCATCGATGGTCTTTCCGTCCTCCGTCTTGTCCTCGAAGTCCATTGCAACCGTTGGCTGCAATCCTACGACAACAGATAGGCTGCCCTTCACGTTCTTATTCTTCTTATAAGCGCAGTGCACCGTTCCGTAGAGGGTGGCACCGTCCGAGGATGTGAATTTGTTTCCCTTGAAAGTTCCCAGCTTCTTATCCGGATCGGTAACATCCTTCTTGTCCGCATCCTTCAGATCCGTTACGCTCCATTCGAAGTCGTCATCGTTGTAATTAATCTGGCGGTTCTTATAGCGCACCGTCAATCCCAGGTCAGATTCCTTGCTGAATCCCAGTGCCACCTCTTCATTGGTGAAGGAAATAGAATCCGGTTCCTGGACTTCAATGGTGGTAGAGCCCACCACTTCGCTTCCGTTCTTCAGCTGCACTTCCACGGTTCCGGTCTTATCTCCGGCGGTGAAAGAACCATCTTCTGTAATGGTTCCCATGGAGCTATCCTTCAGTGCGAACTTGGCACCGGAAGGAATCTTCGCCTCGCCGCCCGCACTATCCACACCAGTAGCTTTGAACTGCACCTTGGATCCCGGTGTGTACACTTCATTATCTGGGGTGATGGTGGCGTGGTCGAACTCTCCCGTCTGTTTTGCATCGGAATACACGAACAATGTCGAGGATACCTTACGTTCTGTACCATCCGATGGACTGTTCTTGACCGTCAGATTCTTAGTTCCTTCCGACTTGCTGGCATAGGTGTAGGAGCCACCGCCATCAATGTAGATGGCCTCTTTGCAGCCCAGCTGTACCATGGTCTGTGCCGTCTCTTCGTAGGTCATTCCAACGGACTTCGGCGCCTGACGTCCGTCTGCACCGAATAATACCACTTCGCCATTTTCCTTGATGCCTACGGCATTTCTTGGAATTCTGGACTGATCTTCCCGAACCCAGTCTTCCAATGCCACCTTGCCATCTGTCACCAGCTTAATCGGTCCACCAATGGCTTCCTGGACATCGCTAAGATCCACCGGTTCCTGCATGCTCCGAATGGTGGCGGTTCCATCTTTCTTGATGGCGAAATAGTAGTAACCTTCGCCCCATCCGCTGGTGGACTTCACCACCTTGCCGTTCATAACCAGAACGCCGGTTGGTTCACCGGTACTCATGTCGAAGTAGTCTCCGTTAGTGGCCACAACGATGTTCTTGCCGGTCTTCTTCTCTGCAGCCGCTGCCTGGTCGCGGACTGTCTGAAGGCCCCACTTTCCATCTGTGTTGTAATCCTTGTAGCCTGCCATGATTCCGGTTTTCTTCGTCAAATCAATGGTTGCCGCATAGCCCTGCACCTGGTTGTCCCCCTTAGAATCAACCATGGTGATGTGCTGCTCCTTGACTCCTGGTGCAATGTTGTACTGCTTCAACGAAGTCAGTTGCTTTCCTTCCGGAGCCGTAAAGTCCGAAGCGAAAACGCTCTCCACATTGCAGAGAGTCAGAAGAAATGCACAGCTCAGAACTACGCTAAAGATTTTCTTTAGCTTGCTCATATTTTGCACCTTCCAATCTCTTTTCGGAGAGGTACCCCCCCCCATAAACTTACTTTTCATTAGATTCTATCATTTTTAAAGTGCTCATTCAACCTTCATTCCAATGATTTAGACATTTCTTGCAAATTTATATTTTCACACACTGATTTTTTCACACGCAAAAAACCGCCCCGGTCATCTCCCCGGAGCGGCCTCTCGCTCATCATATTATGAAATATAGAGGTATATATTGGTATGTATTGTTGACTATTCTAGACTTAAGCCTGAGCCTCGTCCATGGCTTTGCACTCCGCTTCTCTGGCTTCCCAATCCGCATACGGAACTTTCAGCTCCTGAATCAGGTCGATACCCTTCCCCCGAAGGTACCGAATTCGAAGCAGAAAGTAGATAACCGCTGCCGCCATGAATCCGAAGATAATCAGATACACGCTGGCACCTAGGGATTTGAATGCAGAGTATACTAGGAATACTGCTACAATTGCGGCAAATACCGAAAGCACGATAATCATTCCGTAATTGAATTTGATACCGGCATAGTTGCATGCGTGAGGATACTTCTTCTTGAGGAAGAACGGCACGATACAGGTTGGAATATCCGACAGGGCATTTACCGCCGAGAACACGGTCATCAGTACACCGAAAGAAGATCCTGTTAGCACGCAGATGATTGCGAAGAGCATTACGTAAATCAGGATTCCCGTGGATACCCCGTTCTTGTTCTTCTTTGCCAGTGCTTTCGGGAACACGCCGCACTCTGCCGCCGCCTGAATCTGTGCGCAGGTCAGCATGATTACCGGCACCATGGAGGTCAGTACGCCACATAACGGGCCGCCTACCACGAAGAATACCACCAGGCCAGATCCCATGAATCCCTTGGCTACGTCTGCCAGTGTGGTGACGGTGCTTCCATCCATGCAGCCCAGTGTAACCACGGCCATGAAGATGTAAATCAGTGCCACGATTACTGGTGCTAGAATCAGCGCCAGAGGAATGTCCCTTCTCGGGTCCTTCACATCGTCTGCAATCTGGGATACCGCGGTACCGCCGGACAGGCAGGAGGCAAATACGGACACGGCTGCGCCGATGGAACTTACTTTTACCCCACTTCCGAAAGCCGCTGCCAAAGACAGTCTCGACGCATCGATATGGGGAATTCCCACCACGATATAGATGGCTACCGCAATCATCATCACCACGACGATGAGGGAGTTGATGGAGGCGAACAGATAGGTTCCCATGTATGCCATAATTCCGTAGATAACGAGAATTGCCACGGATACGGCAGTTTCATGACCTCTCAGCCCGGTGAATATCGAGCAGAAGTAGTCGGAGAACAGCACGGCGAATACGGAAATCAGAACCGGCTGAAGCAAGTTCTGGACGGCCATGTACAGCCCCACCGTTGGGTGGATCAGCTTGGTTGGCATCAGGAAGAAGCTTCCCGATGCAGGGATAATAGAAGATGAATACACGGCCGGAAAACTTGCTGCCAACTTATATATGGTTGCAAGGATGAATGCGATAACTACGGCATCGCCGATTTCGTTAATTTCCGCCGGCAGGGATCCGAAAATTCCGGATCCGATGATTGCGCCGATTCCTGTAGCGATACAGGCCAGGAGTCCAATTTTCTTCTTGTTGTCGCTCATGAAAAGTCCCTCTTGTTCTTTCTTTAATTCAGTTGTGCTTGCGTTTTACTCCGCGTCCTTCGGTTCCGGGATGGCATCCACGAACTTGGTTCTATTCATCAGCGGATGCTCCAGGTGGATGGCCCCTTCCACTGGACACTGCAGCACGCAGGCGCCGCAGTACCAGCACTCGCCTGGCCATGCCACGATTGGGTGCTGACCCTTCTTCGTGCTTGGAAGAAGGACATCGCAGTGGCAAGTTCTGGCGCAGGTGTTGCATCCGATGCATTTGGTTTCGTCAAATATAATCGGGTTGGCGCTGCATGGCACAACGCTGACCTTGATTTCGTTCATCTTCTTCATTACTTCTTACCTCCGTTGATGTAATCCTGATTGTGTTTCTCGTATTCGGTCTTAAGATCGCCGAAGTAGTCAAGCTCCACGTCGCCTCTTACCGGCACGCCGTTCTCCTGACGGATAGTAATGAAGTGATGGTCTTCTGCCGGATCCATCTCCGGATAATCGCTTCTTGTGAAGCACAGTGTCTTGGAGCTGGACTTTCTCATGCGGCAAGCTTCCAGAATCATCTCGGCAACCTGCAGGATATCCAGAACTTCGTGGGTACGAACCAGCTCGTGGGTGTTGTGGCAGGACAGCTTCGGAACGATGTCCTTCTTGTAGCTGTTCAGCAGATCCAGGCCCTGTACCAGCAGTGCCTCGTTCTTAATGGCACCGCAGTAGTTTCTCATGCACTTGGCGATGGCCCAGTTCAGTTCCTTCCAGGAATATCCTTCCTCTACGTACATCGGTGCGTACAGTCTTTCGATTTCGTCATCCACCTGTTTTCTGTCGTATGGTGTCAACTCGATTTCGTCTGCGTACTTGGAAGCTTTACGTCCTGCATAGTAACCGGTAGCTGCGGCAAAGCCCGCGCAGTCGGAGCCAAAGAGCTGGTCGCCGGCGGCGTAGATTCCGTCGATGTTGGTCTTCAGATCCCAGTCGTGCATAATTCCGCCCGGTGCGCCGAAGAGCTGACGCTCATCATCGCTAAAGGATGCGGAGGTCCACCCCGTGCCGTATACCTGCATGGCCTTCTTCGCCGGGTCGAATCCTCTCTTGTTGTAGTAATCCAGTACCGGAATGGCGGTCTTTCCTTCGTTTCCGATCATCATACCCCAGATGACATCTCTTTCCATCTTCGGCATTCTGGACATATCTGCGTAGAACGGAAGCTTGTACCCTCTCTTCATCAGTTCATCGAAAGGTACGGTTTCCGGACCTCTGTATTCGTACTTCGGCTCGTCGATTACGCCACCCTTGAGGAAGAACTTCTGTCCTTTTACCGGCATATATCTTTCTTTTACCGTCTTCAGTTCATTGCCGTCCCGATCCAGGTAAGGAATTTCCACACCACGGGAGTCCACCATGGTACATGCATACCAAGTGTTGTGGTTGTTACCTGCACTGTATGGCGGGAAGCTGGAGCCTGCTGCGGAGAACTCTGCGCGAACGCTCTTCTCCATCATGGTGAACTCCATGCCGGCTCTGTAACCCATTGCGTGGCCGGATCCGATGGAGTTGAACGGTCTGAACTCGCACAGTCCCGGAAGGTCTGCGTTAAACAGCCAGATTCTTGCCGGACGGGACATGGTTAGAATCGTGGACTTGGAATGGAAAATCTTGATTTTACCCGTGTGAGTATCCATTCCGATGGCGCCAACACCTCTCTTCTTGCCCTCTACCTCTGCAGTCAGAAGTGCGGTAGCTTCGGTGTAGTCATAAATCTTAACGCCCAGTCTCTTCAGTTCCTTGAGCAGCGCTGGCTTAAAAGTCTTACCCCAGACTCTCAGGCTGAATTTGTTCTTATAGTCATAGGCGAACATCAGCTTGGTCTCGTCATCTCTAAAGTCTGCGCCTTTAAATTCATCCTCGGTGTCACGGATCTTTCCGCCGATTTCTTCCAAATCCAGCAGGCGGTCCCATCCCTCTTCGCAGCAAATGTAGTGGGCAATTCCGTTGGACAAATGGTCCTGCTCATCTACGTACGCCTCAGCGATTTCCTTGGAAGTTACCTGGGAACATGGGTTGGTACATGCAGATTCCCAGTGGTCGAAGCCCGTTCCTGCAGAACCACTTCGAATTGTGGCCCCCTTCTCCACAACCACAACCTTCTCTCCTCTTCTTGCCGCGGAAAGTGCCGCAAAGCAGCCTGCAATTCCTCCGCCCAGTACCAGCACATCTGCTTCCACGTGCTCTTCCTGACCGAACTCGTTGGCATAAGGCCATTTAATCTCGCTCATTCGATTCTCCTTTCAATACCACCGTAGCTTTGTGATAGGTTGATTATATAACGGAGCGGATGAGATTGCAATATGCATTTTGCATTTTGCAATATTTAATTTTTGTAAAAGGATGCGTGTCCTGTTCAGGCGGCCGGGAGGGGTTTGCGATTGTGAGGCCGGCTGGGCCTCCTGGGTTCACGAAGGGTGCACGGTTTTCCTCGGGGATTCGTGAACTTACGCCGGACGCGGGGCCGGCCGGGCCTCCTGGGTTCACGAAGAGCGTACGGTTTTCCTCGGGGATTCGTGAACTGACGCCTAGCGCGAGGCCGGCCGTCAACGGCCCGCGGTTTCCTCCAGGTGAACGCACACCATGTTGACGTCGGTCGGCCACCTTCTTTACTTCCGCCGTCAACGGCCCGCAGATTCGCTCGGCCAAACACACACCGTGTTGACGGCGGTCGGCCACCTTCTTTGCTTCCGCCGTCAACGGCCCACAAATTTTCCTGACCAAACACACACCGTGTTGACGGCGGTCGGCCGCCTTCTTTGCTTCCGCCGTCAACGGCCCACAGATTCGCCCGGCCAAACCACATTGTGTTGACGGCGTGATATGTTGGTGGGAACACGCCTGAATTCCCTTACTCTCTGGGTGCATCCCACCACAAGAATCTCGAAATTGGCTGCTTTTTTGATTTCTCCTGAAAAAATGTGGTGGGATGCTACCCGGAAACCCTTGTATATTCATATCGTCCCACCACCCCAACTATCCAAAACAAATGCAATCCTTCATTCTTGTGGTGGGACGTTTCCGAAAAACATGGGTTTCCCGCTTTGTCCCACCAACATATCACCGCGTCAACACATT
>JAUNEW010000015.1 GCA_030525365.1 Eubacteriales bacterium
CTTTGGCGGGCATCGATGCCCTGGCGGACTTCATCAAGGAGTGCGGCCTCCCGACCACCCTGCGAGAGCTGGGCGTGGACGAATCCCTGGACCTTCGGGAAGTGGCGGACTCCTGCTACACCTCCGGCGGTGCTTATCGCGAAATCCAGAATGACGAAATCTATGAGATTTTCAAGGAGTGCTATTAATCGGTAAAAAGAATTCCTTTGAATCCAGGATGTCCGAAGCGCCGGAGACATCCGGCGTGCCGGAAGATTGGGAAGAAAGACGAAGAGAGCCGAAAGGCTCTCTTTTTTTACCGGAAAATGCTCAGTCGGCGGGCCGGAATGTGAAAGGTATGTGAACCCATGGCGGGAAGAATGGAAAAGTCGGAGCTGTAGGAGCACTACCCGTGATGTTTTCTTCAGATTTTGGTAAAAGTAGCTATCGTGTAATGCATAAGTTCACGGGAGGACATCCTGGAAACCTTATGGAACCGTTATTTCCCGTGACACGTTGAAGTTAATCGGAGGGAAAGGATGGCGGGTTAAGGATTGAAAACGAATGTTATTCGTTTCTTCCCGCCACTGGTTCACTTACCTTTCACAATGTAATAGAAGCATGGATACCAGACTATGAACGATGCACGCGAAAGCGATGCGAAAGTTTACTTTAATTACGCATTAAATCAAGTGTGTACTGAAGGGGAATTTTATTTCTGCGATAATAGGGAAGAACGTTGTGGAGATGACTTTCTATTAAGGAGGTGATGGAATGGAATATGTCATGAAACACATGGTACAGAACGAGCTCAAGCGTCAGAAAAAGCTTCTTGAAAATTACAACCGGCGATATGAAAAATTGAAGGCCTTGGAAGGCTGTAAATTAGAAATTAGTATCAAGGATGGGCGAACTTATTATTACGAGTATGTGGATGGAAAGAGAAAATATCTTGGAAATGCAAAGAATAAAAGGGTTCAAGACATTCAGGAGCTGTACTTTTGTAAGGAAATGATACAATTAACCACAGATAACATTCGAGAATTGGAGGACTTCTTGCACTTATTTCACTGGATTACACCGGAATTAGTGAGAAGCCGGTTGCCGAAATGCTACATTCCACCGAGCTTGGATCAGAGCTTAGTGGAGGGCGGCTTTGCGAAAAAATGGCTTTGCGAGATGCAGAAAATCAAAGACGCCTATCCGGTGGAACATCCAGAGCACCTTTCGGTTACAACCTGTGATGGAACGAAAGTGCGAAGCCGGGCGGAGGCAATGCTATACGATATGTTCGTTGCGATGGGGTTTGTCGTGCTGTATGAGTTTCCCGTATGTATTGATGGGAAAATCTTTCATCCAGATTTCACCCTACTTCACCCGTATACCCACAACGTGTATTTCTGGGAACATCTGGGTATGTGGTATCGGGAAGATGCCAGAGGAAATTATCGACGGGGATTCCTTTATAAAGCGGAACAGTATGAGAAAATCGGATTCTATTTGGGAAATAATTTGCTTACATCCTATGAATACAAGGACGGTGGAATTAACATGAACTGGCTCCAGGATAGATGTCGAAGCCTTCTGCTACGGGCGAAGGACGACCAAATCGCAGTGGAGGCAAAGACGTTTGTGCACGAGCAAAGAAAACATTTGAAAAATAGAAAGGAGAAGTAGTCGTGCTGACTGCACTGCGAAAGGTATGTGAACCAATGGCGGGGAAAATAGAAAAATCGGAGCTGCAGGAGCACTCCCCGTGATGTTTTCTCCAGATTTCGGTAAAAGTAGCGATCGTGTAATGCATAAGTTCACGGGGGAATCTTCTGGAAACCTTATGGAATCGTTATTTCCCGCCACGCCTTGGAGGTGCGAGGGCCGACAAGGTGGCGGGCCGGCCTTCGCAAACAAACGTTATTCGCTAGTTCCCACCACCATTTCACTTACCTATCACAATGGCCCCGCTGGGGAGCGTGGCTTCGCCCCGCATAATCTAAAGAAAAGGGGGTCAGCGGCGCGAAACGTGGCCCATAACAATGAAGGTTCTGCCTCGTTCCAAACGAACGCGGCAGAACCTTCCTCTATAATCGCAATATAATCGCAAGCGCAGAAGAGCGGTGCCCCATCGAGCCCGATGCGGAACCGCTCCTCCGTTTGATAGTAGTGTAATGATAATACGTAATGTATTTGAGGGTTAACAAGTCTACGATTCGGAAGTCGGTCTCTTACGATATGAATCTTCCGACAATGCTATAATTTCTCCGTAAATTCTCCAGACAAATTCCTTAGCACAGCGCCTTTCCCAGGTTCTGGCAAGCAGCGTTGGCCTCGTCGTCCGGCTCTTCGTTGGCGGTAACGCTTTCGGTAGCTAGAACAGCACCGGCATTCTGTGCGCTTTCTTCCCAGCTGCGCATCCATTCGCCGTCTCCCCATCCGTAGGAACCGAAGAGGGCAATCTTCTTTCCGCTCAGGGAAGACTCACACTCATCCCACATCGGCTGGAATTCCGATTCTTCCAGAACTTCCGCACCCATGGCTGGGCAGCCGAAAGCGATGGCGTCATAGGAATCCACCTTGGCCGGAGAGAAATCGGAGACGGTCAGAAGGTCTACATCCGCACCGGCACCCTTGGCACCTTCCGCTACCTGCTGAGCCATCATCTCAGTGTTGCCAGTTCCGCTCCAGTATACTACTGCAATTTTACTCATGTCTGTTACCTCTTTCTTTTGAATTTCCTTATATTGAATTGAAATAATATGTTAAGCAGCCACAGTTAGCTGCAGAACACTCCTGCCTTGTTGCCAGAGACGGCGATACACATCCCGGCATTTTCGGTATTGAGCGAACTTCTTGAGAGATGCGCACTCGTCGCAGTACACCTTCCAGCAGCCCACGCATTTAAAGTTTCGCCCCTCGTTGTCGATGAATCCCTGCACATCCCCCAGGGGATAATCCAGAAAAATTCCGATTTCGTGAGGAAAATCCGAGCTCTCCGCCACACGATTACGAAGGCGGGAAATGGCCCTCTCCGCGAGGCCTTCTGCGAAGCCATCTGCAAAATCTGCAAAGCTTTCCTCGCAGAACCCATTGGATGCGCCAGGAAACTCGCCGTAGATTCCTCTGTAGATTTCCTCGTATCCGTAGTCTCGCAAGAAATCCGCCACATCCGGATTTCGGAGAACCTTCTCCAGCTGCCGTTTTCTGTACACGTACACCAGCGCCCGGCACTTCGCCTGATCGCCCAATGTTCGCCGGAGAATCACCAACCGGATTCCTTTGTCCTGTAGCCGCTCGTTCCACAAAGCCACCTGTTCCTCCGCATCCTCCTGGGACTCAAATCGAATGTTGAACAGGCTCGCAGATTTCAGCGACGCCAGCGTTGCCGCGCAGAATTCAATCAGACATTGTTCCAGCATAGGTTCCTCCATAATGTGCATCTTCATATTAGTTAGTTAACTCTAACCAACAACCACATACTACCAGTTAGAGGCCTCTAAGTCAAGAACATTTTGTAAAAATAAATAATTATCCTCCGGCCATTTCCGTACAGAACCCCAGCGGCCACCTGTGGGCCAGCACGGCCATGCCACCGGACACCAGCCGAATTGCATGCTCCGAAAGGCGCATTGTCTAGCTGCTGCTGACAGATGCAGGTTTTCATTTTGATTAAATCCCCGAGAAAAAAGTGCAATGACGCAGAAAAAAGGCCCTGCGCTCCAAGAGCGCAGGGCCTTCGTCTGTCTATTCAATTCTTGTCGACTTCGTAATTCCCAGCCCTATTCATGCAGTAGATTCTGCATGCTCTTGAGGCCGATGATTAACGTTGACGTGTTATGAAGCAACGCGGAAGTGGTTGGAACAATCACGCCGGTAACGCCCAGCACAATCAGTCCTGCATTGAATCCCACGATGCTGCGGTAATTTCGGCCGATTCGGCGGAGCAGTGCGTCGCTGAGCTTTTTCAGCGTCACCAGCTCGTTCAAATTGTCGGCGCTGATGGTGATATCTGCAATCTCCCGAGCGATTTCCGCACCGTCACTGATGGCAATACCCACATTGGCTGCGGACAGTGCCGGAGAATCGTTGATGCCGTCACCGATCATGATGACCTTACGGCCAGCGGCTTTCTCCTCTTCACAGAAACGGGCTTTATCCTCCGGGAGCACCTCTGCATGATATTCATCGACGCCCACTCGAGCCGCAATGGCCCTAGCCGTGCGGTCACTGTCTCCCGTCATCATGACTACCTTCGACAGACCTAGTTCCTTAAGCGCGCGAATAATCTCCGGTGCCTCTGGGCGAAGGGGGTCCTCTATGCAGATAACCGCTTCCAGTACCCCATCGATGGCCATATACAGGTGGGAATATTCCTCCGGCAGGGAAGCAAATTTCTCCTCCATGCCCTCCGGCACAGTGCACTTTTCGTCTTCAAAGACGAAGTGATAGCTGCCGATGATGGCCTTCTTCTTTCCAATCTTGGTAGAAATTCCGTGGGCCACGATGTATTCCACCTTGGAGTGCATCTCCTGGTGGTCCAGATGGGCATCCTTAGCGGCCTGTACCACTGCTTTTGCCATGGAATGGGGGAAGTGTTCCTCCAAGCAGGCGGCAATTCGAAGGAGTTCCTCCGGCTTGCGGCCACCAAAAGAAATCACATCCGCTACGGTTGGCTTTGCCTTGGTCAGGGTGCCGGTCTTGTCGAAGACGATGGTGTCGGCTTCGGCTACGGCTTCCAGATATTTGCCACCTTTGACGGTGATGTTGTACAGGCTGGCTTCTCGGATAGCGGAAAGCACGGAAATCGGCATGGCCAGCTTCAGGGCACAGGAGAAGTCCACCATCAGGATGGACAGGGCTTTGGTGGTATTCCGGGTCAGGAGCCACGTCAGTGCGGTGCCTCCCAGCGAATACGGAACCAACTTGTCTGCCAGATGTTCTGCCCGGCTTTCCAGTCCAGACTTCAGCTTCTCCGATTCCTCAATCATGGATGCAATCTTTTCATAACGGCTGGAACCTCCGGTGGTGCGAACCAGTACGGTGATTTCACCTTCTTCCAGAACGGTTCCGGCATAGACGGTGTTTCCGGCGGTTCGGCGAACCGGAACGGATTCACCGGTCAGGGAAGCCTGGTTAATCATGGCTTCACCCTCTACCACTTCGCCATCGAATGGCACCACGTTGCCCACGTGGACGATGACTTGATCTCCTGGTTTTACATCCGAAGAGGACACCAGAATTGGGGCCGCATCCGTGCGAACCCAGACTTTTCCCACATTCAGGGAAAGGGTCCGAGCCAGATCATCCACCGACTTCTTGTGCGTCCATTCCTCTAGAAGCTCACCGATTCCCAGCAGGAACATAACGGAGCCTGCCGTGTTGTAGTCTCCGCGAAGAACCGATACGCCGATGGCGGTGGCATCCAGAACCGGAACCTCAATCTTGCGGTCCATAAGGGTGCGAATCCCTTTCCAGATGTACTTAACGGATTTGAGCGTGGTGTAGGCAGCGGACAGTGGAGCCGGCAACAGGAATTTTCGTCCGTAGTGACAAACCACCCGCGTGGCCAGCTTCTCCTGGTATTCCGCATTCATTTCTCGGCCGGATGTCTCCAGCATTCCCTTTGGAAGGGTGACTTCCCCGTAGCGAAAATTCCGGAGCGCCTGCAGAATGCTGAAACGGGTTGCCGAGTCACCATACTGAATGGTGGCATCTCCGGTGCGTTCCCGAACCGTTACCCGGGTGACCCCCGGAAGATTCTGCAGATAGTACTGGAGAATGTCGGCCTGCTCCATGGTCATGCGAACCTGTTCCGCGTGCACCCGGATCCGTCCTTTGTTCTCATGCAGTATTCTGAATTTCAATTTATTTACGCCTCCGCTTCACAGGATGAATCGCTTTCGCAAGAGCATCCACATTCGCAAGACTCAGTGCTCTCACAGGAATCCTCTTCGCAGGCATCGGCGCAAGCCGCCTCTTCCAAAGCAACCCGGTCTTCATTAATCTGCTTTGCATCGGAGAGAATATCCTCTGCGTTTTCCTGAACGGTGGTGGCAGTCTTCATTACGCATTCCTTGGCGCGCAGAACAGCAGCTGTGCAGCTAGTGTATACTTTCTTGGCATCCTTGCTGGACAGCAGCTTGATACCAGCGGTTCCGAAAGCCAGTCCGGCTGCAAAGAGACCTGGCTTTTCCCAGTCGATTTTCTTAAAACTTTCAAACATAGTAGTACCTCCATTTGTAAAAATAAATTCGTGCCTTTTCGAGACACACGAAAACCTGCTAGTTAGCTCTAGCTAATCATGATTATAGCACTCTAACTAAGCAGGTTCAAAGGGTATATTATAAGTACACGAATAAATACTTTTACCAGATTCTACAGATAATCCGCAATCACCTGAGGCACTTTCTCGGGTTCGGAGTTCTTCAAGATTTCCTTCTGCTCTTCCCATTCTTCCTTGGTGATGGCCCGCATCTGCAGGTCGAAGTACTCGTCTCCTTTACGGCCGGCGCTCTTCATGACGCCTTCCTTCCGGAAACCGATGCTGTCGTACAGGTGTTCGCTGACCACATCGTCCAGGAAATGATCGATTACCACCCGGTGAAGATCCATCTCAAAGAACGAGTACTCCAGCACCGCCCGAATGGATTCGCTGCCGTAACCCTTGCCCCGGTTCTCCGCGTCGCCGATGTAGATGATTTTGAGATTCATAGAATTGTTAATCGGGTCAATGTTGTTAATCCCCACCCGGCCGATGGGCTTGCGGCTGTTCTTCAGCATGATGGTCAGCCATTTCCGGGAATCGTCGTGGGTCACATCGTGGAAGTCATCCGTCAGGGTGTCCAGATTCCGCTTGCGGTCCAGGCAGAAGTGCTCAATAACATCGTCCCGGGATTCCCACTCTGCAAAGGTATCCAGGTCCGCGAAGGAAGCGTTGCGTACAATTAGATGTTCAGTCTCAACCATGTCGGTAATCTCCTTTTGCTAAAAATATTTTTACAGAATTCTATACTCCTCCGGAAGTTCTCCGGCTTTCTTTTAACAGAGCTATTATAGCAAAAAGAAATATTTCATTCCATAGATGGGAACACTTTCAATACAGAAACCTTGAAAATCAATGTGAAGATGGTTAAAATTAAAAGGTATGTAAAAAATTAGTAAAGGGAGCATTCATGAAAGAGAAACTGAAAAGATTTTCAGAAGTATCCGGCTTCTCCGGCAAGGGAAAGATTCTGCTGGTTCGGAAGATTGTCGTGACGATAATCATTCTGTGCGGAATGGGTCTTGTGGCGGCGAATGCCGGTAGTTTTATTAAGAATTACGTGGTGGAGCGACTGGAGCTTCACTCCTATGAGCCGGTGGAGATTTCCGGCGACCGAGAGGTGACCCAGCAGTTCGTGGCCCAGAAGGACCACCTGTGGAAGGCGGCGGTTCGCCTCTACACCCTGGATAAGACGGTGCTGAAGGGAAAAATCCACGCTGAAATCCGGGATATGGATGGCAAGGTGGTTGCAGAGGAGGAACGTCCTTGCAACGAAATCCACCTGACGAAGTACGATGATTTCACCGAATTCCAGTTCAACGCGGACCTGAAGAAGGGCGATAAATACGTGCTGGCAGTTCGCACCGAGGGATCCCCGAAGACGGACAACCTGGGTGTCTACATGGGAAAGATGACCGATGAGCAGAAGGACTACTACGGGGAATCCACGGTCTATGGAAAGAACAGCAAGGGCAAAGACCTACGTATCCGTTGGGTCTACCAGTTCTTGCCTCTTCGAAGCGTGGGCTTCATGGTGGCCATGCTGCTATTGGCTCTGATTTTCACCTGGCTGCCGATGGATTGGATTGACGAGAAGTGGGGACGGAAGAAATTCCTTCCGAAGCGGAAAGCCAGCTTGAACCGAATATTCGGATGGCTGTTCATGATTGCCACACCGTTCTGGTGTCACATCATCATGATGCGCTATTACGACTTCGGACTGGGAGCCATCATCCATCAGGCCACAAGGGTACCACTAGTAGTACTGCTAAATCTGGTGATTTATGCCCTGGTGCTGTGGGTGTTTTACGTGATCACCAACCGGACCACCGTGGCGTCGTCGTTGACGGTGCTGCTGTTCTCCATCTGTGCGTTGGGAAATTACTACGTATTCCAGTTCCGGGGAACACCGATTATGTTCCAGGACATCTATTCTTTGAGTACGGCTACTGAGGTTGCGGGGAACTACACCTTCCAGATGGATCTTAAGATTATCTATTCTCTGGTGTTCACCATCGCCTTCATCACCGCGGCGCTGAGCCTTAAGATGGAGAAGGGACTGCCGTGGAAGAAACGGATTGCAGGCCTGCTAGCCTGCGGTGTGGTTGTGGGCGGATTCTACCACACCCTGTTCAATACCGACTTCCTGAAGAACCACGACATTCAGGTAAAGACCTGGCATCCGCAAGGATACTACAAGCGGCGAGGCACGGCCCTGTCCTTCGTCATTACCTGGACCTACAACACCATTGAGAAGCCGAAGGGATATTCTGTCAGTGCCGTGGAATCCATTGCGAAGAAATATCCTTCCGACGATGTGAAGAAGAGCAGTTCTGTTGGCAAGAAGTCTCCGAACGTAATCGTCATCATGAACGAATCCTTAGCGGATTTGAACGTGGATGGCAAGATTAAGACATCCACCGATTACATGCCGTACATCCATAGCCTCAAGAAGAACACCATCAAGGGGCACTGCCATATGTCCATCTTCGGCGCCAATACCGCCAACTCGGAGTTCGAGTTCCTAACTGGAACATCGATGGCCTTCTTGCCGCCAAGAAGCGTGGCTTATAATTCCCTGGTGCACACCGCACTTCCGAATTTCACCACCACACTGAAGCAGCAGAGCTATGGCTACAACAAAGCGGTTCACCCGTACTACGGCAGGGGTTGGAACCGTGAAGTGGTCTACCCACTTCTGGGATTTGACGACTTCATCTCCATGGAAGATATTCCAGAAAGCAAGCTTGATTTCATCCGCGCGAAGTACATGTCGGACCAGGGAGACTTCAATCTGCTGGAGGAATACTACGAGAAATATCGTAAATCCGATTCCACCACGCCATTCTACCTCTTCAACGTTACCATGCAGAATCACGGTGGCTACGATGCGGCAAAGCAGGGCGGAATCGACGAAACCGTCAAGATTACGGATCCGAAGCTGAAGGATAATCAGGCAGAGCTATATCTGAATCTGATCAAAAAATCCGACGATGCCTTCAAGCAGCTCACCGAGTATTTCCAGAACGTGGACGAGCCGACGGTTGTCGTCATGTTCGGTGATCACCAACCGGCTATCGAGGATCCGTTCTGGAATGCGCTGTACGACGGAAAGTCGGTGGACAGCATTTCCAAGGAACAGCAAGCTAACCGGTACATCACCCCGTTCATCGTCTGGGCGAACTATAACATTGGTTCCGAAGATAATGTGGACATCAGCGCCAACATGCTGGGCGCTTACACGCTGGATAAGATCGGCGCCAACATGACCGGCTTCCAGAAATATCTAGTGGATATGCACAAGGAAATCCCATTCGTTGCCGGAGAGTTCTACATGGGTGACGACAAAGTGCTGCACCGCCTGGAAGAAAAGACGAAGTATTCCAAGAAGATTACCGAATACCAGAAGCTGCAGTACAACCTGCTTGCAGATACGAAACACACCGTTGGCAGCTTCTTTAACCTGAAAGGAGCATCGGACAAGTAAGATGGCCAGAAATATATTTTTAATCCGTCATGGAAACACGGAAGGCACCGAGAAAAAGCTCTTCTACGGTAGCACGGACCTGTCCCTGACCGAGAAGGGACGCCAGGAGGTGGCGGAAAAGAGCGCAAAGGGATTGTACCCAGAGGCGGGTCAGGCTTCCCTCTACACCTCCGGCATGCTCCGGACGGAGCAGACTTTCGAAACCATCTACGGAAATCGGGAACATGGGAAGATTCCGGATCTTCGGGAGATCGAAATCGGAATTTTCGAGATGAAGACCTTCGAAGAAGTCATGGCCACGCCTTACGGAAGCCGGTGGCTCAAGGGGGAGATGCCGGAGTTCGATTTCCCAGGAGGGGATTCCTACCAGGGTTTCTTTGACCGAGTGAACCGAGGACTGCAGACTTTGGTGGAAGACGAAAGCGACCGAGTCATCGCCGTGCTCCACGGTGCGGTCATCTCTGCGGTGATGGACATTCTTTTCCCAGCGGAGAAAACCAACCTCTTCGACTGGACCCCGTCCCCAGGAAGCGGATACGAAATCCGACTGGAAGACGGGAAGGCGAAGAGCTACCAGGTGATTGGGTAGAATATGGATATTAAGTTAGATAGAGGGGCTGTCGCACTTTTTTTGTGGGCAGCCCTTCTTTTCTTACTGGGAATGCGGGTCGGCGGGTCGGAATGTGAAAGGTATGTGAACCCATGGCGGGGAGAACAGCAAAATCAGAGCTGTGGGAACACTACCCGTGATGTTTTCTTAATTTTTCGGTAAAAGCAGCTATCGTATAATGCATAAGTTCACGGGAGAACCTCCTGGAAATCGTATGTTACTGTTATTTCCCGTGACTCGTTGAAGCTAGTCGGAGAGAAAAGATGGCGGGTCGAGAATAGAGAACAAACGGTATTCGTTTCTCCCCGCCACTAGTTCACTTACCATAACAATAGAGGCCGACCTTGCTCCGGGTGAAGAAAACGATTTATTTAATTGAAATTAGAATGTGCTTTAATTATATTTAATCTAATTTAATACTTTTTTAACATTCGTCCTGTATAATGCATATACAAGTCATATCATTTGAATCCGTAAGGAGAATCATTATGAAAAATAAGGAGCTAATTTTCCCATTGCTGATTCTAGCGCTTTCGCCTTTTGTGTGGTACAGCAATCAACCTGGGATAGATGGAATGAAGGGAGTTAATTTTCTGATTAGTCCAGTATGTCTTCTGAGCGTAGTGTTAGTAATTGGTGGAAGCGTCACTATGCGTAGAAGATGGATGTTCTTGGTTGGAAATCTTTTGTTCATTTCATCAGTATTTCTATATGTGTATAATCAGGGGAAAATGTTTGAAGGTAATTCGTATTCCTTAATGGAAATGGCATCTGGTTTGCAACCAAGCGGAATAGCCGTGATTGGTGTAGCGGTGGGAGGAAGTCTCTTAGGTATTGTGCAAATGATGAGGGAGCACAGTAATTAGCCCCCCTTCCTATCAATCCAATCTATACTACCTTCCTTTCTTATTGAAAAAACTTCCAAAACCACAGTCCCTGCAGTTGAAATCCTTTCAATCACCACAAATCTATAGTATAATTCAATAATGCCTAGAGCATATTTTGGCGAACAGGAGGATATTTTGACAGGATATATATTCAGTATTGTGGGGCTGCTGGCTTTATCGGCTTTCTTCTCGTCTACGGAGACGGCATTCACTTCTTTGAACCGCATCAAGATGAAGAACATGGCCAACGACGATGTGAAGAATGCGAAGCTGGTGCTGCAGCTGGAAGAGCAGTACGACAAGCTTCTTTCCACAATTCTGATCGGTAACAATATTGCGAATATCGGCATGACGGCCATTGCCACGGTGATGTTCGTTCAGTTGGTGGGCGGGTCCCTGGGACCGACCATGTCCACGGTAGTGATGACGGTGGCGGTTCTCATTTTCGGTGAGATTTCCCCGAAGAACATTGCCAAGGACAAGGCGGAGAGCTTTGCCCTCTTTGCGGCACCGATTATGCGGGTACTGATGTGGCTCTTCACACCGGTGAACGTGCTTTTCGCCCTGTGGAAGAAGCTGCTGGGGAAAATCTTCGGAACCAAAGAAGACGCCAGTTACACAGAGGATGAGCTGATTACCATCGTGGAAGAGGCTCAGATTGGCGGCAGCATCGGCAAGGAACAGCAGGAGCTGATTACCAACGCCATCGAGTTCGACGACCTGGAGGCCATCGATGTAATCACCCCCCGTGTGGACATCGAGGCGGTGGAGCTGGGAACCTCTGTGGAGGAAATTGGAAAGATTTTCAAGGAAAGCGGATTCTCCAGACTGCCGGTGTACGAGGATGATTTGGATAACATCATCGGCATCATCAACCAGAAGGATTTCCACAACTACGTGGTGGGCGAAGGCCGGGGGCTGGAAGCCTACATCAAGCCGGTGGCTTACGTGGCGGAATCCATCAAGGCCGCGGTGCTTCTCAAGAAGATGCAGTCCAAGAAGACCCACATCGCCATCATCGTGGATGAGTACGGTGGAACCACAGGGCTGGTCACCATGGAAGACATCATCGAGGAGCTGGTGGGAAAGATTTACGACGAACACGACGCCATTGAGATGCGGGACGTGACCCGTCTCTACGACGGTTCCTACTCCGTATCCGGCGGCGCCAATGTGGAGAAATTTTTCGAGATGGTGGGGGAGGATATCGACATCAACGCCACCACTATCAACGGCTGGGTTATGATTGAGCTGGATCGGCTGGCAAAAGTAGGGGATACTTTCACCTACCATTCCCGGCACAAGATATTCCACGTGCGGGTCACCCGTGCGGATGAACGTAGAGCGTTAATGGTTCACATCCGGATTGAAGATATTCCGGATGAGGATGAATAATGAGGATGAAATAGAAGAAAGGAAAGAAAGACGAATGGGATTTTTGGAAAAAATATTCGGCGACCTGAATGCGAAGGAAGTCCGGAAAGTCGAGAAAATCGTTGATCGGATTGAAGCCTATGACGAAGACATGCAGAAGCTGACGGACGAAGAACTCCGGGGCAAGACCCAGGAATTCAAGGACCGCCTCAAAGAGGGGGAGACCCTGGATGATCTTCTGCCGGAAGCCTTTGCTGTATGCCGAGAAGGTGCGTACCGTGCGGTAGGTATGAAGCATTTCCGAGTACAGCTCATCGGTGGTGTGGTTCTCCATCAGGGAAGAATCGCCGAGATGAAAACCGGTGAAGGTAAAACCCTGGTAGCCACCTTGGCGGCATACCTGAACGCACTGGATGGAAAGGGCGTTCACGTAGTCACCGTCAACGATTACCTGGCTAGCCGTGACGCGGAATGGATGGGAAAGATCTACAACTTCCTGGGCCTGACCGTTGGCTGTGTTACCCACGCCATCGAAGGGGAAGACCGGAAGGCGGCGTATCGCTGCGACATTACCTACGGAACCAACAATGAGTTCGGTTTCGACTATCTGCGCGACAACATGGTCACCTACGAAGAAGAGCTGACCCAACGGAAGCTGAACTACGCCATCGTGGACGAGGTGGACTCCATCCTCATCGATGAAGCCAGAACTCCGCTGATTATCTCTGGAAGAGGTGTGGATTCCAGCGGCATGTACGTGTCCGCCAACAGTTTCGTTAAGACCCTCCTCAAGGATGAAGACTACAAGATTGAAGAGAAGGACAACCAGATTGCCCTGACAGATGCCGGCGTAGAGCTGTGCGAGAAGTACTTTGACATCAAGAACTTCTCTGATCCAGACAACATGGAGCTGAACCACTACGTCAATCAGGCCCTTCGTGCCAACTACCTGATGAAGCGGGATGTGGACTACATCGTCCAGGACGGCGAGATTCTCATCGTCGATGAGTTCACCGGTCGTCTCATGTATGGACGCCGTTTCAGCAATGGACTGCACCAGGCCATTGAGGCAAAAGAAGGTGTGAAAATCAACGCCGAGTCCAAGACCCTGGCCACCATCACTTTGCAGAACTACTTCCGTATGTACCAGAAGCTTTCCGGTATGACCGGTACGGCCAAGACCGAGGAGGACGAGTTCCGGGACATCTACAACATGGACGTTGTGGTCATTCCGACCAACCTGCCGATTGCCCGTGTGGATAAGCAGGATTCGGTGTACGCCCATGAATCCGGCAAGTACAAAGCCATCGTGAACCGTGTGGCAGAAGTCCACGAGACGGGACAGCCGGTTCTGGTAGGTACCATTTCCGTAGAGATTTCCGAGCTCATCAGCCAGCAGCTTAAGAAGCGGGGCATCAAGCACAACGTGCTGAACGCGAAGCACCACGAACGCGAGGCGGAAATCGTTGCCGAAGCAGGCCGCCTGGGTGCGGTAACCATCGCCACCAACATGGCCGGCCGTGGTACGGATATTATTCTAGGAGGAAACCCAGAGTTCGAGGCCCGCAAAGAGATGAAGCGCCGGGAGTATACGCCGGAACAGCTTTCTTTTATGACCGGAATCAGCAAGTCCGATGATCCGGAGATGAACGAAGCGAGAGCCACCTATAAGGCCCTTTGCAAAGAATACGAAGCAGAGAGAAAGCCGGAGCAGGAGAAAGTTCGGGAGCTGGGAGGTCTGTGCATCATCGGTACAGAGCGCCACGAATCCCGTCGTATCGATAACCAGCTGCGAGGCCGTGCCGGCCGTCAGGGAGACCCGGGTGAATCCCAGTTCTTCATTTCCCTGGAAGACGATCTGATGAGACTCTTCGGCGGCGAGAAGATGCAGCGCCTGGTAGAGCGCGTGGGTCTGGAAGACGACGAAGCCATCGAGGCGGGAATGCTTTCCAAGTCCATCGAGAACGCCCAGAAGAAAGTGGAAGGCAAGAACTTCGGCATTCGTAAATACGTGCTGCAGTACGATAACGTTATGAACAAGCAGCGTGAAATCATCTACGGCCAGCGCCGAATGGTACTGGACGGCGAGGATCTGAAGGAGTACATCCTGGGTATGATGAGCGAGCTGGTGGACGGAATCGTGGATCCGGTGACCATGGAATCCAAGTACCCAGAGGAGTGGGATTTCGAACGCATTTACGATGCGCTGGATAACATCACCCCAGCCTACAGAGAGTACTTCAAGGGCTACGATGAGGACGAGCTGGAAATGCTGGATGGGGATCGCTTCAAGGAAGATCTGAAGACCGCCTTCCGCACCGTCTATGATGCCAAGGAAGAGGAAATCGGTAGCGAGCAGATGCGTGAAGTGGAGCGCATGATTATGCTTCGCGTGGTGGACAACCGCTGGATGGATCACATCGATGCCATGGATCAGCTGAAGAACGGAATCGGCCTCCGTGCCCTGGGTCAGCAGGACCCGGCTATGGCCTACGCTTCTGAAGGTTTCTCCATGTTCGAGGAAATGATTTCCGACATCCGGGAAGAAGTGGTCAAGTATTGCTACAACGTTACCGTCACCACCCGGACTGAGCGTACCAGCCGGATTCGCAGCCAGGAATCCTCCAAAGCCGAGTACAAGGACGAGGAGGCCAGTGCCGGACCGGACGCCGCTCCGAAGGAAGAGAAGCATCAGGAGACCGTGCACCGGGATGCGCCGAAGATTGGCCGGAACGATCCGTGCCCTTGCGGAAGCGGAAAGAAATATAAGAACTGCTGCGGACGGAATCGGTAAGCAGGTGAGATTGTAAAAAGAAGCGCCCGGATTCTCCGGGCGCTTTCGGTAGGGCTGATATGTCCGGCCACCAGGGCAGAGAAAGCCCCAGGGAGAGCCGGGAGGAGAGAGGAGAGAAACATGCTTTTACTGGAAGAAATCAAGTCGGTTATTCCTCAGGAGAGGATGAAGTTACTGGAAATCGGAGAGTATCTTTGACCTGGAGAGTCTGAGAGATACGGTTGCGAAATACGACAAAGAGATGAGCAAAGAGGGCTTCTGGGATGACCCCACGGCGGCCCAGAAACTCATGAAGAAAAAGAAGTCTTTGGAGAACGAGATTGAACGGTACGACCGGATTGAACAGGGTCTGACGGATACGGAAGAGATGATTGATCTGGTGGAGGAGCTTCACGATGAGGGAGAAGCCAAGGAAATCCGCCGGAATTTCGAGGCCCTTCAGGAGGAGATGGAGGAATTGAAACTCAGCATGCTGCTGGGGGGAAAGTACGATGCCAACGACGCCATTCTCACCGTGTACGCCGGAACCGGCGGCGTGGATGCCATGGACTGGGCGGAAATGCTGGAGAGAATGTACCTTCGGTACTGTGAGCACAAGGGCTTTAAGACGGAAGTGGTGGATCTGCAGAACGACACGGTGGCGGGAATCAAGAGTGCCACCATCATGGTGTCGGGAGAGAACGCCTACGGTTATCTGAAAAGCGAAAGCGGTGTGCACCGGCTGGTTCGAATTTCCCCTTTTAACTCTGCGGGGAAGCGGCAGACCTCCTTTGCCGGGGTGGAAGTGGTGCCGGATCTGGGAGATGAGCTGGATGTGGTCATCAATCCGAACGATTTGAAGATTGACACCTACCGCTCCAGCGGCGCCGGAGGACAGCATGTCAACACTACGGATTCCGCCATCCGGATTACCCACCTTCCTACCAATATCGTGGTTACCTGTCAGAACGAACGGTCCCAGCTCCGGAACAAGGAGGTGGCCCTCAAGATTCTGACCTCCAAGCTGCAGAAGCTGGCGGAGGAAGAACACAAGGAGAACCTGAACGAGCTGAAAGGGGACATGAGCCAGGCTTCCTGGGGCGCTCAGATTCGGAACTACGTGTTCCAACCTTACACCATGGTGAAGGACACCCGGACCGGTGCCGAGACGGGAAATATCCAGGCCGTCATGGACGGAGACCTGGACCTTTTCGTGCGGGCAAAGTTATCTCAGGATGCGAAAGAGAGGAATCTGTAGGTGAAGAAGAAGCATATTATTTTCGATTTCGACGGTACAATCTTTAACTCCAACCGGGTCATCGTGGATTCCTGGCAGGCGGTGTTCCGTCATTACACCGGACACGAAGGAGATGAGAAGGAAATCTACCACACCTTTGGGGAGACCATCCGTTATACGGTGCAGAAGTTTTTCCCAGAAGCGGATGTGGACGAGGCGGTAAAAATCTACCGGGCCTACCAGGATGCCCACTATGAGGGGCTGGTAGGGCTGTTTGACGGGACCCGGGAAATGATGGACAAGATGCGAGAAGGGGGGCATACCCTTTCCGTGGTAACCTCCCGGACGAAATCCACCACCCTGCACTATCTTGCAGAGCTGGGAATTCAAGACTATTTCGATGTGCTGGTTACCTGCGACGACACAGACCGCCACAAGCCGGATCCGGAACCCCTTCGCATGGCCCTCAGGGCCCTGTCCGCAGAGCCGGAGGAGGCCATCATGCTGGGAGACACCAAGTTCGACATCGGCTGCTGCAACAACGCCGGTGTGGACAGTATTCTGGTGGGGTGGAGCCACGACATTGACGAGACGGAATTAGAAGCACTGGGTTACCAGCCAACTTACCGGGTGAAGACCCCGGCAGAAGTGCTGGATTTAATCTAGCGGAAATCAGAAAGCAAAGCAAGAATCAATAGGGGGAGGCAGAGATGCTTACAATCTATCAGGGCCGAGAGAACATCGACAAGGAACGGTTCATCTACGAACACATCGGAGGGGAGACTCTGGTCATCGTTCCGGATCAGTACACGCATATTGCCGAAGAACAGGCCCTTCACTATTTGAATACGGCGTGCCTTCTGAATGTGGAAATCCTCAGCATGAGCCGTCTGGGCCTTCGGATGCTTCAGGAACAGGGAAAAGAGAACATTCGAACCCTGGACAGCTACGAGCGCTTTATGCTTCTGTCCCGAATCATCCGGAACCGGGAGTCCCAGCTGGATGTCTTTCGCACTGCCGCCAACAAGCAGAATTTCGTGGAGATGGTGAATGACTTCATCTCCAGCTTCAAGCAGCAGGAGTGCAGCGAGAAGGACCTGGAAGCCATCTTAGAGGATCCGGAAACCGACGATCTTCTCCGGAAGAAAATCCGGGAACTGTACGGAATCATGACGGAATACGAGACCATGATTCAGGGAAAGTACCGGGACGTGGAAGACTACATCGACCTCTACACCGAAGCCATCGGCAAATCCCAGAGCCTTCAGAACAAAGACGTCTGGGTCTACGGCTTCGACAGCATGACCGCCAAATTCCGGTCCGCCCTGGTGGAAATCGCCAAGGTGGCAAAGAGCGTGAACGTTATGGTCAATCAGTCGGACTATCACCTGGAAACCTACCTGATTGAAGCTATCCGCCGGTCAGCCTCGGATAAAAGCATCTCCGTGGAAGTCCTAGATCTTCCGGTGGAGCCTCGGGAACAGTCGGAAACCATCCGGAGAATCGAAGCGGATCTTTTTACCGAAGAGGGTAAAAGAACTTTCGACAACGCAGAATTCCAGCCCAAGGACCTACAGGTGGTGGAGTGCGCCAACCTGTACAACCAGGCGGAGAACGCGGCGGTGTACATCTACCAGCTGTTGCACAAGGGCTACCGGATGAAGGACATCGTGATAATCTGCAACGATTCCCAGGAGATGCAGCCCATTATCGGGCGGGTGTTCCGAGAGTACGGCCTGCCGATTTTCCTGGACAAGAGACGGGGCGTCCGGGATTCCCAGGTGGTGGGCTTTGTGGTAAGCCTGCTGGATATCTGCGGAAACGGATACCGGACCCCGTCGGTGTTGGCCCTTCTCAAGAGCGGCCTCACTGGGCTTTCGGAGGACCGGGTCTGGGATCTGGAGAACTATGTCACTTCCTATGGAATCAAGGGAAATATGTGGACGAAGCCCTTCCGCTTCGGCAGCTTTGATTACGGCGAAGCGGAATTCGGCCGGCTGGAGGAGAGCCGGGCTTACATCGCCGAAAGAATCCAGAAGCTGCAGGAAATGGGGTCGAAAGAGCAGACCGTGGCGGAGTTCATCGAGGCCTTCTACGGATACCTGCAGGAAGTGTGGGACCTTCGAAGCGTGATGCAGCGGATCGAGGACGACCAGTACGAACGGAAGATGTTCGAAGAAGCCCAGTGGACGGCTCAGAGCTACAACGAGGTGTTGCGGATTCTGGGCTGCGTACGAAATATTATGGGAGACGAATCCCTGGATATGAAGGAGTTCAGCGAAATGTACTCCATCGGCATCATGAATGCAGAGGTGGGCCTGATTCCGCCAACGAAGGACGGGCTGACCCTGGGAAGCATGATCAGGACCCGTGTGGCACCGCCGAAGGTGGTGATGGTGCTGTCCGCCAACGACGGCGTGCTGCCTCAGCTGCCGCCAACGGAGGGGCTGTTCTCTCTGGACGAGAAGATGCAGTTCGCCCGTCACGATTTCGCCCTGGGAAATCTGGACGACCTTCGGATGCTGGAGGAGAACGTGGCCATGTACCGAACCGTATCCCAGGCTTCGGAGAAGCTGTACATCAGTTATTCCCTGGCCAAGGGGGACGGCGGCGATATGAAGCCGTCGATTCTGGTGGAATCCCTGCACGATCTGTTTCCGAAGCTTCACGAGCACAAAGATGCGGTGAGCCGGGGTTTCAACCTGGATTTGGTGCAGAACGGGCCGGAAGCTCTGCGGCACATGATGAACAACTTCAAAGAGAAGCCGGTGGACCAGATGATGAAACTCATCGAAGAGAACCGGGAGGAGGAAGAGCCCATGGAGAAATCCGTTGAAAATTCCGAATTGCCGGATGGAGGAGATTTGTCACGGGGTAACGATTCCCAAGAGCGCAAGAAGGAAAAGAAGTTCCACTTAGAGGAAGCGGAAGCGGTGGTGGTTCCCAAGGATGAGCAGAACTACCTGGCGGAGGGCATTATCCGGTGGTACGAGAAGAACAATCCGGAAATGCTCCGGGAACTGAGCCTGGCAGGGCTGGATGAAAACGAGGCACTGCCGCTCTTGGAGGGCACTGCCGGACGACTGTACAAGAGAGGAGATGCTTTTGTCATGAGTGCCTCCAAGCTGGAATCCTACCAGCACTGCCCCTTCTCCTACTTCCTTCGGTACGGAATCCGGGCGGAGGAGCTCCGGGAGTACGAAAGTGGCGGCCGAGAAATCGGGGATGTGTACCATGAGTGTCTCAAAGGAGTGTCCCAGCGGCTGATTCAGGAGGGTATCCTGGAAAAGGAAAGAAGTGCAGATGCGGAAGCCGGAGCAGAATCGGAAAGAGATCAAGACCTACAGAAGGTAACCGACGAGAAGCTGGCGAAGATGGTGGATGAGGAATTAGAAAGGATTTCGAAGAACTACCGCGGGGGCCTGTTTGTTTCCAACGAGAGGGAATCCTACCGCATGGAACGAATTCGGCGAATCTGCCTGGAAGCGGCCCGGGCGGTGGATCGGCAGTTCAAAGAGGAGCGCCTGACGGATGCCGCCTTCGAGGAGAAGTACGGTCGGGGCTGCGAAATCGAGCCCATCGAGTACACCCTTCATGGCGAGAAAGTCTACATCGAGGGAACCATCGACCGAATTGACCGTCTCCAGGGTGGTGGCATCAGCATTGTGGACTACAAGACCGGCCAGGACAAAGTGAACATCGAGCGGATGCGGGTGGGCTACAAAATGCAGCTCATGGTATACCTGGACGCGGCCAGCGGGAAGAAGCACAAACCCATCGGAATGTTCTACTTCAACATCAGCGATGGACAGCAGAACGCCACCGACGATACGAAGAGCAATGAGGAGCTCCGGAAGGCGGCGGAGGACCGCTTTATCCTGAACGGAATCATGGTGGATACCACAGAAGCTCAGGTGGATATTCCTGCAGAGCTTCGAGGGGTTACCTCACGTACTCGGAAGCGAAAGGAACTTCCGCAGGAAGTGTTCCAGCAGCTTCGAGAAGACGTGCACAAGACCATTGAGAAGCTCAGCGATGACATGGTTCAGGGCAAGGTGGACATTTCCCCGGCCAAAGAATCCAAGAGCAAATCCGCCTGCACCTACTGCGATTTCCGGGCGGTGTGCAAGTTTGACCTGTCCTATCGGAAGAACAACTACCGGATAATGCCGAAGTAATTCGGGGGAACCGGCTCTTTTTACAAGAACAAAGAAAGCATTACAGTTACGACTTAAATTAACCGAAAGGTTGAAATGAATGAATTTAGCGATACAATCCATCGGAAGCAGCAGCTCCGGTAACTCATATTTAATCACAGACGGAACCACGAACCTCTTGTTGGACGTGGGCCTTTCCGGCAAAAGCATCCGGGCCGCACTCAAAGCCGCGGACATTGCGGAGGACGGGGTAGGGGGAATCCTGGTGACCCATGAGCACGTGGACCACGTCAAAAGCATTCGCATGATGTCCCGAATCTGTAGCGAAGCCACCGTGCTGGCCTCCCGGGGAACGGCCCAAAGCTGCGAGAATTTCCAGTACGTGCCGGAAGAGCGGCTCCAGTATTTCGCCGCCCAGGACGAGACCCGAATCGGTGACATTACGGTAAAAGGATTTGCCCTCTCCCACGACGCGGCCGAGCCCCTGGGGTACTCTTTCCGCAAAGACAACACCCAGATCACGGTGGTGACGGACACCGGTGTGGTAACAGACGAAATCTACGAGGAAATTCGCACCGCCGACGTGCTGGTGATGGAGGCCAACCACGAAGTGTCCATGCTGGAGATGGGACCCTATCCTTATTCGGTCAAACGCCGAATTCTCAGCAACGAAGGCCACCTGTCCAACGAGACCTGCGGCCACTCCCTGACCCGAATGCTGGAGGATCGGCCGGCTTTGCCGGTGGCAAAGCACCCTAGCCAAGACGGGAAAATCCTCCTCCCGAAAATCCTTCTGGCCCACCTCAGCACCACCAACAACACTCCCTACAACGCGGAACTCACCGTCCGTGACGTGCTGGATCAGAACGACTACCACAAAAACATCAACTTCAGAATGGGCGTGGCCGCAAAAAATCAGGTAAGCCCATGGATTGGATTCTAGCCTATGAATATCAACATTATCTGCATCGGTAAGTTAAAAGAAAAATACTGGCAGGCCGCCGTGGCCGAATACACCAAGCGAATCGGTGGCTACGCTCGGATTCAAATCGTGGAACTGAAAGAGGCGAAGCTGCCGAAGAATGCATCCCCCGCCGACGAGGCCCAAGTGATGGAAAAGGAAGGGGAGTCCATCCTCGCCAAAGTCAGCGATAGCGATTACGTCATCGCCATGGAAGTGGAAGGAAAAATGCTGGACTCTGTGGAGCTGTCTCGGCAGCTGAGCCGGACCTTCGACAGTGGGCACTCCACCGTGGACTTCATCATTGGCGGAAGCCTGGGCCTATCCCCTGCGGTCAAAAAGCGAGCGGACTTTGGCCTTTCCTTCAGCCGAATGACCTTTCCCCACCAGATGGCTCGGGTCCTTCTGCTGGAGCAGGTGTACCGCAGCTTCAAGATCATGAACAACGAAACCTATCACAAATAGAAAAGGAACGGTACCTTCCCGCGCAAATGGGTCTTGCAGAATCATTTGCGGGGGAAGGTACCGTTCTTACGTGAGGAAGCTAGAGGTTGCAATCACCCCCGCCCCGAAGGTTCGGCCTTATAACGAATCTTCGGGGCGGGGCTTTTTGTTATTCTGAATTCAGAATAACAAAAAGCATCCGATTGACCGCAGGTGCCGGACACGGCACCTGCATCTGCCAGCAACTGCTTGACAACAAGCCTCTCGGAGCATGCGATTGGGCTGGCGCCTGAGCCTAGCATGCTCCTTCTCATTGTCAAGCAGTTGCTTTCGATGCAGGTGATGCGTTTACGGAATAACTTGCGGAAATACTCAAGTAAATACTCGAGGAAATGTGTTGACGCGGTGATATGTTGGTGGGACAAAGCGGGAAA
>JAUNEW010000078.1 GCA_030525365.1 Eubacteriales bacterium
ATTTGGCTCTTTCTTGACCGCCAACGACCCAGGGGCCATTCTGGAGGTGCCTGGGATTCAGGAGAAAGCGCGGGCTTTCGCGGAAAGGATGTGGTAAAAAAATGAACAGGCGGCTATCTTTCGAACCGTCTGTTCATTTTTAATTCCTATCTCGTCGTTACCTTCTTGGCCTTCGACCATACCGCATAGTAAGTGGTCTTTCCGATTTTCTTGTAGGTACGAACTCTCACGTAATACGTTTTCTTCTTTCCCAGTTTCTTCACTTTCTTCGTGTTGGAGTAGTACCCCTTAATGCGTTTCGTCTTCGCCTTCGTGAAGTTCTTAGACGTGCTGTACTGCACCTGATATCCGGTGACCTGCGGTCCCTTCCGGAACCATTTCACGGTAAAAGCATTTCCGCCCTTCTTCAGCGACCGAATCTGCGTGGTCTTCGGCACGATGCGGAAGGTGGCTTTGACGGTGTTCTTTGCGCCGGTCTTCAGCGTCACGGTCACCGAGTAGGTTCCCACTTTCTTACGTCCGGCTGGATACTTTACGGTGTAATCCTTCGACGGAATCACTTTCCCATCTGCATCCTTCACCTTCATCGCCGGTTTCTTCGTCTTCCCGTTGTAGATGTAGGCCTTCTTGCTGAATGTAACCGAGGCAATCTTGCGCTTCTCTGGAGGAAGCTTTGCAATGTTTCTCGTCTCCTCCTCCGGGCAGTTCTCGCAGACTCTCGTCTCTTCGCCCTCCGCCTTCGTGGTCGGCTGCTTCGTTACTTTCCAATCTCCGAACTTGTGGCCTCCCGCTTTGATGACGGTTGGCTTGTCGATTATATTCTTCTGGTCTGCATCCGAATACATGGTTCCGCAAGCTTCACAGATGTAATATTCTTCGGTTCCATCCTCGGTGCAGGTCGCCGCTTTCTTTGCTACCTTCACCGGATTGTGTCGGCCCGCGTAATCCTTACAGATATTTGCTTTTACCCCTTGGGTGGTAGTTCCGGTAATGCCCTCATGGTCCGCTGGATTCTCGCCGCCAACGCCCTTCAAATCCTTGTTCCGCTCACTGTCGAAGGAGCAGCCGGACACCGTTGCGTTTTTGTTATATCCCAGGAATCCACCAGCTTTACAGTCATCCGATCCGCTGGAAGCACTTCCTGCTGCATGGCTTCTTTCAATGGTGATATTTCCTGCATCGCCGACGAAAGCTCCTACCCTCGAGTTCCATTTTTCTGTGGTGGCCACATCACCCTTTGCCGCGCAATTTCTGATTTCAGCGTCTTCGCTATATCCTGCAAAACCCCCGATGCACCACCCCGTTGCATCCACTTTCGCATCTGCAAGGCAGTTCTTGAATCTACCCTTTTGAGCTGGCTCTGCATAAGCATTTCTGCCTGAAAACCCTACGAATCCGCCTACGATATCGCATGCGTTCACCGTACCGGCCACCGTACAATTCTCATAGCTAGATCCGAAATCCCTACCCACGAATCCACCATTATTACAGAGCTGACCGGATCCCGAAATGGAGATATTTTCCACCTTGCAATTTTTAACGGTTGCACCGAGGGCACTCCCAATCAGGCCACCGTTAACTGCATGGTCGGGTTCCTTTCCATCCATGTAGATTGTTCCAGACACCGTAATATTATTCAGTTCATAATTCTTTCCGCCACTGGTCCAGAGGTATCCCACCAGGATTCCGTTGTAACCTTTGTTCAAATTATCTGAACAGCTGTAAATCTGCGCATCCTTAATGGTAAGATCATAAATCCTATTGTCATATGATGCGGTCCTGCAGGCTCCAAAAAGTCCACCGGCGTACCGGTCCTTCCGCTGATCCACAATCATTCCAGTGATGGTCTTTCCGTTCCCGTCAAAAGTTCCTTCGAAGAACTTCTTTTCTTTCCGGCCATTATTCTCGTCCATATATACGCCGATTGGATTCCACAGGTGTCCGGACAGGTCAATGTCCTTCTCCAGCCGGAAATAGCAGTCGTTATAGCTTTCGCCGGCCGCCACGCCTTCGTACAGCAGGGCCAGCTGCTCCGCAGTTTCAATCCGGAACGGGTTCTGCGGGTGTCCAGTGCCGTCTGCGAAATGCTCTGCTGCGTAATCCTTCCATTCCGTGGTCGGAATGCTGTCTCCGTATACGCTGACCGCCCCCAGGAGCATCAGCACCGACGTCAACAGAACTGTCAGAAGTGCCTTTCTCTTCATTGTTATCTCCTTTCTCGTATCTTAACTTCGAGGTGATGTAAAGGTGTCACTACTTAATACGCATATTATATATTGTGTCTTGACACCTTGTACAATGAAAAAAGTGTTGGTAGGGCGGTGTGATTTGCGGTGTTTCAATGGGAACGGGAACTATCCTTCTCCGTAATACGTTGCCACCTTGAAAGGTCCATATCGATGTACTTCCCAGGTCGTCAATGTCCCATCTGTTGACTTCTCAACTGGTGCATTTCTGGTGATTTCATATAAGCATGTTCCTTGTTCGGAATCGATTTCTCTATACTTCATCGTCATTGCACTAGAAGGCGAATGGAAGAATACCGCTGCCCTCAATGCGAAATCCGTAGATGTCATTAATGTAAGCAAGGTCACAATCATTATACTTGCGATTATCGTAATTTTCTTTCGCGTGTTCATGAGCAATCTCCTATTCAGGCTTTGCAACTAAAACTTTAGCACACGGTATGAGACGGCGCCGCTGATGTTCTTCACGGGTTCATCTAGTCTGTTTGAACTGTGTCCGCAGTACTTTCTATTTCCCTTTGATCCCCCGGTAATGATAATTGTATGAAACCATTTTCCATTGCCGTTCTTTAATTGAACAACATCGCCTACAGCGACTCCATTCTGCAATTTGGTTTTACTTGAATAATTAGCTTTTTTTATACCTTTCTTCTCCCAATAGGTAAAAAAATCTGATACTCTAATAAACGACGTGGTTTCTCGCCATCTGTATATATAGTTGTTAGCGTGCCACTCCTGGTACCTTAAACTGTACCAATAATTTGTACTTGATTTCACTCCTTCTGGAATTGATTTAGGTGTATTCATTTTCTTTCCACCAGCATTCACACACTGCGAAACAAAATTGGTACAATCAGAACTATACGATTTATACCTCGGATTTCTTTTCTTTGCCCATTTCTTTGCATATTTCACCGCGTTAGAATCACTATATTTGTTTGCTGCACTTGCTACCGATACTTTATACAAATTACTGTTTTTATTTTCGGTTTCAACACTCTCCTTCGTAGCTTCCTTCTCTATTTGGACTAAACTTTTTTCCTGCTCTTCCGTATTCAACATCATTTTTTCTTTTTCTTCATCAACAATCATATCTGGTCCATTTAAACAACTCAGATATTCACTCGCATACAGCTTAATATCATCATATTCTTTCTCCTTCTTCATCGTTTTATCATTCTCGAACACTAAAATGTCTGTTAAATAATCAACATACTCTGGTGTACCAATTTCTATATTAATACCATTCTTTTCGAAATAGGATTCCAACCAAGCTTCGGCATCTGAAACATTTTGAATATTGGCGCCTTCGTGAACGTTTTTTTCTAGTGTTCTTGCATTTGCATAAATTCCAGTAGTCATTGTAAGCGTTATAATCAATCCACATAAGCTTATTTTCAACAAGGTATTCATTTTCTGTTTTCTCTCCTTCATATAATCATACTTATCTTGCAACAACAAATTAATAAAGCTTCCTAGGATTTCTTTTCATCCAAACTATAACACATGAATGTTTCAGAAGTGTTTCCGAAATGTGAGATTCATATTTATGTTTTTAATATCCTGATTTATTTCTCTTAAATTATCTATTACACGAAATATAAGCATGTGCTAATTTTAGCAAAAATAGGTCACGTTTGGGTTTTCTTGAATGTGACCGCCATATGATATGTTGGCGGCAAAATCCCCGGAACTCCGGAAAATGGATGGCGGGGCGCCAACTTTTTTTACCGGAAAGGGCGAGGGGCGAGCATCAAATGTGAAAACATGGCGGAACACGTCCTGGAATCCCTGAGATTCAGCCACGGTAACGTGGTTGGGATTTGTAAAAGCAGGAAATTGTTGGCGGAAGACGGCCGAGGAAAGCCGCAATTGCGTTCGAACGCCGTCATGTTTTCATACGGCCATCACATTGGACTCCTGCATTGAACTCCTGCATTGACGGCCTCCCCCACTATCCACTAATCACCGGTAGTGTGCTCAAGCTTGCGGCGATGTCCGCATCACTTGGAATCTCGTCTTGCATGGTCCCGTTGTTGAACTGCTCGTAGGCCTTGAGGTCGAAGTATCCCGTTCCGGTCAGGCCGAACAGAATGGTTTTCTTCTCCCCAGATTCTTTGCAGCGAAGGGCTTCATCGATGGCGCCCTTGATGGCGTGGCTGCTTTCCGGCGCCGGAAGGATGCCCTCGGTCCGAGCAAAGAATTCCGCCGCTTCGAAGACTTCCGTCTGCTCGTAGGACCGGGCCTCCATCATTCCCTGGTGATACAGCTCCGACAGGGTGGAACTCATGCCGTGGAACCGGAGTCCTCCCGCGTGGTTCGGCGATGGGATGAAACCGCTTCCCAGGGTGTACATCTTTGCCAGCGGGCATACTTTACCGGTGTCACAGAAATCGTAACGGTATTCCCCTCTTGTAAAACTCGGGCAGGATGCCGGCTCTACCGCAATGAACCGGTAGTCCTTCTCTCCCCTTAGCTTCTCTCCCATGAACGGGGCAATGAGTCCGCCCAGGTTGGAGCCGCCGCCAGCACAGCCGATGATGATGTCCGGCTCAATTCCGTACTTCTGGCAAGCGGTCTGGGTTTCCAATCCGATGACGCTCTGGTGGAGCAGCACCTGGTTGAGCACGCTTCCCAGCACATACCGGTATCCCTCGTTCTTCGTGGCGGTTTCCACCGCCTCGGAAATGGCGCACCCCAGGCTTCCGGTGGTTCCTGGGAACTCCTGAAGGATCCGGCGTCCCACCTCCGTGGTCTCCGATGGGGACGCCGTCACTTCTGCCCCATAGGTCCGCATGACTTCCCGGCGGAAGGGTTTCTGTTCGTAGGATACTTTTACCATATATACCTTGCA
>JAUNEW010000079.1 GCA_030525365.1 Eubacteriales bacterium
AGTGATTAGTGGATAGAGAAAAAAATTGGACTGTCGTATTTATGTCAAATGCGACAGTCCAATTTTTGATTGTTACCATTTCTTATGAAGATACATTGCTATCCAAGCTCAATCATCCGGTCAATCGGCCGCTTCGCATCTCGAATCAGCTGGTCAGACAGAATCATTTCCTCGCCGCCGGTTCCGTTAACAGCGTTGTAGATGTCGTAAAGGGTGGTCACCTTCATATTGTGGCACACGCAGCGGTCGGACAGCAGATAGAACTTCTTGTCCGGGCACTTGAACTGCAGGTGCTGGACAATGCTGCTTTCCGTTCCGATGATGAATTCTTTGCAGTCACTTTCCTCCGCATATTTCATAATGCCAGTGGTGCTTCCCACGTAATCCGCCTGCTCCGTGATGGACATCCGGCACTCTGGGTGTACCAGAAGCTTTGCCTCCGGATGCTTTTCCCGTGCAATTCGAACATCGGTGCGAGTAATCCCCATGTGGGTTGGACATCCTCCCTGGAAGAACTTGAAATTCTTCTCCGGAAGCTGTTTCTGCACCCAGGCTCCCAGATTGCAGTCTGGAATGAACAGAATGTTCTTCTCCGGCATATTCTTCAGAATCTTAACTGCAGAGGAGGAAGTAACCACCACGTCAACAGCGGTTTTCAGCTCCGATGTGGTGTTGATGTAAGCCACGGTAGCGTATCCTGGATTCTCCGCCTGCATGGCAAGAACCGCGTCCCGATCCATCTCCTGAGCCATGGTACATCCCGCCATATCGTTGGCCAGCAGCACCTTCTTCTCCGGAGAAAGAATCTTCACCGTCTCTGCCATAAAGCGTACCCCAGCCATAACCACCGTCTTCTGAGGGGCCTTCGACGCCTGAACGCTGAGTCCGTAAGAGTCTCCCACGTAATCCGCCACTTCCCAGATGTCGTGGCTCTGGTAGGCGTGGGCGAGGATGCATACGTCCTTTTCCTTCTTCAGTTCAATAATTCTATCCTGTAATTCTCTTGTATTCATAACCACATATCCTTTCAAAATGTCCTACCCATTATAGTAAGTGAATATTTACATGTCAAGACAGTAGAAAGAATTTAATTTTACAAGTGTCTTGTCAGTTGTAAAAAAATGTGCTATACTTCCCACTTGTAACGTGTTAGTAAGGTATTAACGGTATATAGAACAGATAACATGGAAGAAGGTTATATTATGAAAACAGATATTCTCATCATCGGCAGCGGATGCTCCGGACTCTACTGCGCACTGCAGCTTCCGAAAGACAAGAAAATCACATTAATCACGAAGTCCGACCTGGAAAGCAACGACTCCTATCTGGCTCAGGGCGGCATCTGCATGCTGAAGAACGACGACGACTACGACAGCTACTTCGAGGACACCATGAAGGCCGGCCACTACGAGAACGACCGAACCTCCGTAGACATTATGATTCGGTCCTCTCAGGATGTTATCAAGGATTTGATTGGATACGGTGTTCGTTTCCACCGAGATGAAGAAGGTCAGCTGGATTTCACAAGGGAGGGAGCGCATTCCGATAAAAGAATCCTTTTCCATGAAGACATTACCGGCAAGGAAATCACCAGCCACTTGCTGGCCCGGGTTAAAGAGCTTTCCAACGTGGAACTGATGGAGTACACCACCATGGAAGACCTGATTACGAAGGACAACACCTGCTACGGTGCGGTAGTTCGCCGGAAGGACGGAAGTCTGACCACCATTGAAGCGGACTGCACCGTACTGGCCACCGGTGGCATCGGCGGAATCTATCGTCACTCCACCAACTTCCGTCACCTGACGGGAGATGCGCTGGCAGTAGCCCTTCGCCACAACATTGAACTGCAGGACATCAATTACGTGCAGATTCATCCGACAACCTTCTACTCCAAGGACGACAAGCAGAGAAGCTTTCTGATTTCCGAGTCCGTCCGTGGAGAAGGTGCAAAGCTCTACGATAAGAACATGGAGCGCTTTGCCAACGAGCTTCTGCCGAGAGACCTTCTATCGGCAGAAATTCACAAGCAGATGGAGAAGGATGGAACAGAATTCGTCTGGGAAGATCTTCGCACTATTCCGGAGGACGTTCTTCGCAACCACTTCCCGAACATTGTGGACCACTGCAAAGAAGCGGGCTATGATGTGTTCACGGAATGCATTCCGGTGGTTCCGGCACAGCACTACTTCATGGGAGGCATTAAGGTTAACCACGAGAGCCGCACATCCATGAACCAGCTGTATGCAGTGGGAGAGACCGCCTGCAATGGGGTTCACGGGAAGAACCGCCTGGCCAGCAATTCCCTGCTGGAAAGTCTGGTCTTTGCCAAGAGAGCTGCTCAGAATCTTACAGAAAATTACGCAGAATTCCAGAGTGACGATGCGCTGGTATCCGGTGTGGATCTCAGTCAGTATGAGGACCGAAAGACCATTGAGAACGAGAACATCCGCCTGGTGGCAGAAGCCATCGAAGCAGAGAACGGTGCGAAGCCAACGAAAGCAGAGTATCGTACCGCGTAATTCTGTCGGAATTGGCAGCGGAAAAGAAAAATACTTTTACAGAATACAGAAAAGAGGAAGAATCGATGTTCGATAGAACGACCATGGAACTGAATGTAATTCCCCTTCTCAGAAGTGCACTGCAGGAGGACATTACCAGCGAGGATGTGTCCACCAACTGCATTATGCGGGAGAAGTGCTTGGGAGAAGTGGATTTGATGGCAAAGCAGGAGGGAATCATCTGTGGACTTCAGGTTTTTGAAGCGGTGTTCACGCTGCTGGATCCGGAGACTCAGGTGAAAACCTATGTGAAGGATGGAGACCGAATCCAGCCGGGACAGAAACTGGCGGTGGTTCGGGGAGATATTCGGGTTCTCCTTTCTGGGGAACGAACCGCCCTCAACTACCTGCAGCGCATGAGCGGCGTGGCCACCCATACTCGCCAGATTGCGGACCTTCTTGAAGGAACGGGAATCCGCCTGCTGGATACCCGCAAAACCACGCCGAACAACCGAATTTTCGAAAAGTATGCGGTACGCGTCGGTGGTGGATGCAACCATCGGTATAATCTGTCCGACGGTGTCATGCTCAAGGATAACCACATTGAAGCCGCAGGAGGTGTGACGGAAGCGGTCCAGATGGCCAAGGAATACGCGCCTTTCGTCCGCAAGATTGAAGTGGAAGTAGAGAACCTAGACATGGTTCGGGAGGCCGTAGTGGCCGGTGCGGACATCATCATGCTGGACAACATGGATCACGACACCATGGCAGAGGCTATTCGAATCATCGACGGCAAAGCGGAAATCGAGATTTCCGGCAACGTGGACGAGAAGAAGGTGGAGATGCTTCGGGATCTGTCTGTAGATTTCGTATCCAGCGGTGCGCTGACCCATTCTTCCCCGATTCTGGATCTTTCCCTCAAGCATATGCGGAGAATCTAGGAGTATCGGGAACGAATGAGGAATGGAAATTATTTTTACAAGAGAAGCAGGAGGTGAATCGGGTCAGTGAAAGCATCCCAGCGAAGAGATACAATTATTACAGAATTGAGGCGGTCCAGTGAACCGATATCCGGCGGTGAATTCGCAAAGCGGCTGGGAGTCAGCCGGCAGGTCATCGTGCAGGATATATCCCTCTTGCGGGCTCAGGGTTACCAGATTCTCTCCACCAACCGGGGCTATGTGCTTCGGAAGTCGGAGACCGTGGAACGGGTCTTCAAGGTGATTCACTCCGAAGAGCAGATTCGCCAGGAGTTCGCCATTATCGTGGATTGCGGCGGACGGATTATGGACGAATTCGTGTTCCACAAGGTGTACGGCGTGATGCGAGGGGAACTGAACATCCACTCCAGACTGGACATTCGGAAATACCTGGAGCAGATTGAAAGCGGAAAATCCCGCCCCCTGATGAGTGCCACTTCCGGATACCACTACCACACCGTGTCGGCGGACAGCGCCGAAGTTCTGGATATGATACAGAAGGAGCTGGCGGAAGCGGGCTTTCTGGCACCCCTCCAGGATTACGAGCCGGTGGACTTCCGCAACCAGGCTTCGTCCTAAGGGGCGAGGCGTGGGAAAATCCCCCATATATATCTATATAATGGATAGAGAAGGACTTGTCGCATTCAGATGTGGCGGTCCTTATTTAATGGTTCATCACGTTTTTCTCGGGGATGACCAAAACAAAAATCTGCATCTGTCAGCAACTTCTCGACAAGGAGCCTCTGGGAACATGCAATTAGGCTGGCGCCAGGGGTATGACACGGCGTTGCCGCTCTTGCCAGGCGGGCACTCGAGCCTAGCATGTCCCATCTCATTGTCAAGCAGTTGCTTTCGATGTAGGTCAATGTATTTACGGAAATCTTTGAGGCAAGGAGGCATTTCTTCCTGACGGCCGCAGGTTAACGAAAATCTAGAAGAAACATGCTAAATTTCGTTAATTGAAAGACCCGTGTTGGCCCTGTGGCGGCCGCAGGTTAACGAAAATCTAGAAGAAACATGCTAAATTTCGTTAATTGAAAGACCCGTGTCGGCCCTGTGGCGGCCGCGGGTTAACGAAAATCTGGTAGAAACATGTTGAATTTCGTTAATTGGAAGGCACGTGCCGGCCCTTGTGAAGATGCGAGTTAACGATAATCAGAGAAAAATTGTAAAACTTCGTTAACAAAAGAAGCTCGGTCATCATGGATGAAAAAACCTATCGTGCATTACTTGTGCTGTATGAAGAAATCACCGATGGAAATGAAGATGACCCAGAGGATGAACTGAATTACCTATTGAATAAACCATTTGAAATGGCAATGGTCTACGAGGGAACCAAAATCGGAAATGGAGAAGAGTCTTATGAGATTATTGACGAAACAGAACATATTTTGAAAATCAATAATATTCAATTGCCAGATGAAAAGAAGGTTGCCTTTTCAAAATATTCTGAAAGGAATGGTTGGGGTAATTGCTTTGATGGCGAGTTCCTCTCCATCATCCTTCACTAGGCATTCCAACCAACTGGGAACGGACTCATCCGTTCCCAGTTTTTTCATATCCG
>JAUNEW010000080.1 GCA_030525365.1 Eubacteriales bacterium
AGAGTTCTGCAGGAAGACGATGCCATTGAAGTGGTTAAATTCATGGGAGGGGGCTAGAGAGTCCTCGCTTCATTCATAGGGTAACAGGGACGAATACTATGAATTACCGATACAGGTAGAAAGGCGCATATAATGAAAGATGACAAGTTAATAATCGGCGGACACGAGTTCAACTCCAGATTCATTCTGGGCTCTGGCAAATACGACCTGAATCTGATTAAGGCAGCGGTGGAGAACGCGGAAGCGGAGCTGATTACCGTAGCTGTACGCCGGGCCAACGCAGGGGAAGAGAATGGCGGATCCATTCTGGACTACATTCCGAAGGAAGTCACCCTTCTTCCGAATACTTCCGGTGCAAGAACCGCGGAGGATGCGGTTCGAATCGCCAGACTGGGAAGAGAGCTGGGATGCGGTGATTTCGTCAAGGTGGAAATCATGCGGGATCAGAAGTATCTGCTTCCGGACAACCAGGCAACCATTCAGGCTACGGAGATTCTGGCAAAAGAAGGTTTTGTTGTAATGCCGTACATGTACCCAGATTTGACGGTGGCGAAGGATCTGGTGGAAGCCGGTGCATCGGCGGTAATGCCATTGGCATCGCCAATCGGTTCCAACAAGGGATTGGCAACGAAAGACTTCATTAAGATTTTGATTGACGAGATTGACCTGCCGATTATCGTGGATGCAGGCATCGGAAGACCATCCCAGGCATGCGAAGCTATGGAAATGGGTGCGGCGGCCATTATGGCCAATACCGCGTTGGCAACAGCCGGAGATATTCCAATGATGGCCAGTGCGTTCAAGAAGGCCATTGAGGCTGGAAGAGAAGCTTACCTATCCGGACTGGGCCGTGTGCTGGACAAGGGTGCGGCGGCCTCTTCCCCAGTGGCCGGACAGATTCATAAGTAAGCTGGAGGCGGCGCATGAAAGACGAAATTCTGGTGATTACAAGCCGGAAACGCTTTGATTCGGAGAAGGAATTCCTGGAACAGATTCAGCGGATTGCAGAAGCCCATCCCTACGGAATTGTCCTTCGGGAGAAGGATCTTTCGGAGGAGGATTACGAAAAGCTGGCGATAAAGGTCCAGGAAATCTGCATGAAAGCAGAAACCACCTTGATGATTCACAAATACTACCGGGTGGCGGAAAAGTTGGGGATAGCAGCGCTTCATATGCCCCTTTTCCTGCTGGAAAAGATGCCCGGCTCGGAGCGAGAAAAATTCGCTATTCTAGGGGCCTCTTGCCATTCTATAGACGAAATCCACCGGGCGAAAGCCTGTGGCTGCACCTATGTAACGGCGGGACACGTTTTTCCCACGGATTGCAAACCGGGGCTGCCGCCCCGAGGCGGCGGCTTCCTGATGGAAGCCGCCGGTCATGCCGCCGGGCTAGACCTTCCGGTCTTCGCCCTAGGCGGCATGACCCCCGCCCGGGCACCGGAGGTGCGCCGGGCGGGAGCCTCGGGGTTCGCCATGATGAGTCTGGCCATGGATGCGAAGGATCCGAAGGCACTGTTCGCTCGGTTTCGGGAAAGTCAATAGGACCACAGAAAGGGACAGAGAATGAGTTTAACAGAAGAAGAAAGAGAACGGTATTCCCGGCAGCTTCTGATTCCGGAATTCGGAGAGATGGGCCAGGAGAAGCTGAAGCAGTCCAAAGTGCTGGTAATCGGTGCCGGAGGTCTGGGTTCTCCGGCGTCCATGTATCTTGCCGCCGCTGGAGTGGGGACCATCGGTATCGCAGATTCCGATGTGGTGGACAACTCCAACCTGCAGCGACAGATTCTCCACGGAACCTCTGACCGGAATCGTCTCAAGGTGGAATCGGCGGCAGAGACTCTTCGGGATATTAACCCCCACGTAAAGGTGATACCGATTCACACCATGGTGACGGCGGAGAATATACAGGAGCTGATTGCCGACTACGATTTCGTGGTGGATGCCACGGACAACTTTAAGGCGAAGTTCCTCATTAATGACGGATGCGTGGCCGCGGGGAAGGCCTACAGCCATGGGGGAATTTTGGCCTTCAGCGGACAACTAATGACTTACGTACCAGGGGAAGGTCCTTGTTACCGGTGCATTTTCGGAGAAGAGCCGAAACCGGGCGAGGCCCCGACGGCGAAGGAGGCCGGTGTCATCGGCCCGGTGGCGGGGATTATCGGATCCATGCAAGCCGCAGAGGCTATCAAATACCTGATTGGCAAGGGAAAGCTTCTGACGGGCCGGATGGTGACGGTGGATGCTTTTACCATGCGAATCCGAGAGATTCCTCTTCCAGAGGCAAATCCAGACTGCAAGGCCTGCGGATGCCACTGAGAATATGAAGTATAACAAATGGCGGTACCGCACGAAATCGTGTGGCACCGCCATCGTTGTTCTTATGCTTCCTCTGGCCCGAAGTGTACCGGTTCATCGGGCTGAAGGGGGGCAAGGAATCCCTTCTCCCATAACTTCTCTTGAATGGCATCCAGAATTTCTTCGCTGTCTGCCACCACGGTGTGGTAGTGGTATCCGGAGGTGGAACGGGACAGAAGGCGACTCTTTCCGGCCTCAATCTCCGTCATGTAGTGTTCCACATCTCTTCGAGAGCGTATGTTCAGCTCACCTCGGATGACACCGTAGACTTTGTGGTAGATGAAGACGTCTTTGAGATACCCGCCTTCGTCTACAATCAGGGTCATTTCCTCTCGGACTTCCTCCTCGGTGTGAATCACTTTGAAAACCCGAGTGGCGGTTCCGGTACTTCGCTCCAGCACGTATCCCCGGTGGGTGGGAGTGATGCCCACGCCTTGGGCCCGAAGCAGGGCGATATCCTGCACAATTACCTGACGGCTGACACCGCATTCCTTCGCTAGGGCGCTTCCAGAAAGGGGCTTTTCACTTCGCTGTAACCGCTGAAGAATTTCAGATCTTCGAATTTCTCCGTTCATTTCTGTACCTCGTGTAATTTTCGTTTCCAATATGTGTATATTATACACTATTCGTTCCCAGGCTGCACACTTCTTTCGTGGGAGCCGGAGGTGTATACGGTAAAAGAAAATATTTTTAACGCAGAGATTTCCGCAGGGGTCACTTTACATAGATTTGATAATGGATTTACAACGGACTGATAGTTGGAAATCCCATCCTCCGGTAGAATATCCATAGTGAACAGGAGGATAGAAAAATGAACGAAAATTTACAGACCGTATTCGGACTGCTGGGAGGACTGGCCATTTTCCTGTATGGAATGAACATGATGAGCGATGCACTCCAGAAGGCAGCCGGCGACAAAATGAAACGTATTCTAAGCTTTCTAACGAAAAACCCGGTGATGGGGGTGCTGGCGGGAGCGCTGGTTACGGCGGTACTTCAGAGCAGTTCCGCCACTACGGTAATGATTATCGGATTCGTCAGTGCAGGGTTGATTAGCATGCCACAAGCCATCTCGGTAATCTTCGGTGCCAATATCGGAACCACCATGACGGCACAGCTTCTGGCTTTCAAAATCAGCGATTACATCTACCCGATTATTTTCATCGGATTCATGATGTTCTTCATCAGCAAGAAGGATAAGATTAAAGACATCGGCATGGTAATCTTTTCCTTCGGACTGCTCTTTGAAGGAATCGAAATCATGGGAAGCGTAATGAAACCTCTGGCCACCAGTCCGGTATTCCTTGAACTTATGGGTCAGGTGAAGGACATCCCGATTCTCGGCGTGCTTCTGGGAATGGTGATGACACTGGTGGTACAGAGCAGTTCCGCCACCATTGCGGTGTTGCAGAATTTCGCCAGTCAGGCAGGTCCAGATGGAATCACCAGTATTATCGGGCTTGCTGGTGCCATTCCGATTCTGTTGGGAGATAATATCGGCACCACCATTACGGCAATTCTGGCATCCATCGGACAGTCTCGAGATGCCAAGAGAGTGGCAGCGGCCCACTGTACATTCAACATTACCGGCGCAGCGGCATTCTACTTCTTGATACCGCATTTTGCCAAGGTGGTTCAGATGATTTCCACCAAGGGACCGGAGGTCCAGGTGATTGCAAGACAGATTGCCAACGCACACACACTGTTCAATGTAACCGTTACATTAATCTGGCTTCCGCTGATTCCGCTGATGGTGAAGTGGGTTCGGTTCCTTATCAAAGGGGAAAAGAAATCGGTTCTGGTGCTGGGAGAACCGAAATTCCTGGATCGTCACGTGCAGAGCCAGCCTTCCGCTGCATTGTACCTGGCTTCCCGGGAAATCGGCAATGTGGCCAACCTGGTTGTGGATATGATTGAGAAAAGCAAGAGCATCATCTCTGATGCAACTGGCGTCGGGAAGGATTCGCAGATTGAAGATTTGTCCCAGGCCATTCGAGGACTGCATCAATCCGTATCGGAATACATTGTGCAACTCTATGAAGAAAGCAAGATGAATGAGACCCAGTCGGAGCAGGCAGCAGGGCTTCTGGGAGTGGTAACCACCCTAAAGCGTCTGGCCATCCGAAGCAACGAAATCCTGGGACAGATGAACAACATTGTCACCAGTGGAAGGAATTTGTCGGGGATTGCGAGAGCAGAGCTGGTAGAGTGCTTTGAGGAAATTCAGAAGTTCTTCACCCTGGCCATGGATTCTGTGGCATACGGTACACCGATTACCATGGAACAGATTAACAAGGCTAAAAGCAAACTTCGCAAAACCCAGAAGAAATTCCGGAAAGCCCACCTGGAACGGGTACAGACGGGAGAATGCGATCCGAATCTGACAGGGGAGTTCAACGATATTCTGTACAATATGGAGCGTATGTCCGATGACTGCGTGGAAATCGCTACAGAAGCCCAGGATAATGTGCACTTCGTACCCCGTGAGGAAGTGGGAATTATTCTGGAGAAGGAAAAGGAACTGGAGATTCCACCGGAAGGAAACGACTTCACCAACGGTAATTTTACCGGCGTACAAGTGTAAATTACACCGTGCCGCACCTGTTTCTATCCTGTATTGCGGGAGTGGTGTGATTTAATAGATTCATTTCGTG
>JAUNEW010000081.1 GCA_030525365.1 Eubacteriales bacterium
TCTGGAATTCCCGCTTCCTCTGCGAACGCAATCCAGATTTCCGGTACCAGTACCCCTTCCATGTCCAGGCAAACAATATTCATATCCATATCTCCTTTGTTTTAATCATAATTACAAAAAATCTTGATTAATTATATCAATAAAAACAAATTTTAGCAATACGGATTCCATTTAAAATTTTTAAACCCCTACTTTCCGAATTTTTCCTGGGCCAGAATCGCCGCTCCATAGGCGCCGGCGTAACGGCCATTTTGCATGGGCAGCACTTTCCGGTGAAGCTTCTCCGACAGAAGTCCTGCAAAGAAAGCGTTATCGCTAAGTCCCCCAGTGATGATCACCGTGTCCATTAGCTCCTTCCGCTGCATCAATGCCACCACTTTGGTTGCCACGGAGTGAATCACCCCGGCGGCGATTTCCTCTTTCTCCTTGCCTTCACCCATGTAGTTAATCACCTCGGACTCGGCAAAAACCGTGCAAATCGAACTAATCGGTAAAGGCGTACCCTTCGCCGCCAGGTCGAAGAGTTCCTCAATCGTCACCCCCAGCCGATTGGCCATGACCTCGATGAACTTTCCAGTTCCGGCGGCGCACTTATCGTTCATCAGGAAATCCACCGCCCGTCCATTCCGCACGTTGATGAACTTGGTGTCCTGCCCGCCGATGTCCACGATGGAGCAATCCCGGCCCACCATCTCGTATCCACCCCTTCCGTGGCAGGTGATTTCCGTAATCACTTTATCCGCGTAATCCACGGAAATTCTCCCGTATCCCGTGGCCACAATCCGGCATTCCTCCAGGGATCCCAGCATTTCTTCCAGTCCCTCTCGGATGATTCCCGCCGTGATTTTGCTGTTCCATCCGGTAGGCATTACCCGAAATTCCGGCTCTGCCCCCTCCCGAATCACGCACACCTTGGATGCGGTGGATCCGATGTCGATTCCGATATAGTTCATAATTTCCTCGCTAAAAATAAATTTCTTCCCGCCTCACTCTCCGGCAAGCCGGAGTGGTGCGGTGTTATCTGTTTTCTTTTACCGCAGTGGCACCCTAGCCATATTGATGTCTCTGGCTGTTGAATTCGTTGTCCAGTCCTTCGATGCGGATGTAGGGAAGGTCTTGATCTTCGGCCAGCTCTTTGATTCGGTCCACGTCCTCCTCATGCACCAGAAGAGAAATCCCGCAGCACACCGAAAGCTCCCGAGGCGTCGGACTAATCTGGGCGTACATGCCCGCTGCTTTTACCGCACGGTACATGCTCAGCCCGTCGGTGTGGGTGTCGAAAAGTATATAGTAATGTTTCATAATTCTATTCTACCATAGGGAAACTGCGCCTGCCAGAAGCAAGCGCAGCCCGTTCGCGTGTTTCAATGTCTATGTGTGTTAGCCGATGACTTCGCAGAAAGCTTCGATTCGAGTCTTCAGCTGCTGGGCATCCGCATCGGTGTAGTCGGTCTCGATGCGGAGAACCGGAATGTTCTCCTCCTGCAGTCTCTTCTCCAGGGAAGCGCCCTCGATGTCGTAGGTCTGACAGAACTTCAGGGTTACGTCGATGACACCGTCTACGTCGTATTCCTTGGCCAGGCGAACCACGTCGTCGAATCTTCCGGTGTTCGGCGTGAAGCATGCGCAGTTGATGCCCATGTAACGCTCCGCAATGCGGTCGATCATCTCGTCCACGGTCTGACCGCTTTCGTCCACGTTGTTCTCGAAATACCGGGTTCCGGTGCAGGTCTCTTCGCAGACAACAGCAGCGCCGGAGGTCTCAATCAGGTTGTGCATCTTCCAGTTCGGAATGGCCATCGGCGTTCCGGTAACCAGGATTCTCTTGGTGCCTGCCGGGAATACGCTAACACCGTCCTTAACTCTCTGATCCAATTCATCGCAAAGGGTGTTCACCATCTGGGTAAATCTCTCTGGATCATCGTAATATGCAATCTGGGAAATCAGCAGGGTGTCGGTTCCGCTGATTGGAATGTTCTTTTCTTTTCTCAAATCGTACAGTCTCTTGAGTGCCGATCTCTTGGCGTTAATCTTGTGGATGTTCTCTGCCAGGCTTTCGGCAGTGACTTTGTTGCCGGTTTCCTTCTCTACCAACGCTTTGAGATCACGGATTTCCTCCGCCCACTTCTTGATATCCTTATCTCTCTTCATCTGCGGAAGGTCCATTACATGCATCGGCACGTCGGTTCCCAGGATTTCGTAGGCTTTCTTCTTGCCGTCGCAGGTGGTCTCTCCGATATACACGTCTGCCAGACGGTAGAAGGGACATGTTCTGTCAAAGCGCGCACCGAGCATGGCTTTGATCAGCGGACATGTGTTGGCTGGAAGATACTTCTCGCCTCCCGGTACCCAGAACTGGGATCCGGCACATAGTCCAGTAGCGATTCCGCCGGCTGCAAAAATCACTTCATCCGGCACGTAAGCGCAGAATGTTCCGAAAACTTTACCACCCTTCTTCTTGAACTCCACCAGCTCTGCCGGGCGCACGCCGTGAACCTCTGCCAGAACGAAGTCAAAGTAGTCCATCTTCTCCGGTCGGTTCTCCTGGGACAGGAACACATCGCCAATCGCTCCCGGAAGCACGTTGCACAGAACATCGTGGTTTTCCACGTCCATTCCAAGATCTTTCCACATCTGATGATAATCTGCCATCTTTCAATTCCTCCTAACGTTAACAACTATATACACATTTCCGATTCCAGTGTATCATCTGAAATATTTTTTCACAATTTGATAATCTTTTCAGTTAAATGCACTTAACATTTCTTTTTTCTATAGTTGGGTGGTTTGGCCTTTCGGCGGTCTTGCCTACGCAGGCGTCCAGGCTGAAGAAGGAGGGGGCGAGGCGCGGACAACTGGCTCCTCCCGGTGGCGCCGTTTCTGGAGTTTCCTCATTTCAGCGCCACCATTTGGCGATGTGTGTGGCGTCAATGGAATGGTGATTTCCACGCTTTTTCAATTTAATATTTTTAATTGGTTTTATAAAATAGTTTAGTTTAACAAAATATACGAGTAGTGGTATATTATAGGTGTCGAAGGAATTCGGCAATATAACTTAATATAGTTTCAAACAAGGAGGTATCATCATGAGAAATGTGGATTATGTACTTGATATGGTAGTTCTGGTAGCAAGCATTGCTTTCGGGATTGTATTCATGGTTGCGATGGACGCAGTTTCCGCCCATTCGGGAGCACAGATTGTGCTGATGATCCTCGAAATTGCAGCGATGGGAATCTTTGGTAAGACATCCTATCAGATGTTGCAATAATCGTTCTTCATTATTTTGAGGGCGCACGCCTCCCCTGACGTGCGCCCCGTACCCCAAAGTTATCAATACCTATTATCTATACAAAACAGGAAAGGGCTGTCGCATTGCGACGGCTCTTTTTTGCAAAAGAAATAACGTGCGAAGCGCCAGAAACTGAAAAATCGATAATCGATAAATGTGACGGTCATGTGATATGTTGGCGGCAAAATCCCCGAATCTCCGGAAAATGGATGACGGGGCGCCAACTTTTTTTACCGGAAAGGATGAAAGGCACGCATCAAATGTGAAAACATGGCGGAAAGCACCCTGGAATTCCTGAGATTCAGCCTCGGTAATGTGGACAGGATTTGTAAAAGCAGGAAATTATTGGCGGAAGACAGCCGAGAAAAGCCGTCACTGCGTTCGGACACAGCCATGTTTTCATGCCACCGTCACATTAGACCCCGGCAATAACACCAGTACCGTCCACAGTTTGCGCAAACCTGCGAAAAAAAGTAGCGCTCAGTTACATTGTACTCAATGTAACCGCCGCTGCTTTTCATTCTGCTAAGTATTGTTCTCTAGTACTACCGACTACTTCGTCTTTACCGACTTGCGGCCACTCCAGGTGGAGTAGAAGGTGGTTTTACCGGATTTCATGTAGGTGCGAACCCGAACGTAATAGGTCTTCTTTGCCTTCAACTTGCTGATTTTCTTGCTGGTCTTGGTGTAGCCTTTGACGGTTACCGTCTTAGCCGACTTGAAGTTGCTCTTCAGGCTGTACTGCACCTGGTATCCGGTGATGCGGGCTTTGTCCATCTTCGCGGACTGCTTGGACCACTTTGCGGTGAAGGCCTTCTTGGCCGCTGCCGACTTCTTGATTCCGGTTCCCTTCGGGTTGATGACGTATGTCAAAGTCTTGCTTCCCGTGTATTTGTCGCCAGCTCCTTTTACCGTAATGACGTACTTGCCAACGGCTTTCCGTCCGGCTGGCAGAGAAACGGTGTAGTCTTTATCCTTGGTCAGCCCACTTGCACCACTGCAGATGACGGATGGGGTCTTTGCGCCGCCGGTGTAGGTGTAGGCGGTGGTGGAGAGCTTCGCGGTCATCTTCGGGATAACGCTCTTCCCGAATTCCTTCTCACAAAGGCTGCACTGCTGGTATTCGTTGTGACCGTCCGCATCAAAGGTGGCTGCTTTCTTCGGAACAGTTACCATATCTCCGTGAGACACAATCAGCTTGTAGCTAGCGCTGAGTTTCTTGGATATGGTGGCCGTGATGGTGGTTTCTCCGGTGTTCTTGACGGTTACCTCTCCGGTGCTGGAAACAATCGCCACGTTCTCGTCGCTGCTCTTCCAAGAAACCGTGTATTCCGGATTGTCCTGGGTCTCAATCTTTGGCTTCTGAGTGAAATAGGTCTCGTCCACGCAGGTCTTCTTCACTGTTTGGTTTTCAAAGCCAATGGAGAGAATCTGAGGCCTTGTGACTTTCAGTTCCTGGGTTGCCGTCTTTACAATATTCCCTGCACCATCCTTGAGAACCGCCTGGATGGTAGTGGTTCCCTGCGATTTCGCCGCCACGTTTCCGTTAGAATCAATGGTGGCCACAGACGGATTGGAAGAGGACCAGTCCACCTTGCTAGTCTCATTGGATTTCAGTGTACGTGGTTTGTCATATACATTCAGATAACTTCCCGCTGCCAGGCATTGGAATGCCTCTGTATCTCCTGACTCCATCCTTTCGACACCCTTAATTTCA
>JAUNEW010000082.1 GCA_030525365.1 Eubacteriales bacterium
GCTAACCGTCTATCGGTAGCACCTTTTATAAGTATACTATCAAATGATTTTAACGGTGTCAAACAAATTTTTTGCCGACAAAACAAGGGAACGGTATCATATGAGGAGGTATTCCAATGTCCGCAACTCGGTTTAATAATAATTCGCAAAGTGATTACAGCTCCCAAGATGAGCTAGTTTGCGAGTTCAAACTATATAGTCTGCTTAGAGAAGGACTAGATGATATTGAAGTTGGAAGCACCAGACTTTTTGAAGATGCCATCAAAGATATCCAAAGACGTCGATGAGTTATCCAGTGACATCATTCCCTCTTCCACCTTCCGGTAAGATAATAGGTTCCCCCTACTAGCAGTGGTACGAATCCGGCCAGGGCATCCCCGTACCAGAAGCCTCTCGGCCCCATGGCGAAGAAGAATCCGAAGAGGTACGCCAGTCCAATGCGGGCCACCAGCCCGTCCAGAATGGCGATGAAAAGGTTCAGCTTGGAATTTCCCGATCCGTTAATGATAGCGAAACCGCAGGTTCTTGTTGTGGCACCCACGAAGTTCAGAATCACAGGCCCCACGATGATCCCCGCTGCAGCCAGCACCTTAGCGTCCTTGGTGAAGAGTGCGCACACACCCTCCGGCACTGTCACCATAATCAGAATCAACACCAGGGACACCACCGCCGAATAGGCCGTAGCCCAGCCGATGACCCTTGGCACCCGGTGGTATTTCTTCGCCCCCAGGTTCTGGGCCAGCATGGAGGCCCCTGCCGTACTAAGCGCCGCCGACATGATTCCCGCCATAGTGTTAATCTTGCTGATGATTCCCGCAATGGCGGAATAGATGACGCCAAAGGAATTCACCCAGGCGGTGACAATGGTCATGGACACCGAAATCGAGGCGGACTGGATGGACATGGGAATGCCCAATGCCGTCAGCCGAGCCACCGCTTCTCGCTTCGGAACAAAGCTCCCCGGCCGAAAATCAAATCCAAAAGCCTCCCGCCTGCGATAGAGATACACGAGGGCTACCAGGAAGCTGAAACCCTGACCGATTACCGTGGCCAACGCCGCTCCCCGCACCTCCATGTGGAACACGGCGATGAACAGCAGGTCCAATAGAATGTTCATACAGGCCGCAATGGTGATGAAGATGAAAGGCCGTCTGGAATCTCCCATCCCCCGCATGATTGCGCTAACAATGTTATATCCATAGATGAATAGCAATCCGAAGATGCAGGTCACCGTATAATCCATGGTGTAAGCATAGGATTCCGCCGGTGTGTTCACCATCTGCAGAATCCAGTCCCGGAGATTGTAACAGATGATGGACATAAGGAGCGCCAACCCCATCATCACCGAGAACATGGTTCCAATCGTATGCTTCACACTCTCGAAGTCCTTCCGCCCCACCGCTTGGGCGATGGTTATTTGCCCGGCTCCCGAGAATCCGATGGCAAAAAAATTCAGAATCTGTAATATGTTACCGCCGGTAGCCACTGCAGACATGCCGCTGCCCCCGATGAAATGCCCCACAATCACCATATCCGCCACATTGTATATGGCTTGCATCGCATTAGACAGAAACAGAGGTAGCGCAAAGCGAAGCAGCTGCTTTGCAATCGGCCCCTCTGTCAAATCATTCACCATTGAAAAAGATTTCTTTTCTTCCATTACACCTCAATCCTATTTGTTGTTCGCATCGATAATCTCCTGAATAGACTTATACTCCGGCTTCGGGAAAAGCCCCTCGAAATCTTTCAAGCTGTCCAGAACAAAAGCCAACTTCAGCAATGAAGTAAGGGAAATCTCCCCCGTCTGTTCGAATCGCTTCAAAGATCCCAGACTCACCCCAGACCGGTCCGCCAGCTGCTGCTGAGTCAGCTTCTTATATTTCCTTTTTGCCCTCTCCTTCTCCGCCAGTTCCATGGCAACCTCATGGGGAGTTTTGAAATTCAGAAATTCCAAATTCATAGCTAATATATTATCCCTTTTCGTTGTTTTTTGCTAAAAATAGCTAACATATTATCTATATTATACTATACATCCCAGCACCTTGCAAACCTACTAGGAAACCGAATGGCGAAAATAATTTATTTTTCCCGATACTCCTGTTCAAGCTCTTCGACCAGGTATTCATCACTCATACAGTGCATATCTGACACACCGTCATGTATTAGACGATAGGTTTCGGAATTATAGAACAATTTCAATGCTTCATCCAATGACATATTATTTTCTCTTGCAAATGATTCAATAACTCTTGAATACTTCTTCTGAAGCAAAATCGGATTTGCATTCATATTTTCTCACTCCCTCTAAAAGAAATCTGTGCTAATGCTCTCTCTGTACGAAAACAAATCTGCAAATTAGGCTTTTCATATCTCAGACGTTTAATTGCTTCTTGCTTATCAATTAAGCCATCGAAAAATAGTTCTACTGTATTGAACACTTTATCATTCGCTACTCCGCCGATTACCACATCGTAATCCGATTCATCTCTCATACTTCTGCAATTTAGAATAAAATCTAACCACTTCTCTGAATAGGAATCAAATTGGAGTACTTTAAGGCTATCTGCACTTCTTTCATTCCATTCAAATATCGATACAATACCTGATTTTCCTCGGCGCTTAAATTTCTCGCACCACTTTACGGCCTGCTCATGTAATGGGGTTACATAGAAACCTCGACCAAAATCCACATTCAGCCGTGAATGTGTCAAATCTGGTTTCGCTATCTCTAGGAATGAACCATGGTACAAAATCATACCTCTACCCCTCTTTCTTTCATAACATCCAAAATATCTTCAATAATATATTCTTTGCTCTGGGTATGAAGAATATCGTATTCTGGTATGATATATTCATTCAAAATATTGCTTTCCTCCGTCAACGCTTTGTATACACGTCTCGCATCTACGTCCAGTTTGCTAGCAACATTTTCAATGCAGAAAACAGCAAATTCAAGCTCTGCAGCATTTCTTATTTTCTTTTCAACTTCCATTTCCAGCTCCTTTTCTAAAAGCAAGTTATACTACTTCTCCGTTTCCGCCACTAGCTTCTGATAACGCTTCATCAGCTCAGCAACGCAGGCGCTCTCGTAGTGGTAGGCATCGCTGCCCTTCTTGAATCCGTAGGCCTGCATCACCGCCATGTCGTTCTGCTGGTGGGCCTTCCGGAGTTCCGGCGGCATGGTGGCCTCGTCGTAGAGATCCGCCAGGCTGCACTCTGGGTACAGAGCTCTGGCATCCAATATCCCCTGTGCCGTCTTCTCAATCCGTGCCTTCTGCTCTTCCGTCGGTTCCGGCCAGGGGAAGTTGTTGTAGACGATATCCTTGGAATAGCGGTAGTCGCTTTTAAGTCGTCCGCATACCGCCCGCATCCAGGCCATATGGATATTGGAGGTGAGGATGCCGAAGTGGTAGAGTGTGGCATCTGGAATGCACATAGCTGCATCAGTTAGTATCATTTCTTTTCCTATAAATCCAAATGGTATGTACTTTCTATTTTCAGAAGAGTGCCTCGGGACGACAATCGCAGTATTCGGATTTTTCGTCTCTCGAAATAGTGCCGGTGTATCAGCTAATTTTCTTCTATCTGCAGCACCAGACAATCTATCTTTCTTACATAACTCTATACGTTTCATGACATGCGGCATCTTTCGTATTTCTTTCGGAGATGCATCAACAAGCCATAAGCACCATCTTTTCTTATTGTTAATAAATTCATTTGCACCGCTGAGTCGTCTAATGTATGGACGTGCCCCGGGTTCTGCCTTAACAAATTCCTCATATTCACTTTCTTCAATTATCAGATGCCCTCCGTCAGCTGGTCTATTTCCTGAAGACATCTTTGGAACCGGACATAAGGATGTTGCACGGCTTTCAAGAAAAACATTCGGCGCCTCCAGCAAATACCCATTAATATTCTCGACTTCCTTGTAGCGCTCCCCTTCGTACAATCTTCTCTTGTTCGGATTCTCCGCAACGCTGAATCCCACAATCACGCAGTGCACGTGGGCCTTCAGGCTGGCTTCGCTGTCCCAGCGGAAGGTTCGATGGGCGAAATCAATGTGAATGCCGAACCGTTCGTACAGCGGCTTCCACACTCCCGCTACCTGTTCCCCCTGGGTGATGGAATTGGTGGATACGAAAGCCGTCCGAATCCCCGTTCCCCCCATGAACTGGGAAGCCTTGAAATACCAGCCGGATACATAGTCGATTTTGCCCGCAGTCTTGTACGCTTTTCCTCTCTCATCCACATAGATGGACAGAATATCACTTTTCTGCTCTTTGCTCTGGAGAGAATATCCGATGAAGGGCGGATTTCCCATGATGTAGTTCAGCTCTTCCCTTGGCACCACTTCCTCCCAGTCCAGTCGCAAGGCGTTGCCCTCCACAATGTGGGCGTTGGTAGTGAGAGGAAGGAAGTCCAGATTCATGTGGACGATGTCTTCGGTTTCCTTCATCATCTGGGATTCCGCAATCCAGAGAGCAGTCTTGGCGACGGTTACGGCAAAGTCGTTGATTTCGATGCCGTTGAACTGGTTGATAGACACCTGAATCGGCGAGGCGTTCTCGAATCCGAAGGCAATCTGTCCGCCGTACAGGGCTTTGATGACTTCGTTCTCCAGTCTGCGGATGCTGATGTAGGTTTCCGTTAGGAAATTTCCGCTGCCGGAAGCCGGATCCAGCCACCGGAGGCTGGCCAGTTTCTGCTGGAATTCCTGCAGTCGCTTTTCCCGGGTCTTGGTCACCGGAACACTTAGGATTTCTTGAAGTTCTTCTTTTAGCCCATCTAAGAACAGTGGATCGATAACCTTGTGGATGTTCTCAATGCTGGTGTAGTGCATGCCACCGGAACGCCGAGTTTCCGGATTCAGTGTGCTCTCGAAGAC
>JAUNEW010000083.1:0-2033 GCA_030525365.1 Eubacteriales bacterium
CTATACTATTTCGCCAAATCCGCATACTCTCCATGAACCACCCGAATCAGGTCATCTGCGTTCATGATAAGCTGTTCTCCCCTCTTCCCGGCGGAAAGGTAGATGCGGTCGAAGAGCATGGCGGTTTCGTCTACATAGGTAGGAAACTCCTTCTTCATACCGATCGGAGTGCATCCTCCTCGCATGTATCCGGTAAGTCCCACCAACTCCTTCACGTGAACCATTTCCAACTTCTTCTGGCCAGACGCAGCTGCGGCCTTCTTGAGATCCAGTTCCCCGGATACCGGAACCACGAATACGAACAGTTCGTTCGCGGCATTTCTCGTGACCAATGTCTTGAAAATTTCGTCTTCCGAAAGGCCTAGGAACGCTGCTGCGTGATTCCCCGACAAATCCGACTCATCGTAATCGTAATGGGCGGTGGAATAGGAAATGCCCTGTTGATCCAGTATGCGCATGGCATTGGTTTTGGTTCCCTGCTGTTTCTGTTTCTTCATTGTTCCTCCTCGTAGGATTCAATTTTTTTCATAATGTCTTTGCGGTTCCGGACGCACCACACCAGAAGGAAGAGCATCACCGCTGCAACCACCGCAATTCCCGTGTAGTTCTTCGAGGACCAGAAGGAGCCAATCAGCAGGCTTCCTAGAATTCCCGGAGACCGCCCCAGGGTGGAAACCAAGAGAAAAGGCTTCAGTTCGATATCTGAAATGCCGGCGATGTAGCTGACCAGGTCTTTCGGAATTCCCGGAACCAGATAAATCAAGAACACGATAGTCAGCGCCTTGCTGCTGTTCAGCTTCCGCATGTAGCTGGCCACCTTCTCTTTGCCGAACATCAGATGCATGGCATCGGACCCTAGGAAATGGGCAATCTGATAGGTTACCATGCAGCCCAGGGTGGCGCCGATAATGGCGATGCAGTATCCGCCGAACACCCCGTACATGTAGCTAGAAGCCAGCTGAATGGGCTGTCCCGGCAGGATGCAGATGACAATCTGTATAATCTGCAGAGCCACTAACGCCAGTGCGGACAACAGCGGATGACTGGAAAGTTTCGATGGAAGCTGGTTCCAGAAATCCGTGCTCAGCAGTGTATCCCGGCAATATATCGTCAGAAGAACCGGAATGACGATTAGAATCACGCCCAGAACCATCAACTTGCCAAAGGCCACCCGCCTCTCTCGTTTCGATGTTTCCTGCAGATTGCTGTGCACACCCTGCATCAGATCCTTTCGGAATGCCTTCCGCTCCTGATGGTTCGGAATCTTCCGATGGTTTTCTTCGCGGATTCCGTAATCTGTTGTGCTTTGCTGTGTAGCTTCTATGAATTTTTTTGATTCTTTAGAATTTGTTCTCTTTTCGGTTGACATCAATCAGGCCTTTCTTCACCATCGTGTCCAGACTCTTGATAATTCCGTACCGGGCATGTTCGTAGGTCAGACCTCCCTGGAAGTATGCGATATAAGGCTCCCGAAGAGGGGCATCCGCGCTGAGTTCAATGGAAGAACCCTGGACGAAGGCGCCTGCCGCCATGATGACCTGATCCTCGTATCCCGGCATGTCCCATGGAACCGGCGTTACATAAGAATCAATCGGAGATGCGGACTGGATAGCCTGGCAGAAGGCAATGGTCTTCTCCGGATCTCGGAATTCAATGGCCTGCACGATATCGCTCCGCTTGGAGAATGCCGGCGGCATGACTTCAAATCCTAAGCTGTCGTATACTGCACCCAGAAGGGATGCCCCCTTGACGGCGGCATTGACCACCTTCGGTGCCAGGAACATTCCCTGGAGCACCGCTCTATTCTGGCCAAAAGTAAGTCCACATTCTGCACCAATTCCCGGACAGGTCAGCCGATACGAAATTCTTTCGATTAAATCTTCGCGGCCCACAATGTAGCCGCCGGAGAGTGCCAGACCGCCGCCCGGATTCTTAATCAGGGATCCTGCCATTACGTCCACCCCGAAATCCGTCGGTTCTTGCGTGTCCACGAACTCTCCATAACAATTATCCACCATAACAATGATGTCCGG
>JAUNEW010000083.1:2133-4827 GCA_030525365.1 Eubacteriales bacterium
GTGTGGAAGATGGAGGCGTAGACTTTCTCCACCGCTTCCCTTCCCGCGTCGTCGTAACCATATCCCGTGTTCCATCCGAAGTGGGTGTCGTTAATCCGGTTGTCCTGGAAGGCCTTTAGTACCTTCAGCTGATTGATGGCGCAGAATTCGTCCTGCAAATCGAAGGAATCCTTGAGGGCCTCTTCGGCCTTGTCCAAATAGTCCAAGATGTCCCGGCGGATTCCGAAATCTCTGATTAAATGTTCTTTGTATAGCTTCTCTGCCAATTTTCTATTCTTCCTCTCTTTCGATTTCCCATTCCATGTCTTTGACCAAGTCCCGCTTTACGTTGATTTTGTGGGATGCGTAAAGCTGGGTGGTGGTCACCTGTTCGTGATCCAGAAGAGCCTGCACGTCGTAGATGGAATTTCCTCGGCCAATCAAGCTGGTGGCTGCGGTGGCCCGCAGCTTGTGGGGGCTGTACCCCTCTTTCCGGCCGGTGTGCAGCGGAATGGATGTATATTTTTTTACCAGTTCACGAATGGCCCGCTGGGTCATTCGCTTTCCCTGAAGGGACAGGAACAGGGCGTCCCCGTCCTCCTCGTTCTGAACCACGATGTGTTCCCGTTCGTTGTTTAAATAATCCTTCATCACCATCTCCACGGAGCGGTTGATGGGCATGGTGGATTCCTTTCCCCGCTTCCGGTAGATCTGGAACTCTCCTCTAGTGAAGTTAAAAGAAGATACGTTCAGCTGCTGGAGTTCCGACAGCCGAAGGCCATAGGTTAGGAACAGGATGAGGATGGCCTTGTCCCGGAGTTTCGTCTTCTCCCAGTAGATGCGCTCGTGGTCCGTTAGATGGGCGCCGGTGCTGACCGCATCCAGCATCACCATCACCTCATCGTCCTGAAGGGCTTTGATTTCCTTCTCTCCCGGCTTAGGAACTCGGATGGGATCGAAGCCGTCGGTGATGTTCTGCTCCACCAGTCCATCTCGATACAGCTGTTTAAACAACACAGAAATAGAGGATTTCTTCCGAGAAAGTGTTTTGTTATTGTTCTCGTAGATGACGGTTCCTTTCTCGGTCTCCACCTTGTATTTCCGGCAGTAGTCGATGAAAATATTCACGTCCATGGCCGTTACTTGATTGAGCTCCGCCAGCGTTATATCTTTCGGGTCATCCCCGTCGGTCAGGGAAGTTTCTTTTACCAGGTACTGGAAAAAGAAGTACACATCGTGGAGATAGGCCAGACGCGTCCGCGGAAGCACGTTTCCCTTAAGGTAGATGAAGTAGGTGCGGAGAAAGCGGGGAAGCTTTTCCTCTAACTCCTCGCATTCGAGAAAAATATCGTTCTCCTGCTCCACAATGTTGTCCGGCTTGTCGCTTTTGTTATGAATTCTGTATTCTTTCATGATAATCCCGTGCTATTCCGCCCTCAGAATTTCGTCGATGACCGTGCCCACAGACTCGTTTCGCTGGATTTCAATCCAATGGATGATGCCCTCGTAGCGTTTGAGCCAGGTAAGCTGCCGCTTTGCGTAGTGGCGGGTATCCTTCATCACGGTCATTACCGCGTCTTTCAGCTCCGGAATTTCTCCGTTATAGTAAGCGAAGAATTCCTTGTAACCGATGCCCTTAAGGGCCGGAGCGGTCTCATCGTAGCCCATTTCTCGAAGCTTCTTGATTTCGTCCAGTAGTCCGGCTTTCACCAGCTTAAGGACTCTCCGGTTAATCCGGTCATACAACCACTCCCTGTCCATGGTGATGCCAAAGAGTTTGAAATTATATCCCTCTCGCAGCGTGCAGCGATTCAAATCCTTCACATTGGAGCCGAATTCGTAGGCTTCAATGGCCCGAATTACTTTTCTCGTATTGTTCGGGTGAATTCGTTCTGCGGACTTCGGATCGATGGCGGAAAGGAATTCGTACATGTACTCTTTCCCCATCTTCTCGGCCATTTCTTCCAGCTCCTTTCGGCGTTTTCCGCCATCTGCCGGACTAGCCGCGAAATCCATGTCGTAGAGAACGGAGTTAATGTAGAGGCCGGTACCTCCACATAGAATCGGCGTCTTGCCTCGGGAGAGAATCTCATCGATTGTCTCTAGTGCCATCTTCTGATATTTGGCCACCGTCATGGATTCCTTCGGATCAATGACCCCATACAGATGATGCGGCACGATTTTCATCTCCTCTTCGGTGGGCTTTGCACTTCCGATATCCAGGTACTTGTACAGCTGGATGGAGTCACAATTCACGATTTCTCCGTCAATTCGTCGTGCCAGATAATGGGCGATAACGCTCTTTCCCACTGCCGTAGGTCCGGCGATAATGTAGACAGTCTTGTTGCTCGTATTCATAGTTCTTTCCTTACGTTATTTTCTTTTGAATGAACGTTCCAGTTCGTACCGGGACATCCGGATGAATGTAGGCCGACCATGGGGACAGCTGAATGGATTTACGCATTTCGAAAGGGAATCCAACAGGTCTTTAATTTCCCGTTCCGACAGCACATCGTTTGCCTTCACCGCCGCCTTGCAGGAATGCATTATCAGCTTATCCACCACGGGTGCGTTCTGATGGAGGTGCACTTCATTCTCCTGCTGTTCCATAATATCCTTCGCGAAACGCTCCGCTTCCGTCAGTGTCATATAGGGCGGAATCCCCTTGATGATAAAAGTATTTCCGCCGAAATCCCGAATGTCGTAACCCGTCCG
>JAUNEW010000016.1:0-17972 GCA_030525365.1 Eubacteriales bacterium
GCAAACGGAGACACGGTAATCCTGGCAATCCGTGCAGCGGAGGCGCTGGCAAAGGAAGGAATTTCCGCCCGCGTTATCGATATGCATACCATCAAGCCACTGGATGTAGACTGTGTAAAGGCCTGCCTCCAGGATATCGGCAAAATCATTACAATCGAGGACCACAATATTATCAATGGTCTGGGCAGCGCTGTGTGTGAAGTGGCGGCAGAAGGCGGCGTGGGTATCGTTAAGAGAATCGGTATCCAGGATCAGTTCGGCGAGTCGGCACCTTACGAAAGACTGCTGGCGAAGAACGGCATCACGGTGGAGAACATCGTGGAAACGGCAAAGGCATTACAGTAGTTCCTTTTTTGCTACTTTACTGATAATGTAAATGATGGGAGTATGCGCTGTTATAGGATTAATCTATAACAGCGTATATTCTTTTTTGATTTCACCTAAGGGGGAACCTTTGCTAGAATGGGAGTGTTATAACAAAGGAGTATCTTACGCTATGGAATTATTTGAAAGAATCATAACTATCGTGAACGACATCGTCTGGCACCCGGCATGTCTGTTCTTCCTGGGAGGTGCCGCAATCTGGTTCACCATCCGGCTCAAGGGCCTGCAGTTCACCGGATTTAAGTCCATGTTCAAGTACATGTTCGAGAAAGAATCCGACGAACTGGGCGAAGCCAAGGGCCTCAGTGCCTTCCAGGCATTGGCTACCACAGTAGGCGGTCGTGTCGGAACCGGTAACATCGCCGGAACCGCCACCGCTATCTTCATGGGTGGCCCAGGCGCCCTGTTCTGGATGTGGGCCGCAGCCCTGCTGGGAGCATCCACCGGAATGGTAGAGTGTATCCTGGGTCAGGCATACAAGACTAAGAACCTGGGCGAACTGACCGGTGGTCCATATTACTACATGGAGAAGGGCTTCAAGAACAAGACGGTGGGTAAGATTATCGCCGTATTGTTCTGCATCGCCGTATTCATCGGACCGGGATTCCTGCTTCCATCCATGCAGACCCAGACCGCAGCCACGGCCATGAGCAATGCCTTTGGCATTCCGGCCATCGTCACCGGTGTGGGACTGGTATTCTTCGTGGGAATCGTTATCATGGGCGGCGTCAAGAGAGTGGGACAGGTTGCAGAATTGATTGCACCAGCCATGTGTGCCGTATACCTTCTGATTACCATCGTAATCATGGTGCTGAATGCCGGAAGAGTTCCGGGAATGTTTGCAGATATTTTTACCAGCGCATTCGGAAAGCACGCCATCTACGGCGGCATCATCGGGGCCTGCGTATCCTGGGGAATCAAGAGAGGCTTCTTCTCCAACGATGCGGGTAATGGAATGAGCCCAATCATCTCTTCCACCACCAACACCTCTCACCCAGTAAAGCAGGGCCTCGTACAGGGCCTGTCCGTATACGTAGACACCATTCTGGTCTGCACCTGCACGGGTCTTTCCATCCTCTGCGCAGACACCTACAACGTGTCCGCCGATGCGGGCGCTACAGCAAAGACATTGGTAGCCCATGTGCCGGGAGTGGAGTACGGCGTATCCTACATGCAGGAAGCCATCAAGACGGTAGCTGGCCAGTTCGGCGTCATCATTCTGGCAGTGATGATTACCATCTTCATCTACACCACCATGCTTTCCTACGGGGTACAGCTGGAGTCGGTGTGCAGATACCTCTTCAAGGCCGACAAGAGAGTGGTTACCTTCATCCGTATCCTGTACCTGCTCTTCGTTCTTTCCGGCGTTCTGATTGACGGAACCATCATCTGGCCGATGGGCGACATCGGTGTGGGCTGCATGCTGTGGATCAACACCTTCGCGGTGCTGTGCATGACCCCGATGATTCTGAGGATCGTCAAAGACTGGAAGAAGCAGAAAGACCTGGGACTGGATCCAATCTTCGACCCGAAGACCGTTGGCATCGAGGACGAGGAGGGCGTCTGGGATCGCTACGTAGAGCTGAAGAAAGCCCGCGGCGATTACGAGAACGAGGCGCTGGGCTATGAAGTAGAGAAATAGACGATTGAGACGCTTATTGTAAAAGAAAACAAATGAATGCGGAGTCCACCGATGGGGTGTGGGCTCCGCAGTTTTTATACACGAATGCAATTAGCGCCTTGACAAATTCCAATAAGGGGGGGTAAAATAAATTGGATAATCATAAATTAGGAGTAAATATATGGAGCAAATTGCGGTGCTGATTCCCTGTTTCAATGAGGAAAGAACCATCGGAAAGGTAGTAACGGATTTCAAGAAAACGTTGCCAGATGCAGCAGTATATGTATACGATAATAATTCGAACGATCGGACGTCAGCAGTGGCCCGTGATGCCGGTGCCATTGTGCGTAAAGAAACGCTTCAAGGTAAGGGAAACGTGATTCGTCGGATGTTTCGGGAAGTGGATGCGGAGTGCTACATCATGGCGGATGGGGATGATACTTATCCGGCGGAGGCCGCCATTGAAATGGTGAAGCAGGTATTGGAAGGTCAGGCCGACATGGTAGTGGGAGATCGGCTTTCATCTACATATTTCGATGAAAACAAACGGCGTTTCCATAATTTCGGAAATGCGCTGGTCCGAAAAAGCATCAATAAGCTGTTCAAAAGCAACATCCGAGATATCATGACTGGATATCGTGCGTTCAGTTACCGGTTCGTAAAAACATTTCCGGTTTTGTCCAAGGGATTCGAGATTGAAACGGAAATGAGCATTCATGCGATTGACAAGAACATGAACGTGGCAAATGTTGTCGTGGAATACCGAGACCGACCGGATGGAAGTTCATCGAAATTGAATACCTTTTCAGACGGGGTAAAGGTGATTCGGACAATTGTGAGCCTGTTCGAAACATATAAACCGCGAGCTTTTTTTAGCGGGATTGCGCTGGTATTGTTTCTAGTGGCGGCCGTGTTTTTTGTCCCGATATTCATTAATTACCGGAAGACGGGGCTTGTGCCGAATTTCCCTACTTTAATCGTATGTGGATTTACGGTTATTGCGGGACTGCAGTCTTTTTTTTCCGGAATAATATTACATACATTGCGGAAGAAAGACCGCCAGGATTTTGAGAAGGACTTGATTCGCTGTCAGGAGCGATATGTTGAATTAGTGAAAGGGAAAGAAGAACATTGAATATAAGAGCATCGTGGTGGGAGAAATACAAATCATATATTCTATATGCAGTATTTTTAATCATTCCAATCCTTGTGATGGATTCGTACTTTAGCAGTGGAAAAATAACCTATGTATGGAATCCGGATGGATGGGGGCAGCATTATGTTGCACTGCAATATATACGGGATTATCAACATAAGATTGTGAGTGGCATCGCGAATGGGAAACTATTTCAAATACCGCATTTTTGGTATACCTTAGGGCAAGGGGCAGATCCATTGACAACCTTGAATGCATATGATTTTCTGGATCCAATCTGCTGGATTTCCGTCGCTCTGTTCCCAAATCGACTGACAAGAAGTTATAAGCTGATGATATGGATAAAGATTTTCCTTTCCGGGGAAGCCTTTTGTCTTTATTCAAATTATATAAGGAAGACGGATGGCTGGCGAACCGCCATGGGTGGATTGCTGTACTCCTTTTTTAATATTGAGTATTTTTTCTACTTCCCGAACTTCATGCATGGGTGTTACCTTTTTCCGGTAATACTGTGGGCGATAGAGATATTGATGCAGGAGAATCGGAAGGCGCCGTTGGCTGCGGTTACATTCTATTCGTTCTTAACAAATTATTATTTCTTTTACAGCAATGTGATTCTAAGCATGCTGTATTTGTGTATTCGGTTGCGGTGCAAGAAAAGTACGGCCAGTGAGAGCATACAAATCTGCAAAAATGTATGTGCAGCCTATTTGGTGGGCGGATTATTATCCGGAGTTGTCCTATTTCCGACAGTGCACGCGTTTTTAAATAATTATAGAATTGGATTGATTACCGGATATATCGAATCACTGTTTCTGTATCCGATGAATTTTTATAAGCAGTTATTTGTCCATTTGGGAAAATTCCATGGGATGTTTGCATATCATACCGTTATAGGCGGAATTCCTCTTGGATTGATATGCTTGTTTCTCTTAATAATGCAAAAGGGAAATCAATGGAAGACCATGAAAATTGCCGTTGTGAGCAGTTTACTCATTATGTGCATTCCCTTATGCGGACGCATCTTAAATGGTTTTGGTTATGCAACGAACCGGTGGAGTTACGCATTTGCATTGGCTGTTGCAATGGTATATATGGGACTGGGAGATAAGCTGTGTAAATTAGAAAAGAAACAGTTAATTGTTTTGACGATGATGGTTGTCGTATATACGTGCATCGCACACTCTATAGATGGAAATTCATCCGATGGGTATTCGTATGACGTACTGCTTCTTCTAACGATGCTCGTTTTGTGGGCGGTAAATACATTGCCGGGTTTCAAAGCACACGGAAACCTGATTCTTGGAGAAGTAACGATTCTGTCCGTAATCGTTGGTATTTGTGTAATTTTCTCACCCGCATACGGTAGTTTTGTTAAGCAATTCGTGAGAGCAGATGATTTAAACGCATATTTTACAGCACCGTCTATTTCAAAAATCCGCGGAACTGCAAATCAGAAAGAATTCTATCGGGTGGAGAAAAGAGAAACGAATATGAATGTAGAGTGTGCCAATCAAGTGCGAGGAACCACATTTTGGTGGAGCATCATGGATAAGAACTTCCAGCGCTATTGCACAGATTTACAACTGAATTCAATGAGACCGAATTGCGGATTAAATGGATTGGATGGACGGCGAGCTTTGCTGGATTTAGCTGGGGTGAAATATTATACGACAGATTCGAAAGATAACGAAGGCGTGCCGGCCGGATATAAGAAAATCGAAGAGGGATTGTATGAGAACAAACATTATCTGGGCAATGCTTTCTTGTACAAGCAGCGTATCTCAAGGAAAGCTGTCACAAGTATGAATCCGCTGAATCGCCAAGAGGCGATGCTTCAAGGGGTTGTGACGGATACAAGAATTCCGAACATTAAGACAATAACTCCAAAGAAACGAATGAACTCCCTTCCATATAAAGTAGAAACGAAAGATGTGAACTTAACAAAAAAGAGAATACTGGTGAAGAAAGAAAAAGGAGCACTTATATTGCATTTTAAAAAACCGATGAAAGGGGAATTGTATCTGTGGATGAATGGGTTGGAGATAAAAGAGGCCGATAAATCCATGTGTTCGCTTATCTTTGGAACGAGTTCAGATATTTGGTGCCGCGGACAAAAGAAGGGGGATTTTCGCGTTTCGGATTATGAAAAGACAGCGACGGTATTGTCATCCTATCATTACTGGTATGCACCAAAAGATGGCGTGACCTGTTATTTGGGAAAAAGCGAGGAAGGATACGATTCCGTTAAAATTGTATTTGCGAAGCCGGCGGAATATACGTATAAAAGCATCGGTGTATATGAAAACGATACCGCGAAATACATGGAGGATATTTCAAAGCTCACACCATGCAGGAACATTTCAATCGGGAATGATACTGTTTCCGGATCGGTTGAATGTACCGGAAACGAGATGCTGTTCCTTTCGATTCCGTATTCAACGGGGTGGTCTGCGAAAGTGGACGGAGAGAAGTCTTCAATAGTAAAAGCAAACGGAATGTATATGGCGATTCCACTAACCCCGGGAAAGCATCATATTCAATTAAAGTATTCGACTCCTTGGCTTCATGCCGGAATACTGACATCCTTGATGACTCTTGTCGGCATATTAATTTATCAGGTTATTCGAATAAAAAACAAGTCAAAATCCGCGTAACGAAAACGGATGAATGATTGTAAAAAGAATATGGGGCTGTCGCACGAAAAAGAGGCTTCCGTACTTTTTAGTGCGACAGCCCTAAACTCTACCTTATTATATGCGGTTGTGTTCAAACGGCAAAAAACACTCATATGGAAGATTTTAGAGTATAGTTTTTGCCGAATATATGATATACTAATTACACCCAATTTGATTTGCAGAATGATAGGAGGTGAACGAATGAAGTATCTTTCGGTTTCGGAAATTGCAGCGAAATGGAAGGTTTCGGATCGAAGCGTACGAAATTACTGTGCTAGGGGACGTGTACCGGGGGCATTTCGTTCCGGAAAGATATGGAATATTCCGGAAAATGCAGAAAAGCCAGAACGTTCCAATAAGAAAATTGTTCAGAGAAATGATTTGCTGGATATACTTCGAAGCGAAAAAGCACGTAAATACTCTGGCGGAATCTACCACAAAACACAGATTGACTTGACGTATAACTCCAATCATATGGAGGGAAGCCGCCTCACTCACGATCAGACCCGATACATTTTTGAGACGAATACAGTCGGTGTAGAGAAAGAAGTACTGAGCGTAGACGATGTGATAGAAACGGCAAATCATTTCCGTTGTATTGATATGATTATTGACCATGCAAAAGCACCTTTGACAGAACGGTTCTTTAAAGAATTACATCAGACATTGAAAAATGGTACTAGCGATTCTCGGATAGAGTGGTTCAATGTGGGTGATTATAAGAAGGTGCCGAATGAAGTAGGAGGAATGGATACGGCCCTGCCGGAGGAAGTTGCAGATCGGATGAAAGAATTGCTATCCGAGTATAACGGCAAAAAGATGAAGTCATTGGAGGATATTCTGGATTTCCACGTACGGTTCGAACGGATTCACCCCTTTCAAGATGGAAATGGGCGAGTCGGCCGTCTAATCATGTTCAAGGAATGCCTGAAATACAACATCGTTCCATTCATTATTGAAGAAGATTTGAAATTGTATTATTACCGTGGACTCAAAGAATGGAATAATCTGCAAGGCTATCTGATGGACACCTGTTTGACAGCGCAGGATCGATATAAGTCAAACCTGGATTATTTCCGAATTAAGTACTAGTGAATTATTTACCTGCGCTTCGTTCTTTCCGGCGTTCTGATTGACGGAACCATCATCTGGCTGATGGGCGATTACGAGAACGAGGCACTGGTCTATAAGGTTGAGAAATAGCCGATTGAGAATTTTATTGTAAAAGAAAGTTAATGAACGCGGAGTCCGCCGATGGGGTGTGAACTCCGCGTTTTTTATACTGAGAAGTTAGGGGAAAATGCACCTAAGTTTCCAGTGCGTACTTGCTTGATCCCCAAAAGTATGGTATGCTCCACTTAGAAGTTAGGGTAAAATACCCGTAAGTTTTAAGTGACAGGAGAGCTATAATGCAGAATGTTATTAGACGTGATGTATATCTTAATAGAATTATTGGCAAAATGGAAAACGGACTTATTAAAGTTATTACAGGAATAAGAAGGTGTGGAAAGAGTTTCCTGCTTTTCAATCTATTCCATGATTACTTAATAGAAAATGGAATAGATGAAAAACAAATTATTTCGATTGCTTTGGATGATGATCTCTTTGTGAAGTACCGTAATCCGGATGAATTGTCAAAATACATTCGTGGAAAAATTGTTAATTCGGATATGTATTATATTCTTATTGATGAGGTGCAATATGCCATCACAAATGACGAACTTAAAAATCCTGAGACCATCAAGCTCTATAATGTGCTCAATGGTCTTATGAGACTTCGCAATGTCGATATTTATGTAACAGGTAGCAACTCAAAAATGCTTACAAAAGATGTGTTGACAGCTTTTCGAGGAAGAGGCGATGAGGTTAAGATTTATCCGATCTCGTTCAAAGAGTATTATTCATTTGTGGGTGGAGATAAATCCGATGCATATGAAGAGTATGCTTTATACGGTGGAATGCCACTTGTTTTAACAAAAAATAGCGATGCAGAGAAGGTAAACTACTTACAAGCTCTTTTTACAGAAGTATATTTCAAAGATATTGCAGAGCGTTATGATATAGAATTACCGGACGTACTTAGCGAATTGACGGATGACCTGTGCTCTTCTGTCGGTTCACTTACCAATGCAAACAAAATTTCAAATACTTTGCGGACGGTAAAAAACATAAAGGTCTCAAGTACGACTGTTTCAAATTATTTAAATTATCTTGTTGAATCGTTCTTGTTCAGTAACGCAAAACGATATGATGTTAAAGGCAAGCGATATTTTGAGTATCCATCAAAGTATTATTGCACGGATATCGGACTCCGCAACGCAAGACTTAATTTCAGACAGCAGGAAGAAACGCACATAATGGAGAATATTATTTATAATGAGCTTTTGTGTCGCGAATATTCAGTTGATGTCGGAGTTGTAGAGATTATGGAAACCAATGCGGGCAAAAGAACTAAAAAACAGTGTGAGATTGATTTTGTAGTAAACAGAGGACTAAAAAAATATTATATACAATCCGCACTGAGCGTTTCAGAACAGTCAAAACTCGAAACTGAACTCAGACCTTTGAAAAGCACAAGGGATTTCTTTAAAAAAATTATTGTCACAAAAACATCAATGAAGCCTTGGACAGACGAGGACGGAATCCTTCATCTCGGATTGTATGAGTTCTTGCTGAATGAAAATTCTCTTGAGTTATAAGCAAGAAAAGAAAGAGATTCGTTATAGGATGCAGTGATATAGTGAATTATTGAAAAAAACTATACGTTCATGAAAAAGATAAGATAAGAAAACTTATAGTGTATAATTGGCTATGTATGAAAAATATGTATCGTAGGTTGTGGTACTTAATTATAAAGAACCGAGTAGTAGCGATATATGGATAACATGGAGTGCAATGAACGGAACAAATCGACAGAGAGAAATGGGAAACACCGATAACTATGAATATAGAGTGTCATTAATCATTCCCATATATAATATGGCGGAATGGTTAGATACTTGCTTCCAGTCCATTTTGAATCAGAGCATTGCCCCGCAGATGGTGGAAGTGCTGATGATTGATGATGGTTCGGAAGATAATTCGTTGGATATAATGAAGCGGTACTCAGAGAAATACAGCAATTTTAAGTGTTATATGAAGGAAAACGGAGGACCGGCACAGGCAAGAAATTTCGGTATCAAACACGCAACGGGAAAGTACATCATGTATTTGGACCCAGATGATTATTTCAGCAAATACACGATTGAGAATGTCTGCAATTTCTTCGATCAGCACTACGATGAGATTGACGTTGTCACATATAAGATTATTTCAATCAAGGATGGAGAGGAACAAGACCTGCATTTTCGATATGAGGTGTTAAAATCCAAGGGTGTGTATGACTTGACCGAACCGGGAAATTCATTTATATGTCATACGACGATGAATACTTGTGTAAAAAATAAATTTGAGAATAATGTGCTTTTTTCTGAAAATTTGTTTTACCACGAAGATCAGAAATATAATATCGATACACTGAAGGAAAAACAAAAGATTGGGTATTGTGATAATGCGGAGTATTATTATATACAAAGCAGTAATAGCACTACAAATACGATGTTGCATTCGTACTACCTTTTTGAACGCACTATGAAATTATGGGAGGATGAGTTTTCTGAATTTTTGGAGCACGTTCCATACTATATTCAAGCTTTATATATAAATGATTTAAGTTGGAAGTTGGTAGCTAACAAACTGCTACCATATCACTATGATGAGGAGCGGTATCAGGAGGCTTGGAATAGAATAATCGACTTATTAAGTCGATGTGACGATGAGATTATTATTCATCATCCCAATGTCGAGAAAGAGCATCGTTTGTACTGGCTTAAGATGAAATCAGACAATTTTAGTGTTCATTTTGGCGCGAAGAGCATTGATGTTTTTTGTGATGAGAAGGTAGTCCTTTCGGAAAAGAAGATACACTTGACCCTTGAAAAATGTCGCATTGAAGGAAGTGTAATCAAACTTTCCGGGGTTTTGAAACCGTTGTATTCCAACGTGATGGAAGATGTATCACTTGAAGTTCTATGCGGCTTAGGCGATTCAACGATTCCAGTCCCACTAAAGCCCAGTTCCATGAGTCGATTCCATACTCATGAAATTACAAATAAGTTCTACAATTTTGAGGTAGAAATAGATGCGAATACGGTGAACAAATTTAGATTTATAGTTTTGGCTGGTGGAAAGCAATATGAAACGGACATGCATTTCGGTAACCATGTGCCATTCCGACGTGGGCGCAATGATTCCTTAATCAGAGGTAAATTAGAGCTCCGATACAGTTTCCGTGCGAACGGATTTATCGTGAGGACTCTCGATGCGGCAAGTGCGATGAATAGAAGGCGGCGTTTGTTTCCTCAGATTGCACGGGAAAATATCGGTTCCGCAATAACGCAATATAGATTGAATAACAAAAAGAAGAAGTCTTCTCCTATTTGGCTGTATTGCGACTGTGAAAACGTTACAAAAGATAATGGATTCTATCAATTCGAACACGATGTAAACAGAAACGATGGAATCGAACGTTTCTATATTTTGGATGAAGATAACTATAAGAAAAAAAAGAAATACTTTCCAGCAAATCTTCAGAATCGCATCGTGCGATTTGGGTCACGAAAGCATGTGATGCTGTTTTTGATGGCAGAGGTTGTTGCCATATCGTATGCCGAAGTATATACTTACTCACCAATGGAAATGAGTGACTTTAAGAAATATACTCATCTACTGGACTACCCGAAGATTGTGTATCTCCAACATGGTGTGTTGCATGCACACATTCCTTGGAAATACTCTCTGGACAGAATGAAAATCGATAAGGAGGTAATCTCCTCTCATTATGAAGAAGGAAACCTTGTGAATAACTATGGGTTTGAACGGGAGAATCTGATCGAGGCAGGAATGCCGAGATATGACTACATTGATGAACGTCAAAAACCAGAAAAGAAAATATTATATGCTCCAACATGGAGAAGGTATTTGATAGACCGGAAAGAGAATGATTGGGTTTGCAATGAGAAACGATTTACTGATTCGTTTTTTTATAAATCTATTATGCGCTTTGTAAATGATGATCGACTTGATAAGGCACTTTCGGAACACGGATACACTCTGGACATTAAATTGCATCCAATCTTTAAGGGATATGGCAATACCATCTACTCGAAGTCGGGACGAGTGAATCTGATTGCCGATGATATCAATGCTGCAGATTACGAGATGTTCATTACGGATTTCTCTTCGTTTGTTTTTGACTTCGTGTACTTGCATCGAAAAATACTGTATTTCGTACCTGATTATGAGTTGTTTAAGTCCGGAATGAATCACTATTACAGATTGGATTTGCCACTGGAGGATGGGTTCGGCCCCTTCGTTCAGAATGAAGAGGATGCCGTAAATCAGTTAATTGAAATGATGGATGCGCCAATAGATTCTTGTTATTTGGAGAAAATGCAGGGATTTTTCATACACAAAGACAATCATCAAAGAGATCGGATATATGAAGTGTTGAAGACGATGTGACGAAGAAAGGGATAGAATGGAATCATTTAGAAATGATGTATCAGATAATTTAAATATATCCATTGCAGGCGAACAGATGACTGAAAGTGTCGGTGGATTGTTATCTGTAATGGAGACCGTTTGCCAGCGAGAAGGGCTGCGATTTTTTGCATTTGGTGATTTGCTAGTATATGGCGTGCATTATCATGCACTGCCGGATTATTGCTGGGATGATGTGTATGAGGTCGGAATGCTTCGAAAGGATTATGAAAGATTTATTCGAAATGCTGAGAAATATGCGGATGAATTGAATTTTCAAGTGCGAACAACACCGGTTGGGGATAAGCGAAAAAAACATAGATCTCCTTATTTCTATATTGAACAGAAAGTCGTCATTAAGGCAGAAAATGTGGAGCTGGAGAATTGGATTTCACTTCGTGTGAGCCCATTTGATAAGGTTCCGATGGCGGCAGATACAAGAATCGCTTTTTATCGAAAAACAGAAAGAAAAAATCGGTGTTTGAGGCGCATTAGTGGACAAAAAGAATATGTGGCGGTGAATGGAAAATCGTTTATTAAATTTGGACTAAAGCAGCTGCTGTACGGCTTTCGGAGTTCAGAAAAAGCATATGGGCGTTTGAATCAGTTGGCGCAGAAGTACAACCACACGGACAGTGTTTTTTATCAGCGAGTAGTGGGGAAGAAAACCAAGATTATCAACGAGATACAGCTGTTTCCACTTCAGGAGACACTTCTAGGACAGAAATCGATGCCGATTCCATTTGATGTCACGCCGTGGACAGACCTTGATATGGAACAGTACCGGAGAGAAAGTGAAGCCCTGCATCCGGTGGAACTGGAAATTCTGGAAGAAATGGAACGAGTGTGCACAAAGATGAATGTTGATTACTTTCTGTGCGGGGGATCTCTTCTGGGATATCAGCGATACGGTGGGTTTATTCCATGGGACGATGATATCGACTGTGGTATGTTGCGAAGTGATTACGAGCGATTCAAACGATGTGCAGATCAATACTTGGATAAAGAAAAGTTCTTTCTTCAGACACGGGAAAACGATCCCAATATGCCGTATTTATATATCAAGTTAAGACGAAAAGATACAGTATATGAAACAGCCTGGTCAAATGGAAGAGAGTTCCACAAGGGAATTGGAATTGATATCTTTCCATTTGATTATGTGCCGAATTCACTGGAGGATCGAAGAAAGCATCGTTTAGAGGTCGAGAAACGGGCGAAAAAGCACAATTATGTTGCCAATAGAGCAAAACCGAATCCGACTATCGGAGATGTGGAGACAATGAGGGATGAAGCGAATTATCGATTCGGAAATCTGCGAAGATGGCTGTTTCGTCACACACCGCTGGGAATAACGCAGCGAAAGTTTGATAAATTCGTTCAACAATATAATGATAAGGCAGAATGCCTGAATCTGCAGTATGTGGCAAGCTTTGTGCCTCAATATAGCGGTGGGGAGCTGGATACGATTTTTCCGACTCGAAGAGTGAAGTTCGACGGTGTGGAAACTCGGATTGTCCACCGCCCGGAAATATTTCTAAGAGACCAGTATGGTGATTATGAAGAAGAACCCTTGCCGCACCAACAAAGGGGTCATAATCTGGTAGAGGTGGAAACAGGAAAAATATATATAGGAGAAAAGTGTGGGACTCAGAAAGAAGATTGAAGAAATACGAAGTCGAGCGGGATTGTCCAACATACGGTTGGATCAGCTTCGAAATTCTGTGCGTTCTTTGAAAAGCATAGAAGAACAGCAATCCAAAGAAATAGAGCAATTAAGAAATGACCTGAAAGCAAACACCAAAGAAATCAATCGATTGAGAGATGAATTAAAGACGGAATTTCGAAGAAGAGATATATGGGAACGTAAGAAAGCGGAAGTGCAACGGTTGGCGAAAGGAAAAGAAATCCTTGTAATCAAATGTCCGGCTCTGGAAAGACGGGGGGCAAAGAGTGTCGATTATGCCTACTGCGACGTTTTAAAACGATATTTCGAAGAAGCGGGTTATTACGTTCTTATTGACTGTTACGAAGATTGGAATTGCAGCATCAATGCGGACGTCGTGGTATTAATTCATGGCTACCGATATTTCCACCCGGATCGTCGAGATGAGAACACAAAGTTCGTCATGTGGATTAATTGTTTCCCGGATAAAATAACAGCGGAGGAACTGGCATTGTACGATTTGGTGATGACCACATCGGAAACCCATCAAAAGATGCTGCAGCAGATTACGGATATTCCGGTAGAGTTTGTGCCGATGTTGACGGACACGGATTCATTCTACCCATCCGACACTCCCGCACAACCGAAGTACAATTGTGTTTTTATCGGAAACATTATTCAGCGTAAGTACCCTCGCGACTGCATTCGTTGGTGCAGCGATAACGGAATTGAGGTGGATGTATGGGGGGAAGGCTGGGATGAATTCTATGCGAATAGCATGTTCGTCCACCTTCATGGCCGAATCGAATATAAAGATTTGCCGGAATTGTACCGGAATGCTCGATTTTCATTAAACGATCATTTTGATGATATGCTGGACACTGAAATGATGAACAACCGCTTCCCGGAAGTGCTCTTGTCCGGAATTCCCATGGTCTGCGACTGGACGGAATCCTTTGAGCGGAACTACGGCGACATGGTGCTGTTCTACCGGAACGAGGAAGAGTTCGTTCACTGCATGAAGGAGATGGAGGAGCGGTACGATGAGCTGAAGGCCAACGTGATGAAGAATCAGGAACGGCTTCGAGAGGAGTTCGATTTCCAGAAGGGCATTGCCCGGATGCAGGCGCTGATTGAAAGCTGCGGCGATGAGAGCGAGGCGAGATAGGAGCCTTGCCACGAAAGGATGATTGTACGCAAGGGGGGAGTCTTTGCTGCAATATAGAATTGTCCGGAAATCCCGGGCAGAAGAATGTATATTTTTGATTCATAATTGACAAGGAGGAAAGATTATGAAGAAGAGGTTATTAGTTGCGATTCTGGCATGCACCATGGTGTTCGCCCTATCCGCTTGCGGAAGCTCGAATTCCAGCGATGAGGCGGATTCCAGCAAGGCGGAAATTACAACGGATAAGGACAAGGGTACGGTGACCTTCAAGGCCACCGTGAACGAAAGCGGTCTGAAGAAGGATTCCACCATGCACTACATCGTGCAGAAGGGCGGAAAAGCAGCGGATGCAGCGATTTTCAACACCGACGCATCTCCGGAGGATATCCACAAGGCACTGGAAGAAGTGGGCGGAAAGCCTTGGAACACCAGCGACAAGAAGATTGACGACGGCGAGTTCACCGACGGCCAGAAGGTCAAAGTAACGCTGACCTGGGATGGACAGAAGGATCCGATTGATTTCACCAAGACCGTAAAGTCCGACAATGGAAACCTGAAGGGTGACATTCGATTCTCCGGCAACCTGGACAACAACAAGGATTGCGGTTCCGGCTGCGTAATGTGCCTCAACAGCTGTTGGGCAGGAATCCTGTCCAACGCAGCATATGGCTTCAACGCCATCGATGGCGGAGACGTTCTGGCAAAGCCGGATACGGATGTTCTGCCGGAGGCTGGCACCGAAGTACAGGTAACCTTCCAGCTGGAGAAGTAATCGGAGGATGGAATGAATATGACGACAGAGAACGTAATTGAGTGTTTCAAGAATGGTATCGACTGTGGTCAGGTTGTTGCAGGGCAGTTCGAAAGCGCGACCGGCTTCACCGCTGCCCAGCTCCGCAAAGTCACCGCCTGCTATGGCGGTGGCATGATGCGGGGGGAAACCTGCGGTGCGGTGCTGGGAGCCTATAACATTATCGGGCTTCTGTACGGACACAGCGAAGAGGGCGACGATGCCCAGAAGGGCCAGATGCTCCAGAAGATGCTGCGCTTCAACGAGCTTTTTGGCGAGAAGTATCCAGCCGGATTCCAGTGCAAGGAACTGCTGGGGGCGGATATTTCCACTCCGGAAGGCGGCAAGAAGATTAACGAGGAGAACCTGATGTTCACCCTATGTCCGAAGATCTGCTGCGATACCGTGGACATTCTAAAACAAGTTATTTCTGAATAACGGAGAAAAACATGTCAAATAAATCGATCACCATCGATACGATTCCGGGCTTGCGTGCGCTCACGCGGAGCCCGGATTATCGTAATACGCTAAAACTACCGGAAGAACAGACCGAAGAGTACACCCTTCTGGCCACCGGCGAGTACAATATCAACTTCCGGTTCCGTCATCCAGTGAGGCCAGAACTCCTGGTGCTTCGGGTGAACTCCGAAAGCCAGATGCACCTTTCGAACCAAATCGAATACGAAGCCAACGCCCTGGAACTGCTGGAAACCTCCGGAAGGACCCCGGTGCTTCGCTACGTGTATAAAGGGGACTCGGTGTTAACCCGTGGTGCACTGGTCATGTCCTTATTGCCGGGAAGAGCCCTTCATTATGATGCGCCGGAGGAAATCCAAGAGGCAGCAAGATGCCTGGCAGACATCCACAGCGTTCCCGTTTCCGAAGGCAGCGGCCTGATCCGGCCCAAGGCGCCGATTATTGCCATCCTGGAAGAGTGTGAGGAGATGTTCCGAACCTACGAGGAATCTCCTCTGGGAGAGGATTCCGTAAAGAAACGAATTCGGACCTTGTTGGATGCGGGATGGGCCATGACCCAGGATACCCCGGAATATCACGGCTACAGCTGCTGTGTGAACACGGAGCTGAACAATACCAATTTTCTGGTGGATGATTCCGGCCGGGTCCGTCTGGTGGACTGGGAGAAACCCCTGTACTCCGATCCCGCCCAGGACCTGGGACATTTCCTGGCCCCTACCACCACCTTCTGGAAAACCGACGAGATCTTCACCGAGGAGACCATAGAGAAATTTATGGACACATATATTGAGGCAGTAGGGGGAAGATATGATACAATAGGTCTCAGGGAACGCACTCGGGACTTTATCGTAATTACTTGTCTTCGTGGACTGACCTGGTGTTCCATGGCTTGGGTGCAGTACCAGCAGAACGACAAGGGCCTCACCAACGAGAGCACAAGAATCAAGCTGGACGCTTATCTCAGCGATGGTTTTCTCTCGAAGATTGAAGCCATCTACGGCATGTAGCCGAGTGAATTCATCAGACAATACACGGACATGGGAGCATAGACACACATGGTTTTACTGACAGCAAAGCACATACGGAAACGTTTCTCGGAGAAGCAACTTCTGGAGGATATTGACATTAGCATCCACCTGGGGGACAAGATCGGCCTGGTGGGGGTGAACGGCAGCGGCAAATCCACCCTGCTTCAGATTATCGCCGGCGCTATGGAAGAGGATGGCGGGGAGATTCTCCGAAGCAACGAGCTTCGCACCGGATACCTTCCCCAGAATCCGGAATACGATGAGAAGAAAACCGTGCTGGAACAGGCCATGGAATATGTGCAAGGAGAGGCGGAGGAGTATGTGGTAAAAACACTTCTCACCAAGCTCCACTTAGTCCGGTTCGACCAGCCCATGGGGGAGCTTTCCGGGGGACAGCGAAAAAGAGTGGCGCTGGCTGCGGTGATGTGCCGGGACACCAACCTGCTGATTCTGGACGAGCCCACCAACCACATGGATAATGACGTCATTGAATGGCTGGAGGAGCAGCTGGAAATCTACAAAGGCTCCGTGCTCATGATTACCCACGACCGATACTTTCTGGAGCGGGTTACCAATCACATCTGCGAGATTGAGAAGGGCCGGTTGGTGACTTACGAAGGAAACTACGAATCCTATCTGGTGGCCAAGGAAGAGCGGCTAGAACAGGCAAAGGCCAACGAGCGGAAGCGGGCCAATCTGTACCGGAAAGAGCTTCGCTGGATTCGGTGGACGGCGCCGGCTCGGACCACCAAGTCCCGGAGTAGGGTGCAGCGCTTCCAGGCGATTGAGGCGGTGAAGGAGACTTTTGACGATCCCAGATTGGAGATTGGAACCATCAGCTCCAGGCTGGGAAAGAAGATTATCGAGTTAAAACACATCTCCAAGTCCTATGGAGATCAGCAGTACATTAACGATTTCAGCTACAACATTCTTCGGAATGACCGAATTGGAATCGTGGGGAACAACGGCTGCGGAAAGACCACCCTGCTTCGAATTATCATGGGGCAGGTGCAGCCGGATGCAGGGGAAGTGGAAATCGGTGAGACGGTGAAAATCGGCTATTTTTCCCAGGAGTCGGAGGCCATGGACGAAAGCCTTCGGGTAATTAAGTACGTGGAGGAAATCGCCCGGAACGTGAAGACGAAGGATGGGTACCTGTCCGCATCTCAGATGCTGGAGAAGTTCCTTTTTCCGTCCCATATGCATTCGGTGCGGATTGAGAAGCTGTCCGGCGGGGAGAAGCGGAGGCTCTACCTCCTCTCCATTCTGATGCAGGCGCCCAACGTGCTGATTCTGGACGAGCCCACCAATGACCTGGATATCGACACGCTGACGGTGCTGGAGGACTATCTGGACGATTTCCCAGGGGCGGTGATTATCGTGTCCCACGACCGGTACTTCCTGGACCGGCTGGTGATCCGGACCTT
>JAUNEW010000016.1:18072-21058 GCA_030525365.1 Eubacteriales bacterium
GGCAGCTTTGCGATATCATGGAAGAAGCCTATCGGCGGGGGAGGGAGATGCTCCCCAAGGGACAGGTGGCGACCTACATCCCTGAGCTGGGGAAAGCAGATCCGTCGGCCCTGGGCATCAGCCTGTGCGCCCGGGATGGCTGGCATTTCAACATCGGGGATACGAACCGACGGTTCACCATCCAGAGTATTTCGAAGGTGATTTCGCTGGCTTTGGCGCTGGAAATCCTGGGATTCGACAAGGTATTCGAGAAGGTGGACATGGAACCCTCCGGCGAAGCTTTCAACTCCTTGATTGACCTGGACCTGACCAGCAACCATCCTATGAATCCCATGATTAACTCCGGCGCCATCACCGTGGCGAATATGCTGCTTTCGGAAATCAGCTTTCCGGAGATTCAGGAGGTGTTCCGGAAGGTCTGCGAGGATCCGGAGATTCAGGTGAATGAATCCGTCTTCCATTCGGAGATGAGTCACCTCTCCCGGAATCGGGCCATCGCCTATCTTCTCCAAAGCAAGGGGATTCTGGACGATCGGGTGGAGGAGACCTTGGAGCTGTACACCCGCCTCTGCTCTCTGACCGTCACCGCGGAATCCCTGTCCAACATGGGATTGACCATTGCCATGGACGGAAGAGTGGGAGGCAAAGAGCCGGTGTTCTCCCGGCGCACCATGGAAATCTGCAAGACCATCATGCTGACCTGCGGAATGTACGACCGGTCCGGCCGGTTTGCGGTGCAGGTGGGCCTTCCTACCAAGAGTGGTGTGGGGGGCGGCTTAGTATCTGTGGCGGATAACCATCTGGGAATCGGCATTTACGGCCCGGCCCTGGATGATAAGGGAAACTGCGTAGCCGGTGGCCCGATTCTGGAGTACCTATCCAGGGAACTGGAAATTCATCTGTTCCAGAAGGACACCTGCGTGGATCGCATGATGGAACAGCGGTAGTTTGAACGAGGAAAGGATAGAACAATGGGACTGAATGACACACCTTCATCGGAACGAATGCACATCGGATTTTTCGGCCTTCGGAACGCCGGAAAGTCTAGCCTAGTCAACGCGGTCACCGGCCAGGACCTGGCGGTGGTTTCCGAAGTGCGGGGCACCACCACCGACCCGGTCTACAAATCCATGGAACTGCTTCCCATGGGACCGGTGGTCATCATCGACACCCCGGGAATTGACGACCAGGGAACTCTGGGGGAAATGCGGGTTCGGAAGACCCATGAGATACTGAACCGAACCGATGTAGCGGTGCTGGTAACGGACGGCAGGAATCCCCTGGCGGAACCGGAGAAGGAGCTCCTGGCCATCTTCAAAGAGAAGGAAATCCCTTACATCATTGCTTCGAACAAAGCGGACCTCATGGTTGGAGAAGCTCCTGCTGATGCCTCGGACCGAATCGTGAAGGTCAGCGCCCTCACCGGTCAGGGCCTTCATACGCTAAAAGAAAAAATCGCCCACCTGGGGCGACCGGAGGAGACTGGAAATAAATGCATTGCTTCGGATTTTCTGAACCCGCTAGACTTGGTGGTGCTGGTCATTCCCATCGATTCCTCGGCACCGAAGGGACGTCTGATTCTTCCGCAGCAGCAGGTCATCCGTGATCTGCTGGAAGGAGGCATGGTGACGATTTGCGTGCGGGAAACGGAACTAGCAGGGACCCTGAAGAAGCCGGGAATCAAGCCGGCCCTGGTCATCACTGACAGCCAGGCCTTCAAGGTGGTATCGGAAATCGTACCGGAGGAAATTCCGCTGACATCTTTTTCCATACTGATGGCTCGGTACAAAGGATTCCTGGAAGCAGCGGTCCAGGGTGCATCTGCCATCGATAACCTGAAACCGGGAGACCGGGTCCTGATTTCCGAAGGGTGCACCCATCACCGCCAGTGTGAAGACATTGGAACGGTGAAATTACCGAAGCTTCTTCGGAAACATCTGGGCTTTGAGGTGAACATTGAAACATCCTCCGGAAGATCCTTCCCAGAGGACCTGACAACCTACAATCTGGTGATTCACTGCGGCGGCTGCATGCTGAACGGACGGGAGATGCAGCATCGGATGGAGGCAGCGAAGGAACAGGGAATTCCTTTTACCAACTACGGAATTTCCATCGCCCACATGCGGGGCATCCTAAAGCGCAGCATTGCTATGTTGCCGGGCTTTGGAGACAGAGAAGAGTGAAACCGTGAAGCGTAGCACCGAACCGGATACGCAGGGCGGAACGAAAATATTTTTAGCAGGAGATAGAGAGAATGAAAATCTGGATTACCCGCCACGGACAGACGCGGTATAACAAGCTGAAACTCATGCAGGGCCTGACGGATGAGCCCTTGAACGAGACAGGAATCGCCCAAGCTCAGGCGGCGCGGCAGCGCATTGGCGACGTGAAATTCGATGCGGTATACGCCAGCCCCCTGGACCGGGCCATCGTTACCGGATCCATCATCGGCGGGGTTCCTCGGGAAGAGGTGATTGTGGATCCCCGGATTATTGAGGCGGACTTCGGCAAATACGAACTCCACAAGTACACCGGGCTGGGGCCTCGGATGTCCCTGTTCTGGGCCCTTCCGGAAGTCTTCCCGGCGCCGCCCACGGTGGAAAGCATTGCGTCACTGGTGGAACGGAGCCAGTCCTTTCTGAAAGAACTGGAACAGAAGGACTACGAGAACGTGCTGGTGGCCTGCCATGGCGGAATCATGCGGGCCCTGTCTGGCTACATGATGGACCGGAAGAACGGAATCTGCTGGCGGCCGAAGCCCCACAACTGCGAGATTCGCGTCTTCGAATCGATAGACGGCGTGCACCGGATGGTGGAGGATATTAAAGAATAGAAATGGAAGAGAAACGGCCCTTCGCAGGCAAATGCCTTGCGAAGGGCCGTTTCTTGCGTGCAGGGATGTTGGCGCCGGCCTGGGAAAAACGTGCAGCGGGCGCCACGTAATAATTGTGCAGCCTTCGTTGCAACATCGGAATGCAAAAAAATA
>JAUNEW010000084.1 GCA_030525365.1 Eubacteriales bacterium
ACCTACAACATCGAGTCCAAGACCATCGAGCGCTTCGTCACCGGCAAAGGCATCCCGTACCTGAGCATCGAGACGGACTACTCCCAGGCGGACGTGGCCCAGCTGAACACCAGAATTACCGCGTTCTTGGAGATGCTGTAAGAATTTTTGCTAAAAGAAATCTCCACCCAAAAAGCGTGACCTCCCATCTCAGGCGGTCACGCTTTTCTAATTATTCGGTTACTTTTACATCATTCCACCAAAGATTCCAGCCAGCACGGTAGCAAAGCTTCCGGTTACGAAACCGGCGATGTTCATCTTCGGAAGCAGATAGTTCTCGATTGCCTTCCGTTCTTCTTCGTTGTCCGCGGTGCACTCCGCAACTTCCTTGGACAGGTACATTGTTGCAGGGAATCCGTACATGCAGGTCAGGCACATTACGATGGCCAGGTTCGGCTCAATCCGGAAGATTTTGCCGCAGATGTAGCCGGTGATGCATCCGAAGAATGTGCCGACGCACAGGATAAATGCCATCGGTTTAATCAGCGCAATAACATCCGATGGGGAGCAGTTCGCGAAGTCGGAGAACAGGATGATTACGCATCCGAACAGGATGAATCCGGAAGCGTCGGTCTTTCCCAGGGTATCCGGTTCCAGGAATCCGATTTCGGTAAAAATAGTTCCCATGATGAGGGCGACGATGATGTAGCTCACATTGATTCCGGTGAGCTGCAGCAGTGCCGCAGAGAAGTAGTAACTCACTACGCCTACAACGCCCAGCTTCATCAGGTGGAAGGACGGTCTGTCCAGGGATGCTGGGAAGTGAATCAGGCGCTTTTTCTCTGTGGTGGTTCCAGCCACAGCTGCGTTCTTGTACAGCTCCATCTCTGCCGGGTTGTTCTTGAATGCTTTACCAGCTCTTTTGAGGAACTGTGAGGATACTGGAATACCCACCAAGCTCTGGAGTCCCAGAAGCAGTGTGATGTATACCGACAGGTACGTTTTTCCGTTCTGCTCCAGGATTGCCTTCATGGCTACTGTTGCAGCGGTTCCGCCACTGAATACCGGTGTTCCTGCCAGTGCATAGTCCTTTCCGATTACGAACTGACCTACGAAAACCAGTGCGAAACATGCGGTGGTCAGTGCGATGATGGAGACACACACGGTCTTCCACTGTCTCTTAAGCTCGGCGAAATCGATCATGTTACCCATTCCAACGATGAGCAATGTGATGATAATTCCTGCCATCGGAAGGATTCCGGACAGCTCATAGATCTTCGGCGGAAGTCCTACCCAGAAACCAACCAGCAGTACCACTGCTACGAATAATACGACGTCAATATTTGCCTTTGTCTTCACGGCAACCCATTCACCCACCGTGAAAATCAGAGCAAATATGGTGAAAGCCAAAATATCTGACATGCTTTTTCCTCCTCTGATACGTTGTTCTTTCTTGAGATATATTTAATTTGTTTGAACGGACTTAGATGAATTTCGGCCAGTTGCTCGGGGTTTCCTTCGGCAGGAACTTATCCGGTTCCGGATAGGTTTCCCCGAATGTATCCACGGTGACGCTGACCATGACTTCCGGTGTTCTCGGTACGTTGATTTCCACCGGTTCACATGGATTCGGATAGGTTTCGATTTTCTCCATTCGAAGAATCTCTTCCAGCCCTTCCTTCACCTGGGCGAAAACCGGACACTTTCCGGTCAGCGCTTCTACTTTTTTTAGCGGGAAAAAGAATTCCGTCCCTGCAATCTCTTCATCGGAGAAGTATCCCAGACAGACATCACCCAGTTCCGGAACTTTAATATCCCCCTTGCTCTCCTCTTCGATTCGATTCGGGAGGAAATACTGACATTCCTTCCGGAAGAATGCATTGTAGCTCACGTCTACCCAGGAACCCGGTACAATTCGCTGAATTGCGAAATGGTCATAGTAGCCCTTCGTTGCGGCGCTAATGAAACTGCATACTTCGTTGTACGCATAATCCGGCCGAAGCTCCAGTACAATCTTCTTTCCATTGTTAAGCGTTATCGTTGCTGTAGGATTTTTCATAGCCTTCCTCCTTACACAATCTGCACTTCTTTTCTAAGAATTATATTATTGCGTCACACGCTTGTCGAATAAATGTGTTATTATTGTGATGAAAGAATGGTGTGAATTTCACCTTATTTTTTCCTCTAAGTAAAAAGAACCGGCAAATTGTACCGATTCAAATGCTTTTCGTCAACAAATTCAGCAATTTTTTATATTTTTAGGAAAATATTCATTTGGAGATTCGTCATGAATAATATCTGTCAACACGTTGGAAATCAAATCAAAAAGTATCGCAAGATGCGGGGACACACCCTTTCGGAGTTCGCCGCAAGAATCAACAAGAGTGTCTCCACCGTTTCGAAGTACGAAAGCGGCACCATTTCCATTGATATTCTTACGCTATCCGAAATCGCTCAGGCCCTGGAAGTTACCATTGAACAGCTTCTTCCCACCTCGGAGGGAAATAACAAGGAACGTTTCTTTGAAGCACCGGCTCAAATAGATTCCAGAAATTTCTTTATGCGCCAGAACCTCTACTACATGTACTACTTCTTTCCACCGGAAAAGAAATCGGTGCAGGATGGCGTCGCCATTTCTGCCATCGAAATTCAGCGAAATTCCGATGCCATGGATGATGTCTGTCTGTACAACGAGTGCCTGAATCCGAAGGAAAACTACAAAGACTGCAAGTTCGTCTATCGGGGAAAGATGCTTTGTTACGATTTCATCACCTACTTCATGCTGGAGAACCTGTACCACGTGGGATGTCACGACTACATCTGCGCCAAAGTCCCTTTCAGTCACGCACACACAACCACCGGATTATATGTAGGTATTTCGGAGTCCATTCGAAATCCGGCGGCCACTCGCATCATCATCTCCGACACCCTAATTGATGTCACGGAGGATATGATTCAGAAGATGACGCTGAACACCCGGGAAACCAAGCAGGATTTCGTAAAGTACAATTCCCTGATTGCCCGGTAACCCTTGCTCAAGCAAAAAGCGTGACCGCTACACTCTCGCGGTCACGCTTTTCTAATTATTCGGTTTATTGGGGTGATACGAAATTTCTTTTACCGTAGCACGCCAAAGTACAGGATTACCAACACGCCCAGAGCGATTCGGTACCAGCCGAAAGGCTTGAAATCGTGCTTTCGGATGTAGGAAAGCAGGAATTTGATGATGAACAGGGAGATGACGAATGCGGTGAGCATTCCCACTCCCAGAATCAGGTATTCCATATGGGTGTACAGGAAACCGTTCTTCAGGAGCTTCAGCAGGCTGGCGCCAGCCATAACCGGGATTGCCAGGATGAAGGTGAAGTTGGCGGCCGCAGAACGGGATACGCCGATCATCAGTCCACCTAGGATGGTGGCGCCGGAGCGGGATGTACCCGGGAACACGGCGGCGATGACCTGGAACAGGCCGATGAGGAAGGCTTCTTTGTAGGTGATGTCCTTCATGCTTTCGGTCTTCGGCGCTCTATCCGAGTTTCGGTTCTCGATGACGATAAAAGCAATTCCCACCAGAATCAACATCACCGACACCACGAACCAGTTGTAGAAATGGGCGTTCAGCCAATCGTCGAAGGCCACGCCGATGATGGCCGCCGGCAGGCAGGCCACGATGGTCTTACCCCACAGGTTCAGCACGTTCTTGTCCAGACGAATTTTCTTCTCCGGATTGACGGCGTGCTTTCCCTCCACGATGACCCGCTTCAGGGGCCAGATTTCACTCCAGTACAGGATGACAACCGCCAGAATGGCGCCCAGCTGAATGACCACCAGGAACGTGTCCCAGAAAGCGTCCGACACCTGCATCTTAACGAACTCATCCAACAGAATCATGTGGCCGGTACTGCTGACCGGAAGCCACTCGGTGATTCCCTCCACGATACCGAACAGTATCGCTTTGATAATTTCAAACATGTGGTACCTCTTTCTTTTTTCTGTAAAAATAAAATCAGACGGGATTTCAATCACGTCCGACTCTGCTACCTTATTCATTCTGAATGCGATTCCTCTGGATGTCTTCCGACCAACCCAAAGAATCGCTGGTGCGCCCGGCGAGATTCGAACTCGCGACCTTCACATTCGGAGTGTGCTACTCTATCCCCTGAGCTACGGGCGCAAGAAGTGGTTTGATGTAAACCACTTTGTTATTGTACCAGATTTCCGTGGGAAAAACTACCCCTCAATCCCATTTATTCTGTCTAATTCTTCCGGATCCGGCATGGACTGCATGGCTTCCAGCACGGTCTGGAACAGGTCCTGAAGTTCCCAGCCCAGCATTTCAGCGCCTTTGCGGATCACGTCCCGACTGCATCCAGCGGCAAAGCGCTTGTCTTTGAATTTCTTTTTGACCGACTTGACGTCCATATCCTGGCAGCTGTGGGATGGTCTCAGAATAATCGCTGCTCCGATAAGTCCGGTGAGTTCGTCTGCGGCGTAGAGGAACTTCTCCATCTCGCAGTTTGGCTCCACATCCACACACAGGCCATATCCGTGACTGCAGATGGCGTGTACCATCTCCTCCGGTGCATTGATTTCCGCCAACAACTCCGGTGCCTTCTTGCAGTGCTCCTCCGGCCACTTCTCGAAGTCCACGTCGTGAAGCAGACCACAAAGGCCCCAGAATTCCGGATCCTCCCCAATCTTCTCCGCGTAGTATCTCATGACCCCTTCCAC
>JAUNEW010000017.1:0-17393 GCA_030525365.1 Eubacteriales bacterium
GCAATCTGGTTGTGGTTGCTGGCCACCTGCTGCTCGTTGTCCCAGCGGTATTTGTAGTTGGAGACGATGTCCAGGAGGGAGGCCACATTGGCCTTGAGTTCCGACTCCCGCTCCAGTTCCAGGAAGGTCAGGATTTTCTTCTGGGTCTCCTCAATTTGTGCCAGTTCCTTCTCAATCGTGTACAAAGCCGCTGCCATCAGCATGGTGGCAGGGTCGATGGCGGCCACGGTCTGGGATGTGCCAGAGAGGGAGGTGACTTCTTCAAGTAGAGCGTGTTCACTCTTTCCTGTGGTGGAGTTCTTTACAAATGCCCAGTGCATTCCTGGATATTTTTTGGCCTTACTCAGCTTGTCACCATCTTCCAGATTGGGAATCCGCCACAAGTTCTTCCCCGTCGTATCCATATTGATTTCCTGGGTCACCGTATGGAACGCCGGAATCAGCGATGACACCCCCGCCCCCAGCGTGGAAAGCTCCGCAATGGGAATGCGCAGCGCCTTGTCCCTATTGATGGCGGTAGAAACGTCCAAAATCTCGGAATCCGTCAGCGCTTCCAGCCCCATAATTTCTGGATTTTCGTTCATATCGTTTCTTGAATTATCAAAGTTAATGATTTCCCCCATAGTTGTCCTCCTGGTTTTGTAAAAGTAGGTTGCTTGTGCTCAATAGCCTCTCCGTATTGCTGCTCTTTCCATCTGCGGCAGTTATTAAGTATCTCTTAATAACTGCTTCCTTCCACTGCTCTCCATCCTCAGAAATCTATTTCAGAGGATGCTACGAACTATTCGGAATTTCCGAATAGTTGCCTCTCCAGCTTCAGACGATGCAACCACATATCACCCGTTATTTCATCACCTGGTTCAGAAGCTTATCATAACTGGTCACAACATCATAGACAACACTATCATTGCTGATAGCTTTGAAATGTTTCTTGGCACACTTAATCTTAGAAATCTCAACCTGTCGTAGTTGCATCGAAGACATCGAACCCTTTGTCTCCGCAACGAAATAGATATGCTTTACCTTACCCTCATAGAAAGCAATCGCCCAATCCGGGTTATATTTTCCCACCGGGGTCGAAATATAGAATCCACTCGGAAGTTTTACATATACAGCTACGTCCGTGTTCGTGTCCAGTTCCGTCACAAAATCCCGCTCATTGGTAGAATCAAAGACGATATGGTCGTACAGATGTTTCTTTGCTTTCATCGCATTGACCCCCAACTTACCTTTAATTGTCGGATCCGTAAATATATTCGTTCCATAATGCTCATCCAACACATTGTACGTAATGTGCTGAATAACAGCAGTGGCTTTTTCTTCATTAATAAGTGTAGCTGCCCGAATGATGAACTCTTCTGGATTGTCTTTGAACTGATTAAAGACTGACTTTTGAATACCGCACAAAATTGCAATCACATCTTTTCGGGTCAAACTGGTCTCCTCCACCAACTTACCCACCAAGTCGTATTTCACATTGCTATTGGTGGAAATTTGTTCTTGTGTGCCATAAGCAATAGAAGTTTCCTTAGCAAAAGCCATTCCTGATTCCAAAGTAGCTTTTGATTCAATTTTTTCCATCACACCAGATTCCACCTTAAAGAAAATCTTCGGAACCCGCAACTTCGCATCTAGAGATGCTATCGCCTTTTGAACCAATTCATCCGTATCGAAATCCACGGTATACACAGATTTTGCATTAATCTTCGACCAAAGTGCTTTGAATTCTGGCATCGCAAGCTTCTCTTCATCAACATGAAGCTCCACATTATTGCTACGGGCATTCTCCGGTTGCATTGTTCTTGGATCATAGATGGAATTGATAATTTCCACAACCGATACTGCACAGTCTGCCACCTCCTCTGCAATCTGTAATGTTCCATTCGCTTCATCATCGTAGAATTTATCCGTCAATGCACCTTTCTTATCAATGTACCGGTTCACAGTCAAATCATACATAATTGCATCGGCAGTGTCTTTGTCAATCACCTGTTCGTGACCGTGATTATCCTGAATAACCTTTCCTACAAATAAATCCACTGTAACCGCCCGAGGCCTATCCGCTACTGCCTCTGCGATTTCAGTCTGTAACCCCTTTGCAAAGGCATCATAACTCTCACTGGCAATCACCGTTAGAATATTGATGTTATGAACATCATTCCCCAAGACATTGACATCCTGGCGTTCTCCATCCTGATTGACGCATAACCTGAGGCCACGACCCACCTCTTGACGTTTGCGAACGTCGCTGCTACTCTGCTTCAATGTACAAATCTGGAAAACATTCGGGTTATCCCAACCTTCACGCAACGCGGAGTGGGAGAAAATGAAGCGAACCGGAGACCGCTTCGGATCTCTGTCCAGAAGCAGTTCCTTATTCTTCATAATCAAGTCGTATGCGTCCACATCATCCGTGGTGGTTTCTTTACGCCCCACCTTACTGTTGACCATCTTGCCCTTCTTATCAATGGAGAAGTAACCTGCATGAGTAGACTCCGCAGAGATTGCATCCAGGTAACGGAAATATGCATCTTCTCCAATACCGACTTGCAAGTTCCCCACAACATCACGGTACTCTTCTTCAAACATATCCGCATAGATTCCATTAACTGGTTTCCCCGATTCATCATACTGCTTGTAATGAGCAACTTCATCAATGAAGAATAAGGAAAGGACCTTGATGCCCTTGTAGTATAGCTGCCGTTCTCTTTCGATATGAGACAGAATCGTTTCCCGGATTTGTATCCGGCGCAGCTGTTCCTCACTAACTTTTCCAATCACATCTCCGGCATAGATTTTAATCCCATTCAGGAACTCCACAGAATCATCGCGCCCATCGATTGACTTCACCACATAGTTATTTCGATATTCCTCCATTTCATTAGACTGATCATAGAGATTGTAACCAATCCCCACCGTCCTAGTGACTTTCCGAACACCCGAAGCACCCTTCAAATCGAACTGAATGGTTGCTGTAGGATCTGCCTTCGACAAATTAATACTCTGCAAGTAGACATAGCTTTCCGTTGCCGTACTTCCGGATTCTGTAATGCCCTTCACCGCAATCTTCTTAACAAGACGCTTGTTATAGGCCTCCATAGCATCCAAACGATAGACCATATTATAGATGCTATCCACTTTATGAGTTGCTGAATAACGCAAAGTCATCAAGGGGTGAAATTCCCGTAAGCGTTCCTTCGTTTTCTTTCCCTCAACAGATTGTGGTTCGTCGATGATCAAAATCGGATTTGTCTTTGCAATGATGTCAATCGGGCGCCTAGAACGAAATTCATCCAGCTTCATGTAGATACGTCGTGCATCTTTTCCTCTCGCATTGAACGCTTGGGAATTAATAATCATCACGTTAATAGCGTTATCCGATGCAAATCGATCGATTTCTGTCAGTTGGGCGGAGTTATAGATAAAAAAACGAATCTTCTTTCCATATTCTTCCGCAAAATGTTCCTGGGTCACCTGGAACGACTTGTAGACGCCCTCACGTATAGCGATACTCGGCACCACTACAATGAATTTGCTCCAGCCGTAGTGCTTGTTGAGTTCAAACATGGTTTTGATGTAAGTATACGTCTTTCCCACACCGGTTTCCATCTCAATGGTCAGATTGTAGCCTTCTCCCTCCAACTTCTTGGAAGGCGTAATCTGATATTTTCTCTGTATCCTTTGAATCTGTTCCAAAATAATACGGTTGGATAACTCTGGCACCAGTGGCTGATTGCGCCAGCCGGTGAAATCTTCGTCATCAGTCATGGAGGTCTGTTGCTGTCCAGAACCTCTATCCATCATATACGTCGGAGTCAGGTAAGGCTGTCCGGCAAAAACGTCTACTACTGCCCTGGCTGCATCCGCCTGGAACTTCTGGTGTTTAAATTGAAGTTTCATTCTTGTCTCTCCCATCAAATCACTCTCACTTTGGCATCCGGTGCAAGCAACTTGAAAATCTCGGTAACGTTAATCTTCGCAGGACTATCTGCAAAACTGCTGTCCCGGAATACAACACGAAGTGGCTGGCGCTTTGCAATTTCCCGAACTACACTTTCGGGCACGTTCTCATCGAAGCATGCAACCAAGTCGCCATCATTATATGTATGGACCGTGCAACCGTCGATTTGTTCCGAAGTATATGGCATAGATAACTCCACACCCCAGTCAATTAGACATCCAAACAGCAAATCCAGGTCGCTTCGATCCTCCTTGATATTTGAATTCAATTCCTTTAAGAGGCCCTGATCATAATCATCCGGAGCGTAGTAGACTTCTTTCATGTTGGTATCATCTAGTTTGAGAACACGGAAACCCACATCCAAATCTTGCGTCGTCAATGGACTTTCGGACTTAATCTTCTCACCGGCACGGCGAATGCGTTCCTTGCCGATCTCACAGATATTCTTATAACCAACTTTGTAGGCTTCGCTCTTTTCATCGCACGCCTCAGGCAGCTGCACCATGATGAACTTACGGTGTCCACCGTCCTCGGCGTTGAGCTGCATGACAGCATGGGCAGTTGTAGCGGAGCCCGAGAAGAAGTCGAGAATGATAAAATCAGGTTCAGATGCAATCTTCAACATTCGTTCAATCAATCTTGTGGGCTTAGGAGTATCAAAAGGAACTGCCTCCGGAAACAAAGCTTTCAATTCTTTTTTCCCATCTTGGCTATGTCCAACATCTTCATAGTTCCAGATTGTTTGGCAAGCAACACCCTGTTTAACCTCAGTTAAAAATCTTTTTATTGCAGGAACATTGTTACCGTCCTCTCCAAACCATATACGATTATCAGCAATCATTTCAGCCATTACCTTTTCGGTATAAAGCCAACACCGCCCACTTGGAAGATGGTGCTCCTTCCCATTGGGTGCTTTTAAAACATAAAATTGGCTTTTCGTTCCATGTCCTCCTTGAGCAGTTGAATTCTCTGCTTTCCATGGACCACGAGGATCATTATCTCTGTTTGTATATCTGGCATTCATCTCATCAGTTCGTTCAAGGAGCTGCGGGTGCCACAGTATTTTGTTTTTTGCATACACCAAAACAAAATCATGATTCTCAGAAAACCATTGAACCGCATTTTGAGGACTATATCGCTTTTCCCAAATAACCGTATTTACGAAATTGCATGAGCCGAAAATATCGTCACATATCTTTTTGAGATTTCCTTGTTCAGCGTCATCAATGCTGATAAAGATAACCCCATCCTCCGCCAACAGATTTCTTGCCAGCATCAACCGCGAATAGATCATGCTGCACCAGTCGGAATGAAACCGTCCGTTTGTGTCGGTGTTTTTGAACAGACGGTCGCCATCCTCGTCGTACATTCCCATCTGCTCGTTTTCTTCTTCCTGCGAACGCATGAAATTGTCAGCATAGATGAAATCATTACCGGTGTTGTACGGCGGGTCGATATAGATCATCTTCACCTTGCCGAGATAGCTTTCCTGCAAGAGCTTCAACACTTCCAGATTATCGCCCTCGATATACAGGTTTTCGGTGGTATCCCAGTTTTTACTTTTCTCCTTGCAGGGGCGTAGTGTCTTGCGGATCGGCTTGTTGGCTTCCACGATGGCAGCCTTCTTGCCCACCCATGTAAACTCATACCGCTCGTCGCCATCCACCACATCGGGAGAGAGCATCTGTTTCAGCAGTTCAAAATTGATTGCCTTCTTGGGCTTGCCATTTTCGTCAACGCTTTCGGTAATGCAGTTCGGAAACAGCGCGGCAATGCGGTCTATATTTTGTGCCGTCATATCCGGCGACTCCATTTTCATCTTATCCATTCCGTTTTTCCTCCTCTTATGCTTTTTTAATACGAAGCTTTAAGAATTTTTGCGTTTTTTCTTTTTCTAAAGCAGCATCATATTGCTTTTCTATTTTTTCTTCCACACTCGTAATATATCCAATATTTTTCAGGTATTCGGCCAACGAATAGTATTCCAGCGTTGCTGGCAAAAGAACCTCATGGCGTTTTGTACGGTCAGCAAGATTAGCATATATTCCGCCAAGCTCATTGAATTTTCGTGGAAGCTCGCCAGCGCCGTATACACCAATGTTTGCGAACAGAATTTCCGATTTATCCTGCTGACCTACGCAGTCCACCGCAGCATCCGTAATATCCTTTGTAACCGGCAATTTCAATGCAGCCATTTTCATGGCCACACCTGCCGTCATGCAACTTTCGGCATATTCGGCAAACAATTCGTCTTTATATTCTTTCTGAATGTGTTCACTGAGCATGAGGCTTTCAAACAAATCACCAGACATAGTGATACTGTTTTTTACCGCCATAAAATCATCCTGATTTTGCGTTATGAAATCTACACCAAAGTTAGGTGAGATTGCCGCAAGACTTTCGTATCGCTCAGCAGAAAACGCAAAATATCTGCAATCGATCATAATCTGCAATGTGGATGGATTGATTGTCGACACATCCATATCAAAGTCATCCATCTTCAGCACGGGGATGAGTTTTCTTTGAATTTCTCCGCTGAATTCAGAATTTATGAATTCCTTTATAAATTCATCGCTTACAGCCGCGGTATCAGCTTCTTTCAACACATCGACCTGTGTGGATACATATTCTTTCAGCGTATCTGTAAAGCTGTAAATATTCCAATACTGAATGATATTATCCCAATTAGGCTCAATAATATTTTCTATTAGAAGTTCGCCCCAAACAGCATCCCATTTTTCTTTGTTTTCTCGAACCAGATCGCCTGCACAATCTTCAATATTACTTAGCGCAAATTGCTCCTGCCGGACGATCTGCAATTGAACTTCTGTCACACCATCCAAACGCCTGAGAAGGTCAATAATATCCTCTGCATTATCCTTCAAAACTTCATTAGTTAAAACAATTTCACGAACATACAATTCGATATTATCCTGAACATACTGGAGCAAAGGCAAATACCTTAGAGCGATCAGTGTGGAATATGGACGAGTAGTCAAATCGCCAACCATGCTGCTATTTTTGTACCGCACTATCGTTTGGATCATTTCTTGATTCAGGACAAAGAATTTCCCATCGAAAACTGCATCCAAAATATTATTTGCAACATTTTCTATTAGCAAGCGAGTAAAGTGAATATTCAGGCACTGGATCACTGAAATTATTTTTCCATTTTCGCAAGATTCTAACCTTTGGAGGATCTCTTCATGCTGTTCATAAAACGCCGTCATGCTTCCATCTGCATTCAGCGCCTCAATTACAGAAATTGGAGAAGTGTTCATAATCTCGCATAGGTATTCCAGTTTATGATCGTAACTCATCGTTGCATCTGCGCTGATATGCATCCACAAGCCTGTCCACTTTTCAGCCAGTAATTGAATAAACTCTTCTCTTTGCTTGGTGCAGCTGAAAAACTCATCAATAAAGCGCCAGCTGTTTTCTTTTTCGTCAGATAGCTGGTTGATAAAAGCACTTAGCTTTACTGATTCACCTTCCGATAGCAATTCTTCAAGTAAAGTAAAATTATAAATAGCCTTTTCCTCAAATTCATACTCTTGAAGTCTTTGAATCACCATTGGCACCTTAGTCAACTGATAGTCAAATGCAAGGGGTTCTCGGTTCTTCACCGAAAGGATAAAATTCATATCATCCTTAGTAATACTTGTTCCTTTAAAATAGTTGATGTAGTTGGCATACTTTTCGTCAATATAGGCTCTGCGAAGAAGAAATACAAGCAATTTATTCTGTCGAACTGTTTCTGATAATACTTCCTCTGGTAAATATTCTTCCAACAGCTTAGCAATCGAAAGCCCCGAAAGATCATGTTGCTGCATTCTAAGTTGCAGCAAATTTTCCTGTATTTTCTGCAGCCCGATTTCTCTTACCCGATTGATTTCCTTCCACCGTTCGATGTAGGATTCGAGCGTTTCTTTATTTATTGATGTTTGGTTAGAATATCCACTTCCATAGCAATAATGAATTTCGGTATAATTTTTGTTGAGTAGTTTCGCTAAATCAAATTTATCATCCATGATTTCACTTGCGGAAATTGCATCCCATCCAGCCCTCAAAGACTCTGGAGTTCCCAACCGCCCCATCAGTTCCCCAAACATTGCGTATTTGATCTCTCTCACAGATTTCATGCTGTCCGCTTGGTATCGCTCTACTGCGGTTTCATAGTCATCAATTTCTGCTTGCATTTCCTGTTTCTTTGTCGAAATAAACCTTTGTTTATCCTCAAAAGCTTGTTTGATAACGCCCGATTCGCTTTGTATATCTGCGAAATCACTCGGATGGATATTTTTAAAGATGATCATTGCAAGCATTTGCTCATCCGACAATGAAAGTTCCTGCGTTGTTCGCAATGTATCTTTGTATATAACAAACTCATTATATATATTTTGCAAAACGCGCATATCCGAAACATACGGAGAAACATCCAATACAACCCCCTGTGATATATTGTGTTTGACGCCTTTTTCTTTTGCCTCTTGAAACCGCTGGAGGAGGATTTCTCCAGAGTTTGTCTCGTTTATTACCGGAACGATGGGAATGATAAAATCAAAAAACTTGGTTCTATCTTCCTTAGAAAAAATGTCATCTCTAACAGCATAAACAAAAACGATTGGCTTTCCTTTAATAGCATCATCGTTATTAAGAAGGTTATTCAATTCTCTAAGGTGAACAAAAATCTTTGGATTGTCCAAACGATCCAGGTCTTCAAAAAACACGATCCTGTATCCAGTAGCTTCAAAGAAGTACATGATTTCATCAAGATTCTTATTGAAAACAGAATCCGATTCTTCTCTGCCGCTTTGAATGGTCGTATCACTGGGCAGCTTTACTTCTTTTATCCTGAATCTCGAAATCACAGTACGATACAAATAGGCAATCACACCGGCAGTCACTAAGAAGAGTATCCCCATAAAAGAATATGTTTTAATATTGGGTGCACTTTCTATTGAAAGGAAGTTGTTTATTGCCTGAACAAAAGTATTATATTTTCCCGGAGCAAAAATAGCAGACAAAAAAGTAATCAGTGTCATTGCACCAAAAATATGCACCATCACCGGAGACAGCTTTATTTTATGTATTTTTCTATATCTGCTTTGCGGAATTTTACCTGGTTCCACTTTGTAAAAAAGCTGCTTTAAGATTCCTTTTTCAACCTCGTCAGCAACTACTTCAATTTTTTCTCCCGATTCAGCATTTTCCAAAGCCTTTCCCTTAAAGAATGTGGCCATAGATATTTTAAGAGATTTCTTTCTGATGGTATTCGCGCGAAAAAGAAAGCCCTTGTTATTCTTTTTATCGTCCTGCGCAAGGAAAGTTTCAATAACGCTGCTCTTACCTGCACCATAAGGGCCTGTCAAGGCAATATTCTTAACTTTCTTATTTTGAAACGCCCAGTTAAGGGCTTCTATGTATTTGTCGCCGTTTTCGATATTATCAATTGGTGCCAAATCTCTATACTCAAAATAGCCCACCAGTTTCACCTCTTTCTATATATCCCTTTTGTTTAGAATCATTTTTAATTTCTTTAACTCCCTATTCATCTCCATCTGCTTATTCAGCTGCTTCTCTTTTCGTATCTTTTCCTGTAAGATTTCGATCTGTTTTTGGAGTCGTGCCTTCTGCTCGCTTCGTAAGATTGCTTCGTGCAATGTTTTCTGTGTGCCTTCGAACTGTTCCAATACATCACCCGCTAGCTGGCGAACGAAGTTTTCGTACACCATGTCCAGATTGAGGCCCTCTACTTTCATCGGAAGCTCTTCTTCCGCCATCCAATCCGTGTGATAGTAGCTATTGACCTTGAAAGCTTTCCTGCCATTTATAGATTCTTTATACCCTATCCAGGCTTGATACTTCCCCTCATACTCCAACAAGAAAAGAATGTGATACGGAATCTCTCGGTCTATCTGCCGCAGTATGGCTTCATCCATCGATTGCGTATTTAGACGAACTTCGAACACTTCAATCTCCGTCACATTCTCGCCCGCTGCCAGATTCATGGTTGTTGCTGCAATCTTGTTCCGCCAATAGATGATTCGAATATCATCCACGAAGCTTCTTTTCAACCCAGGCGTAATGTTAAGATTCTCGTAGAATTTCTGCTTTGGCAGACGCTTATTGAATTCGGTTGATTGGGGAAGTCCTAACAAGGGAATGCCTCCTTTACTTTACTACCAAGAAACAAATCAGTTCAAAATCACTCAGTCCGGATATATTAGACATCAGAGCAGAGGTCCCTCCTGGAGAGAATAGACTGTCAATGTCACTTTCTTCCTTGGTGTTTATAATGGAATCAATAGCCATGCTCAGCAGCTCGGACATCTCTGCCATGTTTCTACCATCGTCTGTTTCCTTATTGAATTTCGCATATACATCCTTGATGGGTTCCGACTTACCGCGACATAGGAGCCGGACATCATCCAGGAGCTGTTTCGGATTCAGATAATCGCAGATTACCTCTCCCTCCTGACTGATATACACCATGTAGAACGGATGGATGCGGTTCTTGTTGTCGATATTCACGCCGTTATTGACGTTCCGCAGAACGAAAATGACGCCTTCCGGAAGTTCCTCCGTTGCAGGTACCACTGCGTGGAGGCCTCGAGGCTTTTGCTCCATATCGGGGTGTGTTTTCATGTATTCTAGCAAATCCAAACGGAATTCGTTCAGCCCCAGGTCCATGATGGAGATACCTTCCGACATATCCTCGATATCCACCACTTCTTCCTGCAGTCGCTTCAGCTGTGCCTTACGATATTCCAGGTCGCCTTTTTCCTCCACATTGATTAGGTCATCGTCACCGGTAGAGGTCATAACCGAAATCTTCATTCGGGTTTCCACCCTGCTTTTGAGATTAATATACTCATCCAAATCCATATCCGGCCAGAAGTTGACCAGCTGAATATAATCGTTCTTACTACCAATACGGTCAATACGTCCGAACCGCTGGATAATGCGCACCGGATTCCAATGGATATCGTAGTTCACCAGATAGTCACAATCCTGTAGATTCTGTCCCTCCGAGATGCAGTCCGTGGCGATTAGAATATCAATGTTCGCTGTACTATCGGGCATGAGGACATCTTTTCCCTTACTGATTGGAGAAAAGCATGTCAGAATATTATTCAGTGTGGCTTTCAACCCTTTGATAGTAGTCTTTCCATCCACCGTTCCCGTTACAAGTGCGGTGTCCAGTCCGTAGCTCTTCTGCACGAATGCACTGACATTCTTGTACAGGTATTCTGCCGTATCCGAAAATGCCGAGAAGATGAGAATCTTCTTGTTGTCTCCATTAATCGGATGTTCTATTTTACTTGAAATCAATTCCAATAAGGTTTGCAATTTCGTATCGTATTCCGGCGTAATATCTGCAACCATAAGTGTTAGTAGTTCCAGAATGTCCGCATCCGCCTGAAGCTCCGCTCGCCATGTACGGTAGTCCATGTCGGCAAGGTCTATTTTTACCTTCTTCCCCACAGAGAAGAAATCTGTGTTTCCATCGTCCATGTCGAACTCATTATCCGATGCCTCATACATGTCCAGATCGGATACACCGTATTCTTCAAAGCGATTGATGGCCTCGATTGTCTGGGTAATCAAATCCCGGATACGACGAAGTGTCAGGTGAAACGAGAACACTGAACTTTCCAGACGCTTCAGCAAGTTAATACTCATAAGGTGACGAATACCTTGCTCACGTCCTCGCTGGGTAAGGTTAATGCCCTTGTTGTGCGTCAAGTCCATATACTTATCCAGTTTGCTTGGGAAGATATAATTGGACGGTGTATATATGCACAGACTCAACTTCATCAGCTCTTCATAGATTTGATTGTAGTTGATTGCTGACTGCAAGCTGGTAAGGCTGGGCCTCCGCGAAATGGGTTTCAACCGTTCTGGGAACTTTCCAATCTCCGCGGTACTGTAATATTTGGAAATGTGTTTTCGGGAACGCGCAATGGTTACGCTGTCCAGAACCTCGAAAAAGTCGAAATCCAAAGTTCGGAGGAGCGCGTCTGTGGTACGCTCTTCCGCATCTAGCTTGCACCAATGATTATATGCCGTCTGCGCCTGACGGAAAATATCGTCAATGGGTTTCTTTGTTTCCAATTTGCTATCGATCTGCTGACTTTCCCCCTCATAGGCAATGGCCAACTGGTTGCGCAAATCCACGAATCGATTATTCACCGGAGTTGCAGAAAGCATCAGAACTTTCGTCTTCACACCGGCACGAATGACCTTCTCCATCAATTTCACATATCGATTCTCTGTGGTATTCGCATGGGTTCCAGCACCGTTTCGGAAGTTATGAGATTCGTCAATAACTACCAAATCATAGTTTCCCCAGTTCAAACGGTTCAATTCGATTCCATTGGAAGTACCGCTCGTTCTCGACAGATCCGTATGGAACAGCACATCGTACCTCAAGCGATCTTCTGCAATAGGGTTATTTACATAATTACCCTTATAGGTATTCCAATTCTCTGCCAATTTCTTCGGGCAAAGCACAAGAACCGATTTATTTCTGTTCTCGTAATACTTCACAACAGCGAGAGCCGTAAAAGTCTTACCCAGGCCGACGCTGTCCGCCAGAATACAACCGTTGTACTTTTCCAACTTATTGATGATGGCAAGCACCGCGTCCCGCTGGAAATCGTAGAGCAGATTCCATATCTTGCTCTCTTTGAACCCAGTGGCTTCATTGGGAAGAACATCTTCGGAAATGTCCTCCAGGAATTCGCTGAACACATGATATAGAGTCATGAAATAGATGAATTCCGGGGAGTTTTCCGCATAGGCTGTGCCGATGTTTTCCAACACGACATCCGTAACATCCTGCAACTTCTCCCCATCATTCCACAGTTCATCGAAGAGATGCATATATTGCTGAGCAAAAGGAGCTTCCATACAGTTAACCATATTGTAACTGTTGTTCCCACGTTCACATCCAATATCCACCGTAGTAAATCCATTCATCGGCATATAGGCAACCTGTTCCGTGTCTGAATCCACAGTCATAAAGCCTGTCATGTTTTCGCCTGTTGTGTTTGATTTGAATCTCGCTTTCTTACGAATCCAATCGGCACACTCCTTTGCGATGGATCGCTGTGTCATCTCATTTCGCAATTTGATTTCAAACTCGGTGCCGTACAGACTCGTTTCACGAGAAAGTCGCGGAATATAGAATTCACGTTTTTGCTTTTCCGCTTTTTCGTTGACAAAAGTTGGGGCGGTGAAAATAAACCGGAACTCATCGACAGATTCCAACTGCTTCTTCAGTTCTTTAAAAGCGTACATTGAAAAGCAAGCTGCCGCAATGGACACCTTGCTTCCCTTTTTGATTTCCGTCTGTAAATCATCCCGAACTGTGTTATTAATGTTATCAAGAATTTTCAAAGCATCCACCACCCTTTATCGCAATCTAGCGCTATTATATCATTATTCCCCCAGGAATTGGTGATACTCTTTATTTCTTTCCCTCAATCATTGAATTTTCCCTTAAAAAAATATATAATTTAAGGGATAATGGAGGTGCATAAGGGAATGAGAACTTTCAATTATTCAGAAATCAAGAATAGAACATGGGACACCGAAATTCTCGGCTTAATTGCTGCAATCTATAAAGAAATGGGAAAGCAAGAATTATATCTCAAGCAACGACCGGAAGAACTCGAGAAACTAGTGGAAATTTCCAAAATTCAAAGCACAGAATCGTCGAATGCAATTGAAGGTATTGTTACAACAAGCACACGAATTCGACAATTGGTAAAAGAAAAGACGACACCTCGGAATCGGGATGAACAGGAAATTGCCGGATATCGAGATGCACTCAACATTATCCATGAGAATTTCGATATTATTCCTATTTCTAAGAACTATATTCTGCAACTTCATAAGATTCTATTCAATCACATGAATAACCCATCAGCTGGAATTACTAAGAATGTTCAGAACTATATTACTGCCACATATCCTGACGGGTCAGTCAAGACCCTTTTCACGCCTCTCCCACCCTATGAGACACCAGAGGCATTGGAGAGAATCTGTCAGGAATACAATCGTGTTATTGGAAATACAGAAGTAGATCCACTTATTATCATTCCGATATTCATCCATGATTTTCTGTGTATCCACCCCTTCAATGACGGAAACGGCAGAATGAGTCGTCTGTTAACTACCTTACTTCTCTATCAAAACGGTTTCTATGTTGGAAAATACATTTCTTTAGAAGCCAAGATTGACCATAACAAGGATTTGTATTATTCCGTACTCGAAGAGGCACAACATGGGTGGCACGATGGAACAGAGAATGTGATTCCATTCATCAAATACCTTCTTGGGACTATCCTTTCTGCGTACAAAGATTTCGAAGAAAGATTCGCTTTAGTGGAAAAGAAGCGGCCAACGTTAGAAATCGTACGTATGGCAACCGCCCAGAAAATCGGCCGTTTCACCAAGCAGGATATTCGAGAGTTGTGTCCTTCTATTAGCATAAGCTCTATTGAAGGGGCTCTCCGCAAGATGGTGGATTCTGGTGAACTTCAAAGAGAAGGCTCAGGCAGAAGTACCTGTTACTATAGAGTTAAGTAACTCCCGCTTTTCTGCTAGACTTATTTCAATTTGTTTTACAACAGGAGGACTGGAACTTAGATGAAAGAAAAGATTTTCAACATCATTCAAATCGGCGACAAGAGCAACCGGATTAGCCGGGCCTTCGACTTCTTCATCACCATCGTGATTGTGTCGAACATTCTGGTCACCTTTCTGGAGACCTTCAGCCAGCTGGCCGCTCTCCACCCCCTCTTCCGCACCGTGGAGTATGTGACCATTTCCATCTTCTGTGTGGAGTATGTGCTCCGAATCTGGACGGCGGACCTTCTCTACCCGGGTAAAAGCAGTTCTCGCGCCCGCCTCCGATTCCTAGTTTCCTTCGATGGAATCGTGGACCTTCTCACCATCATTCCGTTGTTCTTCCTGTCGGGATTCGTTCTATTCCGGATGCTCCGGGTGGCCAGGATTTTCCACCTGTTCCGGCTCAATGCGAAGTACGATTCCTTTAACGTCATCACCACGGTGCTGTATGTGAAGAAAAATCAGATTATCTCTTCCCTCTTCATCGTACTAATTCTCATGCTGGCTAGCAGCCTCTGCATGTACAGCGTGGAGCATCCGGTTCAGCCAGAGGTGTTCCGCAATGCGTTCAGCGGAATCTGGTGGAGCATGTCCACACTTCTGACGGTGGGCTACGGGGACATCTACCCGGTTACCACGCTGGGACAGGTGATGGCCATCTGCATCGCCTTCCTAGGGGTTCTGGTAATCGCCATTCCCACCGGTATTATCAGCGCCGGATTCGTGGAACAGTATCAACGGAAAAGCGATATCTCCAATATTAAGGATACGGATATCAAGGAGATTGCGGAAATTTTCGTAGACCGCAAATACGCCGGTCAGACTATCCGAGACATTGAAGAGGCCCACGGGATTAAGATTTTCCTAGTGCTGCGGGATTCCTTATCGATTCTGCCTCAACCGGATATGGTGCTGAAGTTGAAGGATATTATTATCATCCGATAACCTATATTCGGCAAAAGCAGGAAATCCTGCGAGTGCTTACAAATCAAGCACTCGCAGGATTTCGTCTATGTTTCGTTTGCCATATACAATACGGAGGATATAAATCGTTTCTTCTTCCGGAACAGGAAGATAATACATAATATAATTTCCTATTATTTTCTTTCTTACCTCCATAATGGATAGGAACTCATTATGAATCGACATCCCACTTTCGGGAAAAAAGCATGCTTCATCCACCGCTTTTTCAAAGGAATCTGCCCAGTTGTAGGCCGCTTTCGGATTTGATAGTTCCACTGCAATATAGGATAGAATATCGTCTAGCTCCTGCTCTGCCCTTTTCGACAGCCGATACTGATATCTAGATTCCATATTTGCTCCTTATATTGTGTACCGCTGTCTTTCCATCCACCGTTCGTCCCTCTCGGACATCTTCTAGGCCTTCCATAATTAGTTTTGCCTCGTACATTTTCTGCATCGTACGCTCATAGTACTCGATATCCATGACGACGAGGCGTCCGTACCCATTCTTTGTGATATATACCGGCCCATTTTCCTCGGCACATCGGCGTTCAACTTCCACCGTATTCTTCAAATCACGCATCGGAATAATCTGCATAATATCCGCCTCCTTTCTCGTGGCTATATTATATACTATATTAAGCCACAATCCAATAGGCAAACTTATTCATTATATTCCATGTGCCTTATAAGTTCCACTCCGAAGCCTGCATCTGGGTGTCGCACATTTCCTTGTAGATGCCGCCGGCCTTCGCCAGCTCATCGGGGCTTCCCATCTCTGCTACGGTTCCGTCCTTCAGAACCACAATCTTATCCGCATTGGCAACGGTTCTCATGCGGTGGGCGATGATCATGACGGTTTTGTCCTGAATCAACCGAAACAAGGATTCCTGAATCTGGGTTTCGTTGTCCACATCCAGAGAAGCGGTGGCTTCGTCCAGAAGGATAATCGGTGCATCCTTAAGGAACGCTCTGGCAATGGAAATCCGCTGCCGCTCGCCGCCGGAGAGTTCCGATCCGTTCTCGCCGATGACGGTATCGTATCCCTTCTCCAGCTTCTCCACGAATTCCTGGCAGTGGGCTAGCTTCGCCGCTTCCATGACTTCCTCATCGGTGGCATCCTTCTTTCCGATTCGGATGTTCTCCATTACCGTATTGTTGAACAGGGTCACATCCTGGAAGACGATGGAATAGAGAGACATCAGTGTCTCTGGATCCACCTTGGAAATATCCATTCCCCCTACGGTAATTGCTCCCTGATTTGCGTCCCAGAATCTGGATGCCAGGCGGGACACGGTGGTTTTACCGCCGCCGGATGGACCAATCAATGCGGTTACCTGACCCTGCTTTGCGGTGAAGGATACATCAGAAAGCACGGTTTCCTTCTCGTTGTAGGAGAATCCCACGTGTTTGAATTCAATATCATATCCCTTGTTGCTTAGCTCTGTGGCTCCCTCCTGCACATCATGGGAGAGAATTTCGTCTAGTCGCTGACTCTGAACCTTGGCGGAATTAATAGCCGCCAGATTCTGGAGGGAAACCTGCATCGGATCATAGATTCTGGATACTACCATCAGGAATACGAAGAAGGTGAGAACATCCAGTTCCCCCTTCGCCAGAAGATATCCCCCGGTCAGCGCCACCGTAGCGATGCCAAGCTTGAGAATCATCTGGGCGGTTCCCACGAACAGCGCGTTCGTTAGTTCGGTCCGAATGGCATGTTTCTCCACATTACGGATTTTCTGATCCAGTCCCGTCATATACTCATCCTGATAATTATAGGCCTGCAGATCTCGAACGCTTTCGATTCCCTCTTGGATTCCATCTG
>JAUNEW010000017.1:17493-20642 GCA_030525365.1 Eubacteriales bacterium
ATTCCATCTGTTTCTGATTCAGCCGATTCTGTACCCGGGAAGACCCCAGAACAATGGCGAAGGACACCGGCAGTACCCAGAGAGCGGCCAGCGCCATTCTCCAGTCAAAGAAGAACAGTCCGACGGCCACCAAAGCCGTGGAAATGCAGGCCCCCACCAGTTCCGGAATGAAGTGGGAGGAGGCGGTCTCCATCATGGCACAATCGGACATGATGGTGCTAGTAAGATCCGATAGGTCCTTTTTCCCAAAGAAGGACAGTGGAATCTTCCGAAGTTTCTCCGCCAGCGTAATCCGGCGCACGCCACTTTCCACGTAAGTGGAAAGGAAGGTAGCATTATACTGTACATAAGTGGTCAGTGCAATCAGCACCAGAGATGCCAAGCATCCCACCAGATAGAACATTCCTCTTCCCGCCAGGGTTCCTCCCATGTAATCCTTCACCAAGCAGTACAGCATTCCCACTGGCACCATCAGCACCAGGTCTGACAGTGTAACAGATACGAAAGCCTTGATCATATCCTTTGCCCCCTTCTCCGAAAGGGCATACCTGTGCATCAGTTTCTCTCGTAATTTCATCTTATTCACCTACCTTCCAGCTTACCGACTTGTTGAATTCTTTCCACATGTGTGCGTATGTTCCGCCTTCTTCCAGCAGCGCCTGGTGCGTTCCACTCTGGGTAATCTCCCCTTCCTGAAGAACGCAAATTCGATCGGCATCGGTTACGGAAGACAGTCTGTGGGCAATCATGATCACGGTCTTTCCCTGAGACAATCTGCTAAAAGCAGCCTGCACCTTCGCCTCATTGTCCGGGTCTGCAAAGGCCGTGGCCTCATCCAAGATGAGGATTGGGGAATTCTTTAGCATGACTCTGGCAATGGCGATACGCTGTGCTTCCCCTCCAGAAAGATAAGTTCCCTTGGATCCGATTACGGTATCGATTCCATCTGGGAGTTTTGCCAGAATATCCTCGCACTGGGCCTCTTTCAATGCTTCCAGAACCTGTTCTCTTGTGGCATTTTGATTGCCCATTCTCACGTTGTCCAGAATGGACATTTTGATAAGTTTGCTGTCCTGGAACACGAAAGAAACGGTGTCCATCAGTTCCGATTCTTTGATATTTCGAACATCGGCGCCGCCAATCCGGATAGAACCTTCATACGGATCGGCAAACCGGGCAATCAGCTTGGCCAACGTACTTTTACCCCCACCAGAAGGGCCCACTAGGGCAACGTGTTCGCCTGCCTGGATGTCCAGACGGATGTTGTGGACTGCATCTTTCGTAGAGCCTTCATAGCGATAGGATACGTTCTCAAGAGATATGGAAGAATCCTGTGGATGCTCCGGCGTATTCGTCTGGGGCAGCGCTTTCTTCGCAAGTATTCCGTCGGTGCGCTTCAGTGCATCCTCCACAATCATCATATTCTCTCCCGCGTACATCATCTTCGTCATGGTCACCGTGATGATTGGGGTGATGATGATGTAGAACATCAGGTTCAAAAGGAACGCGCTATTGGCACCTCCCGTATGGATTTTCCCTAGCAAGAAGGTGACCGCAATCAGAATGGCGAACACTGCGTTAATCGCTGTGGTCAGCAGGGTCATCGGCATTCTCAAATCCTTCGTGTAGGAAATGGTCCACTTCTCGTACTTCTTAATGGACTCCCGGAAACGTTTGAAGGAGAACACGGACTGGCCGAAGGTTTTCACCACCGGAATGCCTCGAACGTATTCCACCGCTTCGCTGGACATTTCTTCCAGCGCGTTCTGGTATTCCCCCATCTTCTCCTGCATTCTGGCCCCCATCATGGTATTCATGATCAGGAATCCCAGCCCTACCGGAATCAGACTGAGAAGTCCCAGTCTCCAGTCGAAGACCAGAAGAAGAATAATCAGTCCGATTGGCGTCGCTGTAGCCACCCATTTGTCCGGCAGCTGATGGGCCAGATAGGTTTCTGTTGCGGCACTGGATTCATCTACAATCTTACGAATTCGTCCGCTGCCTTCTTCGTCCATAAATCCCATGGGTAAAGTCATGATGTGCTTCATCATGCGGGAACGCATCTCCGCCTGAACCCGGAAAGCCGCCAGGTGGGAGCACACCAAAGCGCCCATATAGACCAGCATGGCCAGCACGGCAAATCCCACTGCGCACCAGCCGTACGTGGATAGATTCTGTGCACGGCTGTATTCCGGAGCCACACGTATCACATCTCGGATAATTTTCCAGATGTAGTAGAATGGCACCAGCGCCAGAAAGGCACTGATGAAAGCGAGACCCCAGGATGCAATGGCTAAGTTCTTGTAACTTCCTGCGTACTCTAATAATCTGTCGGTTGGTTTGTCTTTCGTTTGTTTCATTGTGTATCCTCCTTTTAGTAAGACTAGACTAACCTATTCTCCGAAATAATAGGCTGCCCCTCACGGTCTGGCAGCCCGCTATTTCCTCTTAACAATATTCCGCGTAGATGGCTTCCCATCCCGCATTTCGGTATTTCTCCAGCATGGTTACGTATTCGATTGCTTCCTCCCAGGACATCTCGTGACGAATCACCTCGAAGAAACTTTCGAATACAGATTTGTTCATGATGTGCATGAAGTCTCGCGTGATATGCCTCGTCTCATTAGAATCCAGTCCCACCGTTTCCATATAGCGATAGGTGTAGTCCGTCTCCAGTTCCACCAAATGCTCTACGAAATCCTGGAATTTGGTTCCATAGGCCGATGTAATCAGCAGATGAAAGTCATCGAAATGGTCGTACATGTAATCCACCAACTGCCGCATGCCTCCGGTGGTGAATTCCTCCATGGAATCCCGCTGCTTCCCCGGTTCAATAGTGGTGAACTCCTCCTGAAGGCCTCGAAAAATCTCCAGGAACTCCTTCGCCACCGGTTCCACAATGGCAGAGAACAGTCCCTCTTTGCCGCCGTATCTGGAATAGATGGATCCAGTCGTGGTTCCCGCCTCCGCAGCAATAATCCGAAGAGAGGCTTCCATGTATCCTTTCTCCAGGAATTCCTTTCGCGCACAGGACTCGATTTTCTCGGAAACCCCTTCAATCTGTTTCGCCATGTTTCTGTCCGCCTCCGTTTCGTAACACCGTTATATAACAGTGTTATAATATACCGGATACGAGAATGTGTCAATAG
>JAUNEW010000085.1:0-1346 GCA_030525365.1 Eubacteriales bacterium
GATTACAGTCTGGAGGATGTCATTGAGAGCGGAATTCAGGACGACTCATCCTTGATTCAGGCCATTGTGCAAGAATCCATGCCGTTGATTCCAGTTCACATGGAAGCACCGGATTTCGGCTGTACCGCATTCAGCATGATAACAGAAGATGGAGAGATATATACAGGGCGGAATTACGATTTCAAAAATGATACATCGGCAATGCTAGTGTATTGTACGCCGAAGAAAGGATATCGGTCCATGGGACTGGCAGCTCTAGATAATGTAGGCGCAAATGTGCCGGATAAAAGCATGAAGACGAAGCTAGCAACTTTGACCGCTCCCTTCGTTTGCCTGGATGGCATCAACGAGAAAGGCGTATCCATTGCGGTTCTGACATTGGATAGCGAGCCCGTTCATCAGAATACCGGAAAGCCAGTAATTTCGACGACACTCGCTATAAGACTTGTGTTAGACAAAGCAGCCAGTACCGATGAGGCAATTTCGCTGCTGAAAGAATACGATATGTTTGCATCCTCTGGCCGAGATTATCACTTCTATATCAACGACAGAGATGGTGATGGAAGAGTTGTGGAATACGACTGTAAAAGCAAATCCCGGGAACTTGTGGATATGCCGGTTAGCGCGGCAACTAATTTCTACGGAATCTACGAGGATAAGGTGAAACCGAATCAGAAGAATGGAATATACGGACACGGGAAAGAGCGATATGAAGCTGTTCTGGATGTTCTGTCGGAACAGATTAATCGTGTAACAAAGCAGACGGTATGGGATGCACTGAAAGCTTCCGCACAGGATCCGAATCCGAAGGATATTACCAGCAATACGCAGTGGTCCATCGCCTACAACAATACGAATCAGACGGCGGAACTGGCAATCCGACGTCACTTCGATGATGTTATTGGAATCCGTCTGAATCGGAGGTAAATATGAAACAGAAAAGAAGAAAAATACTAGCGGTAATTCTGGTGTTGCTAATAATCGTAGTTCTCGCGGGATGCAGCGCGGAAATCGCCGGAACCTGGAAACTGAGCGGCGTTCGGATTGGGTCCGAGGAGTACAGCTTAGAGAAGCTGGCGAAAGTAATTGGCTCGAATGCAACAGAAAATATTTCGGTGTATCTTATTGTGGATGATAAGGGTAAAATCACTGTTTCTGAAGATGAGAAACAGACCGATGAGAAGCTGGGAACGGTAGAGCAAAAGGGTGACAAATACCTTTTCAAAATACCTGGACAGGATACGGTAGCGGGAACCATTGAAGATGGAAAATTGATTTTAGAGGGAAATGACGATGATGTGTATGACAGCCTGATTCTTGAGAAACAGCAGTAAGGGGGATATATG
>JAUNEW010000085.1:1446-4705 GCA_030525365.1 Eubacteriales bacterium
CGTGGAATCTATGCTTCCAACCGGGAATCGTATTATTCCTACGGCGGGAAGTCTTTCCAATCCAGGTTTCAATCAAACCCTGGGAAAGGAAATGCCTATGGAAATTTGATGGAAGCGTTCACGCGGTCAGACAGTGTCAAATATTACAATACAAAGAAGGGGGCCGAGCGACTGAGGGACGTGGTGACACAGATGACCGGCATTCAGACAGCAAGAAACCTGAACGATGTGCAAGAGGCTGCGTACAATCAGCTAGCACATCTGAATTCGGGTAAGATTAAGGCTAGCGATTTCCGAAAGCACTCCTCCCTCAAGGCCATGGCGGATGACACAGGAGAGGGGAAGGTTCTGTATAGTCTTCTGGCCACCCGAGACCGGGAAGGCGGAACTTTCCGATATGGATACAATTGTCTGGGTATTGCGTATAGCAATTTCTCGGTGTCCCCTATCAGTGCAGAAGAAAACGAGAGCAACAGCACGGGTGTGACCACGGCACTCAAGGGCTATGACACGCTGGACGATGCCAAGAATGATGTGAAAGTCGGTAAAAGTATTTCCGGTTTCACCTCCAGTGTTGACGACACGGTGACGAAGGATAGTTTCAAGAACTCCAGCACAATGGAGCAGTCGAAAACCCTGACCACTGGGGAAAGCAAATCCGAGACGATGTCATCGACGGTGTCCCACAGTGAACAAGTATCTTTCTCTACCAGTCAGAAAGCGATTTTTTCCTTCGGAAAAGACACTGCGTTCTTCAAAGGAGGGATGGAGTTTGAATTCACCGAGGGCAAACTGTGGGAAAACGGTGTCAGTGATACCGCTTCTACGGAACAACATTCATCCACCGAATCCTCAGTATCATTGACATTACCGGGGCATACGGCGGCCACACAGAGCATGGTGAATTCTTCTTTTACCGATGTGATGTCCTATGACTGTCCGGTGCGTATATCTTATACCGTAACGATATTCAGCTATTCCGGATGTTACTATGATGACAACGCGGCCACAACCTACTTTACGTCCCAAGGATATAATCAGAATGGATTTATGACCCAGTTCAAGGATGCGCATAATAATTTGAGAGAACGGGTGGATCACACGGGGGATGCGGGATTCGACCGTTCCAATGGAATTACGAAGGGTATCAAGGTAAAACACGGGTATTCCCGTTCCTCGTTTGACTGGAATACTCCGTGGGTGGATCACCTGGACTACAGGGAGATTGAAAAGAAAATCAACGAGATGGGTGGTCTGAATTACAGCGACTGCATCGATAATCTGACGAAGAATCAGCCGATTTCACTGGCTGGTGCGAAATTAGAGCGGCATGGAAAAGGAAACCAGGCATTCATCAGTGCGATTATTCCTATCTATACGATTCGCGAGGTTACGCTTCAGAATCCAGGAGATAGCAATCAGAAAGTAAAAGAAGGGGATTCTCTGTATCTCCGAAATATTAAGATGGACGCGACCGATGTGGAGAACGGAGATTTCTACGGATTCAAAGCCTCGAAAGGAACTTGGGCAATTGTGGATGAAGAAGGGAGAAAGGAAACATCGAATGTCATTTCGCTAACCCAGAATTCCAGCGGAGATTATATTGTTAAAGGATTGAAGAAAGGTACGGCACACGTGAAATACTCCGTGGGAACGAAAGCATATCAACTCTTCGATGAGAAGACCGATGAAAGTGACCCAAAGTCTTATGTCTACGTTAATCCTTCCGATGTGGAGACACCGATAATTGATATTACTGTGAAAAAGAAAAAAGAGAAGGCGGAGACATCCAAAGTGAAATCCGGTACTGCGGAAAGTAACAAGACAGGTGGAACGGATAAGGCACAGAAAAACTCAAAGCTTCCGGAAATATCCGAAGAAGAGGAATCGAATATCTTGAAGACTTTGGACTGCGAAGCTGAGCAATGTTCGGTGGCGGAAGCATCACTCTATCTCAAGAACAGTTTCGGAGCGCAGTCCGACTTGAATGAGCAGCTCTACGCTGCAGCGTTAAAGCAGATGGCAGAAGACAAATTGAAGAGCGGAAGTACTCATCAACAATATGAAATCGATGCAGTGGTGTGGGCTCTTAAATCCGGACTATTCGATGAAATGGACGGTGGGATGTACACTTCTACTCGGGGAATTACAGAGCTAGAATTCGCGGAGCTGGTATACAAGGGAATGAAAACATTTGGAAAAGATGTGAAATGCGAGAATGTGCTGAAGGATTACTCCGGGACCGAGAATTTGGATGAATTTGAAAAGAAAGCGATGAACTGGGTTATCGGAAAAGGAATTCTTTCGAAGGATGAGCAAGAGAGTCATAAAGTGAATCCGGACCGGATTATGAGCGATAAGGAGGCAGCAGCGTTTCTGAAATAAATTAGTTCGAAAATCAATCGAGTGGGCTATCACACGGAAGGCGTGGGATAGCCCATTTTACAAGGGAAAGTCCAGATAGTTGGAGATTGTTGAGATGGAAATGGAAGAATTCAGAAGAATGCTAATGTAATTATACAAAGTGTACAAATTGTGGGAAGAATCAGGCGTAAACGATGTGCAATTGTGGTATTCAACAATAACATGCAAAAATTAGATGACAATAATGCTAAAAACAGAAGTGACAACACAAAAAAATATTATGTATGCAGTTTTTGTATTACAATCGATACATGTATGAAACATTTGCACGAATTGTATTGATTTCAAAACATGAGCTGAATGTGAAGATTGTTAGAGTTATAATTAGCGGTGCCAACACAAAAAGGTTAATGGGATGTCACTTTTATTTAGTTATAGCAAAGGAGTTATTCGAAATGACAATTGCATTGGAAGTCGGCACGATTGTTGTGTACATGCTTGGTATGATTGCCATCGGTATGCACGTGTCGAAGAAAAACAAATCAACGGAAGTATATTATCTGGGAGGCAGACAGCTGGGACCTTTCGTTACCGCGATGAGTGCGGAAGCGTCGGACATGAGCAGTTGGCTGCTAATGGGTCTTCCAGGGGTTGCACTCTTCGGACTGGTGGGAACGGGACAAGGTTCTTTTGCCGAAGCGTTCTGGACTGCGGCCGGTCTAGCTACCGGAACATATCTCAACTGGCTGATTGTGGCAAAGCCACTCCGAATCTATTCGGAACACATCGATGCTAATACGATTCCGGACTTCTTCTCGAATCGCTTCGGAGAGAAGAAAGGGGCACTTCTCCTCATCAGTGCGATTATTATCGTTATTTTCTTCGTACCGTATAC
>JAUNEW010000018.1 GCA_030525365.1 Eubacteriales bacterium
ATTACCAACGAAAGAATCACATTGACTTTCCGGTTATTCTCCATCTTTTCTGCCTTCCTTCCTGTGACGTTTCAGTTTTCTGACCATCTTCTGCTTGAATGTTTCTTCCTGCGGCATGTACAGGCCCAGAAGAAGTTTTTCTACAGATTTCAAGTCCATGAATCTTCGGAAATTTCCGTTCTCCGCCACAGAAATCACACCAGTCTCTTCCGATACGACGATAACAAGGGCATCGGAAACTTCGCTGACACCCAACCCCGCTCGGTGGCGGGTTCCCAGATTTCGTCCAATATTCTTCTTCTCCGTAAGCGGAAGAACACAGCTAGCCGCATGAATTCGATCTCCACGAATAATCACCGCTCCATCGTGGAGTGGGGACCCCTCGTAGAAGAGATTTCCAAGAAGTCTGGATGAAATCCTGGCATCGACGATTGCACCTGTCTCAATAATATCCGTCAGCATGGTTTCCCGTTCAAATACCATCAAGGCTCCGGTTCTCGTCGCAGAGAAATCGTCCACCGCTGCCACAATCTCCTTCACCACCGCAAAGGCGTGTTCCTTGTCCAGACTTCGGAACTGTCCGGATACCAAATTCTTCCGTCCCAGTTGTTCCAGTCCCCGTCGAAGTTCTGGTTGGAACAGCACAATCAGTGCAAACAGTCCCATGGTCACAAAGTTCTTCAGAAGCCAATTCAGAAGGTATAGATTCAATATATCCGACAGGAAGAAAATGATGACAAGGAAAGCCAACCCTCGCACAAGCTGCTGCGCTCGGGTTTCCTGTATGAATCCCAGAATTTTGTAGACCAGATATGCCACAATCAGTATATCCAGTACATCTACCAGTCTAAAACCTACGAATACATTCTGAAAAAATTCAATCATGACGCTCCTCGAACCGTTAATGTACACAAAACTTCATTTAATTATACCGTGCTTCCCAGTCCTTTTCAAGTTAGCCCATACAATATTCGGATGCTCTTCATTTTCTTCGTCTCAGCATCACAATCAGTATCAAGATACCAAGCAACATCACCGAGGCGCCAGCTTTCAGCCCAGGATAATGATAGGACAAAGTCACCTGATGCTTTCCCCTCGGAATCTTCACCCCGGTGAACGCCAGATTCGTATCCTGAATCTTCTCTGCTTTGTTTCCGTCAACGGAAACACTCCAGCCTGCATTGTTCAGAATGGATAGATACAGAACGGATTCCTTTTCGCAGTTGACGATTCCCGTAATGTTGCTATCATCAAAGGAACTCAGCTGGAATGCACTGGCGTCTAACTTCGCCGTATTCTCCTCATAGATATCCATCGGAATGGCGTAGACCTTAATGGCATCATAGGAATATTTTCCCGCCTTGTCCATGTGAATCCGAATATCCCCGTCGAAGGAATCGTAATACCCCAGGTTAATGTTGTAATCGCTGATATCATTCAGACCGGTATTGCCATACTTGTAGCATTCTCCCGTCTTGCTCCGGTCTCCCTTAGTCGCTGTGATGATAAAGCTGGTTCCTCCGGTGTAATCCTGCCGATATAACTTTTCTTTTAGCTTATTATATCCCAGGTCACTGACCTTCTGGTCCTTCAGATGGATGTGTTCATCCCAGGTAATTGGATTCCGATCCAGCCCCTCGAAGGCCACCACAATCTGCACATTCTTCAGCTTCTTCGGCACGTGAATCAAGAAAGAATTGTCCTCGTCGCTATCGTCCCCTTTGCGAACCAACATGGTTCCCTTGCCCGTTCCGGTCAGTTCCACATTATCCTCATGGGTAATGCTGCACGGAATGCTTTGGACATCGGTCTTCAAGGATTTCAGCGAAGCGTGTTCAACTCCTGTCATGTTCTTCGCTTCCATGTCCGGAATCACCACCGCCTGAAGCATCACCTGCTCCCGTTCCAGCGGGGCAAAGGTCTTCAGCTCCGACTCCGTAATATACTTCGAATAGCTGGTTCCCAGTCCCAAGGAATGCTTGTTTCTGTACACTTCCACATTGTCCCTAGTCTTCCAGTACTCAAATCCGTAGGGCACGTACCCCGGCTTCTCCTGCGCCTTGTAGTTCTTATCCCGCAGGAAATATTTCACGCCCAAGAGGTAATCCAGCCCGGAACGATTATCGTTGGAAAGACTGACAATCCGCCGGTTATAGCCTGCATTGTTTCCCATGAGCTTGTTGAAATACAGCCAATCGCTGCTCAATGTGGAAAAATACTCATAGATGGATCGGCCGCCGAACATCACATTGGTGTTGGACTTCTCGAATCCGTCATCCAGTTGGTCCGTACGGTAAAAGGAAGTATCTTCCTTCTGAATTTCCGGCACCACCCGCTGCACGTACTGATTGTAGAATTCCGGAAGTTCTCCCACATCCATGTACGTCTTAATTCGCTTGGATCCCTCTTCACCCGCGCCCGTCATCATAATCCAAGAATTCATTCCCACGTTGATGACCAGAACCGCCATGATGAGAACCGTCATCGACTTTCGCATCCGTTCCCGGTTCCATTTCAGCTTCGGAATATCGATTTTCTGAAGGCAAAGGGCTACCACCACCACGAACATCATCATCAGACTCAGGAGCGACTCCCAGGCGATGTTATGCTTCAGCATCTTCAGGTAGAAAATACACAGCCCCACAATCCACAGGCACAGGAAGAACCACCAGCCCAGCAGAATCAGAATGGTTTTCCGCTCTTTCCAGACTTCCGATTCCAGACACTCCATGGCCGCCCACACCAGGAAGAAAGTGAGAACGAAATACCATCTTCCTACAGAATAGCTGAATCCGTTCAGCACGCGTCCCGTGTAAGGGAACAGCCCGATGAACATGCAGAACAGGGTAAAAATAGCTGCGGTACTCCGAGTTTTCCGGATATTCCATAGGATAAGTGGAAGAAGTGCCGCCACCAGAAGGGAGGCGAAAATCGCGCTGTACGCTTCATGGACCTCGTTGATGGATACCAGAGAATTCGGCATGGCGAAATATGTTTTTAGCGAATAGAAGATGCCCTGATTCGCATCGTAGTCCGAATTGATTACTGCAGATGTGGTGGTGGTCAGCATGGACTCCACCGAAATTGCGGAAATCATCAGTCCCACAATTCCATCTCCCATGAAGGCCAGGAATCGCTTTCCGAAATCTTTCCATACGGAATTGTCTTCCGAAATGTTACTCCGGAGCACTCCTCTCTTTCCGTAATAATGGCAATACCTTACCGGGAAATACAGAATCACAAAGATTCCGGCAATATACGCCCAAAGCACGCTGGAAGAAAGGAACAGCACCTCGGCGATAATGAACACCAGAGGAGATTTTCCCTTCAGAATCCGCTCCGCCCCCATAATCAAAAGAGGGAAGAACACCATGGCATTGGTGAAGGTCCCCTGAGTTAAAGTGGCAATAATCGCCCATCCGGAGAAGGTGTAACAAAAAGCACCGAACACATTCTGCTCCGCGTTCAGCTTCACTTCCCGGCCGAAAAGCAGGAAAGCCACACCAGCCAGGTATTGACGCAGAATCGTCACGAAGGTATAGGCCAAATCCAGATATTTCTGCGGAACTGCAATAATCAAGTAGGTCAGGGGGTTGAGAAGCTTTCCCTTAAATGTATCGAAGAAGCTGGCGCCCAGGCCCACATCCCAGGACCAACCCTCGCCACCGCTGTCCAGTATTCTCTTAATCTTGGTGTAGGAGGGATAGTGCTGGGTGATGCCATCCACATTTCCCACTCCTTTGAGCAGAGTTTTGTGGTACACAAAGAATGCGGCATAGACCAGCAGCGCCGTAATGACGAACAACCCAGTATACACCAGCATCTGCTTTCCCAGCTTCCATTCTTTCTTGAACTCCGGTTGTTTCATTCTTTCTCCTTCTTGCAAATTTCGTTCCGAAATTCCTGCGGTTAAAAACCGGAAACCGCTTTAGCGGTTTCCGTACATCTTTTCATAGTATTTCACATAATCTCCGGAAATGATGTTCTTCCACCACTTCTCGTTGTTCAGATACCAGTCAATGGTCTGGCGAATGCCATCATCGAATTTCGTCTCCGGAAGCCATCCCAGCTCTCCGTGAATCTTGGATGGATCAATGGCGTAGCGGAGATCGTGTCCCTTCCGGTCTCCCACGAAAGTAATCAGACTTTCCGGTTTTCCCAGCTGGTGCAGAATTGTTTTTACCACATCCAGATTAGAACGTTCGTTATGACCGCCGATGTTGTACACTTCGCCCACGCGGCCATTTTCCAGAATCATGTCGATGGCTCTGCAGTGATCCTCCACATACAGCCAGTCTCTCACGTTCTCACCGGTTCCGTATACCGGAAGAGGCTTATCCGCAAGGGCATTGGCAATCATCAGTGGAATCAGCTTCTCTGGGAACTGATACGGGCCGTAGTTGTTGGAACAACGGGAAATGGTTACCGGAAGTCCGTAGGTTCTGTGATAAGCCATTGCCAGCAAATCTGCCGATGCTTTGGAAGCTGAGTACGGGCTGGAAGCTTGCAGCGGAAGGTCCTCAGTAAAGAACAGATCCGGACGGTCCAGCGGCAAATCTCCGTACACTTCATCGGTACCCACCTGATGGAAACGCTTAATTCCGTACTCTCTGGAAGCATCCATCAGCACCTGAGTTCCCAGGATATTGGTCCGAAGAAAAATCCCCGGATCTTCAATTGACCGATCCACATGGGATTCTGCGGCGAAGTTCACCACCACATCCGGATGGTGTTCTTCAAAGACTTTGCGAACCCCTTCTCGGTCCGTAATGTCGCAACGGATGAACGTGAAGTGATCGTCCTTCATCACCGGCTCCAATGTCTCCAGATTTCCCGCATAAGTCAGGGAATCCAGTGCAATCAAATCGTAATCCGGGTGGGCTTTCCGCATGTGAAACACAAAATTGCTTCCAATGAATCCGGCAGCGCCGGTAATCAATACCTTCATAATATGTTCTATCTCCTTATATTCTCAATTATCAATAGTTTGCACTCTTGGGGCTACAGCAACGAAAGGATGTACTGTCCGTACTGGGTCATCTTGAGAGATTCTCCCACTTTGCGGAGCTGCTCATCGTCAATGAAACCCTTTCTCCAAGCGATTTCTTCCAGGCAGGCAATGTAGAATCCCTGTCTGGCCTGGATGGTGGACACGTATTCCGATGCGCTGAGCATGCCTTCCGGGGTTCCGGTATCCAGCCATGCCATTCCACGGCCCATCAGCTCCACTTTGAGGGATCCTCGCCGCAAGTATTCATTGTTCACCGCGGTGATTTCAATTTCCCCTCTTGCCGATGGCTTTACGTTCTTGGCAATTTCGATGACATCATTGTCGTAGAAATACAGTCCAGGAACGGCAAAGTTGGACTTTGGCTTCTTCGGTTTCTCCTCGATAGAGATGACGTTCTTATTTGCATCAAATTCCACCACACCGAATGCGGTTGGATCCTTCACCGGATAACCGAATACGGTGGCCCCCTTCTCGTGGGAAACCGCTCTCTTGAGAATTCCGGACAAATCCTGTCCGTAGAAGATGTTGTCCCCCAGAACCAGGCAAACGTTATCATCGCCAATGAATTCTTCTCCCAGAATGAAGGCATCCGCCAGTCCTCTCGGCTGATCCTGTACCTTGTATTCGAAATGAACTCCAAGATTGCTTCCGTCTCCCAGAAGCTCTTCGTATCCTCCGATGGCTTCCGGTGAAGAGATAATCAGAATATCCCGGATTCCCGCCAGAAGAAGCACCGAAATCGGATAATACACCAGTGGCTTGTCGTAAATCGGCAGCAGCTGCTTGGATACCGCCTTGGTCATAGGGTAGAGTCTTGTTCCCTTTCCTCCTGCTAATACGATTCCTTTCATGATGTTTTCTTAATCTCCTTTCTGATTCGAATCCATAGGATTCCTCCTAATATCAATGTTAAAATTGTCATTATTGTGGCATAGAGCACCGTCGCTCCCAACATCCCGTAGTTGCGCACGAACACGCCAGAAAGGGAGAATGCCGCCAGTGCCGCTGCCCCGTAACTGTAAATCAATGTGCGATGCATCCGGACGATGGTAATTACCGTGTTGAAGAACACCGAGTAAGCTAGCATGCCTCCGCCAATCATTACGATAATCAGCTCCTTCCGATGGCCCGCCAAGTTCATCCCGAACATCCAGGAAAGAACTGGGATTCCAATAGTTGCTGCAATGGCAAGTCCCAGCACCGTGAGTCCAAGTACGATGAGCATCTGCTTTCGGATTGCTTTGATAAAACGAGATATTTCGCCCTTCGCCCAGATTTCCGCATAGGATGTTAGAATCGGGTTGAAGATGAAATGCACAATCAGTTGCACCACGAAAGCCGGCATGAAGATAATGTTGTACGTCGCCTGTATCTCCTCGGTAAGGTACGCATCGATGGCATACTTCGGTGCGTTGCTGAGGTACATGTTGAGGAACAGGCTTAGAAACAGCGGAAATCCCTCCACCATCATCATCCACATTCTGCGCATATGGAATTCCGGCCGCAGCTGACAGAAATCCGTTGCCACATTCATGGAGGTCAGAATCGCAGTCACCACCGATATTCCTACGCACAGACAAATGGCAAAGACCAGGTTTCTCGTTACCAGATATCCGGCAGAGAAGGATAGAATCTCCATCAGATATCGGAAAGAAGACGCCTTCGTGGCCGCATCCAGCCTTCCCACTTGCTGCATCCGCCCGTGTACCACATCGGTAAAGGCCTGCACGCACTTCAGCGCATTCACCATGAGAATGACGATGAATTTCTGGAAGTCATATCCCCGGAATGCTACGCCGAACAGACAGTACAGCACGGCCGCCAGCATCATGACGATACAGGTGATAATCCGGATTCCGTAGTACTCGGAGAAAGAATACTTTTCCCGAATATCCGAAGACTGGAATTTCCGGAACCCATACTGTCCTACATAAAGCATCAGCGTTCCCACCGCATAAGCAATGCTGAAAATTCCCGCATCGTAGACCCCTTGACTGCGGGTGAGCACCAGTGTCATTATCGGGGACTCTCCCGCACTCAGCATGGCGTTAATCATGTTCCAGAGGTAACTACTTCGCTCAATATTGTCGGTGCGCTCCAGACGGTTACGAATTGCTTTTAGCATACTTCACCTATCCCCGGTAGAAGGCATGAATGGCATCCATCACCTTCTCCTGGTCGCTTTCTTCCAGATTGTAGTACATCGGCAGTCTCAGCAGACGTTCACTTTCCTTCGTAGTGTAACGGTCCTCCCCGTGGAAACGACCGTACTTAAGACCTGCCGGTGCAGAGTGAAGCGGAATGTAGTGGAATACCGCTGCAATCTCTCTTTCCTTGAGGAATGCAATCAGCTTCTTTCTTTCCTCCATGTCCTTGGTCTTGATGTAGAACATATGGGCATTGTGCTGACATCCTTCCGGGATGTACGGAAGCTCGATGACCCCGTCCTTCGCCAAATCTGCCAGTCCTTCGTTATATCGGTTCCAGCTTGCCAGACGGTTCTCGTTGATTTCCTCTGCCATCTCCAGCTGTGCCATCAAATAGGCCGCATTGATATCGCTTGGCAGGAAAGAAGATCCGATGCTGACCCAGGTGTACTTGTCCACCTGACCTCGGAAGAAACGACTCCGATCCGTTCCCTTCTCCCGGATGATTTCCGCATCTTCTACCTGCTTCTCGTTGTTAATCAGAATGGCACCACCTTCGCCCATACTGTAGTTCTTCGTTTCGTGGAAACTAAAACATCCGTAGTCGCCAATGCTTCCCAACGCCCGGCCCTTGTAATAGGCGTTCACACCCTGTGCGGCATCCTCTACCACGATAAGGTTGTGGCGCTTTGCGATGTCCATAATGGTATCCATCTCGCAGCCCACGCCCGCATAGTGCACCGGAACAATGGCCTTGGTCTTGTCCGTAATGGCATCTTCAATCAGTTTCTCGTCAATATTCATAGTATCCGGACGGATATCCACGAAGACCAGCCTGGCCCCTCTCAGAACGAAGGCGTTCGCTGTAGAGACGAAGGTGTAGGATGGAAGAATGACCTCATCCCCCGGCTGAATATCCGCCAGAAGCGCCGCCATTTCAAGCGCCTGAGTGCCGGATGTGGTGAGCAGTGCCTTTTCTGTTCCTGTGTGCTCCTCAATCCACTCGTTACACATCTTCGTGAACTGGCCATCTCCACAGATTTTGTGGCTCTCAATGGCCTTCTTCATGTACTCTTCTTCCTTGCCCACATACGGTGGAATATTGAAACGTATCATTGTACTCTTCCTTTCTGCAGGACACCCTGTCCTGCCTATCTCTAATCCTTATGTATTCCGCAGCCGGAACTATTGTCTTCCAAGCTCGTTGAAGTCCACCCCGGAATCCTCGGTCTGGGTGTAGATTTCTTTTACAACGAATTGTGGGTTGTTCCCCATGCCCAGGAACATTCTGCCGATATATTCTCCAATCAGTCCCAAGGACAAGAGAATCAGGCCGGAGAAAAAGAATATGGCCGCCATAATGGAGGACCATCCCATCATCGTGGCCGGATGGAGTATCTTCTTCACAATCACCACAATCGCTGCAATGAATCCTACCAGGGAAAAGGTGGCGCCCAGTCCCGTGGCCATCCGAAGAGGTACCACGGAATAACCTACAATATTGAACCAGAGCTTCAATAATTTCTTAAAAGTATAGCCAGACTGCCCGTATGCCCGGTCGAAATGTTCTACCGGCACGCTGGAAATATTCCGAGTGGTCCGGAGCACCAACCCCTGCAGGTGGGTGTAGGGTTCTTTGTATTGAATCATGTAATCTCGAACGAATTTTCGCATGACAAAGAAGCTGGAAGTCTTCATTCCCTTCGGTTTTCCTATCAGAATCCGAATGGACTCATAATGCACCCAGCTTCCGAAATTTCTGAATTTGCTGTGTTTCTTCTCCGGATAATAACCGTAGACCACGTCGTATCCCTTCTCAATCTCTGCAAAAAGCTTCGGAAGCTGAGAGGGACGGGTCTGCAAATCATCGTCCATCGAGATGATATAGTCTCCCTTGGCATAGTTCAATCCTGCCATGGAGGCGTTATGTTGTCCGGAATTCTTGGCCAGCTCTATTGCTTTCACGCAAGGGTAATCATCGGCTAATGCCTTCAGTTCCCGAAGTGTGGCGCCATCATCTGGGGAATGATCATCCACCAGCACGAATTCATAGGGGGTCCGACCAATCTGTTCCATTTCCTGTATGGTGGTCTCCACCACTTCCCGAATGGTGTGGGAAGAACAATAACAGGGAATGACAAACGAATAAGACATAAATATTCCTCTTTTCATCAATAATACTCACATATTCTAATATGTTTGACTTCCAGAATCAAGTCAAAGCACCGTAAAAGGGGAATCCGGAACGCATTCTCTCCCGAATTCCCCCTCTTGATCTTGATCCGAACCTGCTATTTCGGAATCTTATCGTAATTAATCCGAATCAGCACGGTGATGTTTTTGTTGGCATACTTCTTGGTCCTAGGTCCCAGATTCTTGCTGCTTACATCCTTTCCACCTGCGGTATACCACAGCATATTACCGTTGGCATCCTTCCCCGCATAGACGCAGGTGTGGGTCTTCCAACCGACGATATCGCCTGGCTCCAGCCCCGCACTTCCCGGGTGTCCCACATTATAACGTACCGTAAAGTACTCCGAATTCTTGATATAATTCGCACCCTTTCCGTGAAGCGTATCGGAAATATAGAAGGTGGTGCCATGAGGCAGTAACCCCATTCTCTGGAGACCCCAGGAAATGTATGCCGCACAGTTCACATGATGATTTCCAGAAACAGCGGATTCATAGGAGCTGGCCGGATGGTACCAACTGTAAGTAATTCCGTGGGCGAAAATCTGGTCTTCCAACGTCTTCAGCGTATCTAGCCAGTCTTTCGTTCCCTGCTCCTTCGTGCGCTTCGCCTTTCCCTGCTTGACGATGGTCTTGCTCTCATCCTGAAGCGATAGCTTCGTCTGGAGCGCCACCACATTGCAAGATGTGGATACGTTGGCCGCACCATCGTAGTCCTCCGTCTTCTTGTCCGCATTCACCGGACTCTTCAGGCTGACAATCAGAAATACATCAATGGCCAGCACGATGGCAATAAAACCGATTAATTTATGTTTCCGATGCAGAACTCGTTTCATGAATCCTCCCAAGAATCTGATTTTTCTTTTCACAATTACCTTCGTAGTATATCACATTCTGAGGAATTTGTATATCATGCAATTCGGCGAATTATGACTCCTATTTTATAGTCCGGTGCATAGGAATTCTCACGAATGGTTTTGTTCGCCACGCTCTTCGGCCCCACCGAGAAGAAGTAATATTTTCCATTCTTCACATGCTTGTAGACCATGGTGTGATATTTGCCTTGGCGTCCCACAATGTCTCCCGGCTTGAGATATCCCTTCTTGACACAGTCTGATAGCTTCATGTTCAGATTGGTCTGCACCAAATAGTTCGGCGAAGTAATGAAGTAGTTCTTCGGAATCTTCTGATCATATATCTTTCCGTATCCCAGATAGAAACAGAATCCGCTCTTCTCAAATCCCGCCTGTTGCATCGCCCAGGAGATGTAGGTGGCACAGTTCACCTTCTTCGCCTTGAGACCTGCCGCATAAGTGGTTCCGCCTCCACTGGTATTGTACTTCAGATTATTCTTCTCAATCTGATCAGCCATCTTGATAAGAGAATTGTACCAAGTAGTCAATGTGCTCTGTGGCATGGTTCCACTCATAGGCTTCGCATTGCTCTGAAGCACCGTTGGATCCACTCCGGCCGGAAGCGTTACCTGATCCGACTCTCCGGTTGCACCTGAAATATCGGAATCCATGCCGTCCGCATCAGTTGCAGGTTCTTCCACCGGAACCGTAATGGTCTCGGTCATCACTAAATCTTTCGAGCAGACGAAATAAAATTTCTTTCCGTAACGGAACCGGTACCAGACTGTCTTAGATCCCTTTGCCCGGGTCTTGAGACACACATTCAGCTTCGTCCCCTTTGCAAGTTTCCGCACCCGCTTCATCTTGGTGCCAGCCCCCTTCCGGACAGTCAAGGTATTCTTTGCTCGAATGGTCTTATACTGATATCGAACGTGATCCACCTGATTCACCGGAACATAGCCCTTGTAATTCTTGTACTGGATGTAGAACCATCGATGCTTTCTGGATGAACTCTTCGTACTGGTGAACACCATCTCGCTCATGGTAATCTTGGCATTGTTCGGAATACGCGTCACCCTCTTGGACTTGGAAGACGCACTCTTTCTTACCACAACCCCCAGACGGCGATTGGTCTGCCCCGAAGCCACACCAGTTGTAATCGGCACCACCTTCGTTGTCGTACTGCCAGACGACGAATCCGTTACTCCATACGAATCGCTGAAAGCAGGGAGAATCAGCATCACAGTTAGAATGGCTGTGATAACCACCTGAAGCCATTTCTCTCCCTTCTTTCCATAACCTTTGACCTGCATTTCTCTCATGTATGGAATCCCTTTCTTAAAAATAAATAAATTTATCTGTAAACTTAACCGTTAAATTTATTCTACCAAAAAAACGAGCGTTGTCAATGCAACGCCCGTAAATTGATTATTGAGTTTTCGAATAGGAGTTCTAGTTCTCCTCGCCAGAATTCTCTGCACTAGTCTTCGGTGTGTCCGCCTGTGCCTCTGGGTAAATGATTTCATTCTTCGTGTAATCATAAACCGCATAATCATACTTTGAATTTCCGTTGAACTCCACCATATAGCACTTGTGATTCTTCGGCAAGGTGATGCTTCCTACCTTTCCAGACTGAACTTCTGCATCCGTCAGCGCGGTAAAGAAGAGCTGGAACTTATTGCCATCGATAACCCCCATATTACCCTTATCATCTCTGCGAAGAGCCGTTGCCTTTCTTGCACCCAGATATGCGCAAGTTCTTCCCGGCTTATAGCTGGTGTTCAGTGTGCTGTTAGACATGCCGGATACATACGCATCTGGATAGAAGAACAGAATCAGTTCTGCTGGAATAGTGGAATCCACGTCATGTACTTTTGCCGCGCTGAGCTGCTTCTGTTTCTCCGGATACATACCGGTCGGTGTTGCCGGATGTCCCTTATAATAATACTCATATCCAGAACCGTAATACTTCTTAACAAATGCAGTAAATTCCGCAAAGTCCTTTTCTGAAGTTACACGGCCACCCATGAGAATCATTACTTTCTTGTGATTCTTTGTCGCATCCGCAAACATATTGTCATTGAAGTGATACCATTCTTTGAAAGCTTTTTCATGCTTGTTCGCCTGCAGAGCTTCCAGCTTTGCCTTCATATCGAACTGATCAATCTTGGATAGTGCCTTCGTCAGGAATGCACTGTCCTTGGATTCAAATGTGCCCGCCTTGCGGCCAACCCACCACTTCACATTGTTCGATGATGCCACTACTGCATACGTATACTTTCTTAGGCTGTAGCTTTCGTGGTTTGCAGCGTATTTCACATCTCTAGGATCTACATACTTTCCCTTCTTCCAGGAACTCTTTAAGAGCTTCCATTCTGCCTCAGTGGTATCGAGCACGCTCTGTGCGTTCGTCCCACCATACAACTGGTTGAAGAATACGTAGCTAGAGCTTCCATCCGATAGGAACGTCACGTCGTAACGGTCTTCCGGAAGCTTGTTTCTGCACGCCAGTTCCAACACACCCTTTACATACGTATCAGTCAAATAGATATGGAACTTGGAATTCTTATTCAACGATCTCAAATCCTGTACATACTTCCGCATGTAGGTGGTCATCTTCTGTACATTGCTGGTGGACATCGGATTCTTCATCTTCGGATTCTGTTGCACGTATGGAGGCATCTTCGACCAGTTGTAAGATTTCTTCCGAGTCGTTGCGATAGTGGTCGGAATCGGATTTCCCTTCTCGCCCTTGGTAATATCCCATAGAGACAGCGAGAACTGCAGTGGTCCGTATGTTGCGTTCAGAACAGCAATGTTGTATTCCTGTGCAATGACACCGGCATTCTTCAAGGTAACGGTCTTCAACTTTTTGCCCTTCTTGTTGTAGTACTTTACCACAAAGTTGTACTTACCCATTGCTGGAGGTACCATGGTGAAATACTTCTTGGAAGAAGAAATCTTGGAGAGCTTCATGGTCTTGGAGTGAGATTTCACCACCTTGCCATCGCAGTACATGTACGCGGTTGCCTTTACCTTGTACACTTTGTTCTTCTTGCTCTTCACCTTCTTCAGTGTTTTTACGCCCGGCAGATAGACTCTTACCGTCTTGTAATCCACCTTCGCCTGCTTCACGGAAACCGTGTAGCGACCCGCTTTCTTCGTGTACTTCTTCGCCGTCACGCTAGGCTTTGCGGTGGTCGCCGCATTAGCCTGGAACATCTCTCCCTGGAATGGGATGACTCCGAAACTTAGCGTGAGAATCAGAAGCAGAATCAGACTTTTTTTCTTTACATTTGCCATAATTTCCCCCTTTTATTATTGTTCGTTTGAATTCGTTTGGTTACTCTCCGTCTCTGTTACAACCGGCTTCGAGTCCTCCTCCGTCTTCATTTCACTACCAACAACCGTCGTATCCGCCTTTGGCGATTCTGCCTGCGTTTCCGGATAAATAATCTTGTTGGCAGTATAGTCATAGACAGCGTACTCATACTTCGAGTTTCCATTAAACTCTACCATATAGCACTTGTGATTCTTTGGCAAGGTGATGGTTCCCACTTTTCCAGCCTGAACCTCTGCATCTGTTAACGCAGTAAAGAACAATTGGAACTTTTGGCCTTCAATAACACCTTGATTACCCTTATCATCTTTGGCAAGCGCTTTATCTTTGCGCATTCCCAGATAAGCGCAAGTTCTTCCATCTCTATAGCTGTAATTCATGGTACTATTCGACATACCTGAGCAATAGATGTCCGGATAGAAGAACAAGATTAGTTCTGCAGGGATGGAGGATTCCACATCATGAACTTTCGCTGCATCCAGCTGTTTCTGCTTCTCCGGATAAAGCCTTGTTGGTGTACCCGGATGGCCTTTGTAGTAGTACTCATATCCGTTTCCGTAATAGTTTTTCACAAAGGCGGTGAACTCTGCAAAATCTTTTTCTGAGGTTACTCTGCCTCCCATCAAAACCATAACCTTCTTGTTATTCTTCTTGGCATCGGCGAACATGCTGTCGCTGAAGTGATACCATGCCTTGAAGGCCTGGTCATGCTTTTCCTCCTTCAGCTTATTCAGCATATCATTCATATTCTTCTGTTCAATCTTGCTCTTGGCCTGTGTCAGGAATGCTTCATCTTTGGATTCGAAGGTGCCATCCTTTCGACCAACCCACCATTTTACGTTGCTTGCAGTGCTAAGAGCTACATATGAATACCGCTCCAGCCCATAGTTTACATTCTTCGTATAGTATTTTGCATCGCTAATATCAATGTAATTTCCCTTCTTCCAAGCACTCTTATACAGTTTCCACTCCGGACGCATCACATCATATACATGCTGTGCATCTGCACCACCGTATACCTTGTTGAAGCTTACATAGGTTCCACTACCATCCGATAACATGGTCACATCATAACGGTTTTCCGGTAATTTCGTTCTGCATGCTAATTCCAAGATGCCCTTCACATTGTTGTCAGTCAGATAGATGTGGAACTTCGAATCCTTATTGAGAGAACGGAGATCCGAAATGTACTTACTCATGTAAGATAACATCTTTCCCATATTTGTGGTGGTCTTTTTCATCTTTGGATTCGTTTGAACATACGGTGGCATCTTAGACCAGTTATAGGTGCCTCTTCTCGTAGTAGATAGTGTAGTTGGGATTGGATTTCCCTTCTCCCCCTTGGTAATATCCCAGAAAGATAGAGACAGCAGAAGCGGTCCGAAGGTTCCGTTCGTTACCGCCATGTTATATTCCTGTGCAATGACACCTGCGTTCTTGAGGGTAACAGTCTTCAGTTTCTTTCCCTTCTTGTTGTAGTACTTGACCACGAAATTGTACTTACCCATTGCAGGTGGTACCATGGTGAAATACTTCTTCGAAGAAGAAATCTTGGACAGCTTCATAGTCTTGGAATGAGACTTCACCACCTTGCCATCGCAGTACATGTACGCGGTTGCTTTTACCTTGTACACTTTGTTCTTCTTGCTCTTCACCTTCTTCAGTGTCTTTACACCTGGCAGATAGACTCTTACCGTCTTGTAATCCACCTTCACCTGCTTCACGGATACCGTGTAACGACCCGCTTTCTTCGTGTACTTCTTTGCCGTCACGCTGGGCTTTGCGGTGGTCGCCGCATTAGCCTGGAACATCTCTCCCTGGAACGGGATAATGCCGAAACTCAGCGTGAGGATCAGAAGCAGAATCAGACTTTTTTTCCTAACATTTGCCATAAACTCCCCCTTTTCGCTCATTTGAAAATAACGGATTCTATTTGAATTATATCATATATTTTCCACCGTGTCCGATATAATTCAGATATACGAGTTGCGAAATCATATGAAGTGCAAGAAGAAGAACGCCTATCGCGCCATATATCATTTTTCGTTTTCGATTTCCCTTCAGGAATTCCGGATCCGTGAGATTCTCCATGAATTTCGCCATACTGATGACAAAAATCAAGTAGATAGCCACTTTCTTTCCCCAGGCGAAATTCCCATGAGTTGCACGAGGACCGCTTTCCGAAAAAGTGAAGTGTTCTGCATATCCCCACAGGACGGTCAGCCATCCTACCGCGTAATTCTGTTCTTTCAAATTCTTCAGATTGAATAGAAGAACAAAAAGAGGGAAACAAAGCCCTGCAATAATACTCAAAGTAACGGAAAAGTCCTGGTTAAAATATGCCCGGCCGAAATCCACAATCACTTTCGATGCTTCTTTTCCCGCTTCTACTGAGGCTTCCTGAGTGCTCTTTCCGAACAGCGTATTGTTCAACAGAAGGAAATAAATGCAGGATGGGAGCATGGTCAGTCCCATAATCACTACTTGACGAAACCGAGGCGCTTTCGCTATTCCTTCCCATTTTGCTTCCTTCCGGAACACATCTCCCAGCAAAATCATTGCGGCCGCTGGGAAGAAGGCCATGATGAAACTTGGCTTCGCCCAGGCGGACAGAAGGAATGCTATTGCTAGCGCACACCAGGAAGTGACGCTAATTCGATTCATGTAGTTTTCATATACTTTATAGAAAGCCAGTAGCGCAAACACCGCAAATACGGTCATCATAATCTGCGTCGGATTCTGCCAAGCGTATTTGCTCTGGGTCTTCGCGTAGAAGTATGGCATGTATCTCGGAATATATATCGGTCCCGAGAAGAGCGCCACCAGAGACAGTATCTCTGCCGGAATCCGGCTCTCAACCTTTCCCTTCGTCAGGAACCGAATCACCAGGTAGTTACCCACCACGGTCAATGCCACCAGAAGTCCCAGAACTACTGCGATAGCCCAAGGACTCGTGGTGATTTTGTCCATATACTTCACTAGAAAACCAATCATCCGATACGTATACTGGTCCCGTCGTGCAATATTCAGGTGCAACGCTACATCGGAAAAATATTTCCCGTGATACAAGATGCTCTGCCGATATGCTAACAGAGTTTCCATCCCGAATGTCAGCACCAGGCAGATACCGAACACAATATCCGCCGGGCGCTGCAACTTTTCCAGTTTACTTTTTTCCATGCTCATCCACCTTGCATACAATCATGCGAAGCTTACCGTTACTATCCGGCGGGATGGAATTGGACCATGCGAAATCAATATCCATATGGTGCTTGAACTTCGCGTTCAGCGCCTTATCCAGCTCTTTCTCCACCTGCTCTCGGGTCTTTGGTGATTCCTTACTCTGCACCAACTGCACGGTGATGTGGGTGTAGGAATCCTGTACAAATCGGATCTGTACCACATCCTCGTTATGGGCAATAATCGGAGCGATTTCAAAGAATGTGGTCACCTCTCCGGTTTCGTAGCGGAAGAAATCATTCATTCTTCCCTGCAGACTGGTGACATAACGAACTCCGTTTCGAACTTCGGAAATCGCCTTGTCGCCAATCTTATAGTTAATCAACGGAATGTCTGTCTTGAACAGCGGTGTGATAACCACAGAACCTGCATCTGCCAACTGATCATTCTCATCGTAGATATTGATGGCATAGGCATCATAATGAATGATATGCTCCGGACTATCGAAGAGTTTCAGCATACAGGAACCCGTCTCCGCACTGCCATAGGCATCGATAATTCCTTCTCCTAGAATTTCTTTGAACAGCTTCCGTGCCGCTGGATCCGTCATCTCTCCCGATGCACAGAAGAACTTTGGCTGCCAAATATCGCTGTGGTGCTCCTTGCAGTAGAGGCACAGACGCATGAGCTCTGTCTTATTCATATACAGGAAATCCGGTTTGTATTCGTTCACCTGCTTAATCATTTCCTCTTCCGGTGCGTACTGATTCAAAAAACCACGGCGCAGGATACCGAACTTCTGAAGGAACGTATCCGCTCCGGCCGAGGTACTGTGGGCACTCTTCCGGCTCATGGTCTTTCCAAAGAACGGATTATACCCCGCCATACACATCACCCGGAACCAGTCTGCCATCATGAAGGCCTTCTCCTTCGGTGAATAGAGGAGCATCAGCGGCTTTCCGGAAGATCCGCTGGTGGTATCGTGGAACCAATCCTTGTACTTCGGATTCTCCGCCTCCTCATTCATCCATGCTCTCAGTTCATCCTTGGTCAGCGGTGGCAGTTTCACCAAATCTTCCGCAGTGCGAATGTCCTCCGGCTTTACTCCCGCCTTATCAAAGCGTTCCCGATAGAATGGAATCTGGTACGCCTTCTTCATCAGCTTATGCAGGCGCTTCTCCTGAATTCGCTTGAGCTTCGCATAGTCCCCTTCCTGCGGGTATTTGCGATTCAGCTTTAGCAAATCAAAGAAGAGAAGTACATTCACCATTTTCTTCTGCAATCGATCAAACATTCCTGTCTCCTTCCTGTTCTCACAGACTTTATTCCCACACGAGATCCCGTACCACGCCATCGTGTTCGGATTCTACATGCAGAGTATTCTCAATAAATTGGACTCTCTCTAACCATTCTTCCTGGGAAGAGGCCTCCACAATCAGAGCCAACCGGTTGGTCTTGTTGAGTTTCTCCACCGGAACAATCATCCCTTCCTTCAAATTCATAAGTTGGGTTCGGTGTACATATGGGAGATTCTCTACAGCCTCTACACCACTCACCTTCTTTACCTTGCCGAAGGGAACGTAGAAGGCCTTGTATCCACAGAACTTCCGGCTTTCTTGAATCTCCGGCATTCCGCTCTGTTCTCCCAGTGCAATGTTCACTAGGAACTTCTCCACATTGATTCCCGTCCGAAGTGAAATCAAATCCGAAGAAATATACACGCCGCCCCCTCTCGCCGCGGTCTCTAACAGATAGATTTCGTCATCATCCACAATGAATTCACTGTGCGAAATTCCCTGCTTCAATCCAAAAGCCTCGATAATCTCTCGGTTCCGCTGAAGCACCCGCTGCACGAGTTCCGGACTCTCCATGGACGGTGTCCGGCGACTTTCCGCTGCATAGGCATTCTCAATATTAAAATAATGGGTATCCCCGATAATCAGGTTCTGGAACTTTCCATCGTATGCCATTCCTTCTACGAAAAATTCTTTTCCCGTCGCTAACTTCTCCACAATCACTTCTCCCGTGGAAGAGAATTTTTCGCTTTCATGGTAGTGTTCTCGTATTTCATCTTCGGAATGGCACGAATATATGCCCCGGCTTCCCTGGGAATCCAGGGGTTTGATGATAATCGGTTTATTTTGATGCTGTTTAAAAAATGCGACAGCATCCTCCATGTTTTCCACGGTTCTATTTGGAAGGCACGGAATTCCCGCCTTCATCATTTCTTCCCGCATTCTGGATTTGTCGGTAAAAAGAAGTCCCTTCTCGTATCCAATTCCCGGAAGCCCAATCTTCTCCGCTACATACGCAACCGTACGAACAGAAATATCTGTTTGATCCGTAATGATTCCATCGATTTTCTGTTCCTGACAGAAAGCTAGTGCAGCCTCCTGGTCTCGTACATCGATGAGACACCGTTCCTGGATGTACGGTTCAAACCGTTCATCAATCACCGGTGCAATCAGAACAACTTCATTATCTTTAGATGCTTCTTGCACCAAAGGAAGCTGGAAATCTCCTGCTCCCACAATTGCAATTTTCTTATTCATTGATTATCTCTTTTCCAATTTCTGTTTCTTCAAATGCCTTTCCATTATATCATATCTGGAAATAGACGCAACGAAGTCGCATGAGACTTCTATCCCATGCGACTCTCGTTCTTAATTATTTTTAACTTCTCATAATGGAATTAGTAGCTGATAACTCTTGTTCTGCTCGGCACATGGCTGTAAATCCACTTCGCCTCACCAGTAAACATTCTCGCACAACCCTTTGTATCCGGCTGCTGCTTTACACGCTTGATGGTTTTCGTTGTGCCTTCTCTCCAGCATACAGTATGGAACGCATTTCCTCTGCCGGAAGATCCCTTCTTCCCGAATGCAGACAAGTACTTGTAATAATATCTCAGTCCACTTCTAGTTACTCTGTGTCTATCGTACTGTTTCCGAATCAGAATGTAGTTCATGTTGGTTGGTGTCGGATGGGTAAATCCACCAGTAGAACAACGATAGGTTTTTATCAGCACCCACTTACTGTGCTTGTTGGCACGCTTGAAGACATTTACTCTCTGCGTGTACTTGCTGAGCCAAATCAAATAGTTGGTGGAACTCTTAAACTTCTTCTTGTTCACATAATTCTCTTTCACGCTCTTACTCCAATCGTTTTTGTGACCGGATACGTGATTTTTTCTCTTAATAGAGCTGAATTTGACCCAACCCTTTTTCTTCAACTTCTTGTCGTTGAAATAAACTCTCTTAACAACGCCATACTGAGAAACCACCTTCGGACTCTTCTTCTTGATAACAACCGTCTGTCCCTTCTTCAGATGACCAATGACCTTATTGCTCTTTGCCGATTTGTAAATCGGAATAGTCCGCTTCGCAGTTGCGGTGAAATAATAATTTCTTACCGGAATTGCCAGATAATTTCCAGCGGTTACCTTTTCCGTTCTGGTATAGGTACCTGCTGCGGTAAAGTCCGTCTTGTTCATCGGCTGCACCCAATAATAGTAAGAACCGCCTTTCTTTCTCTCAGAGAAAGAAGTTCCTGTCACATACTTCAGTGGCTTTGCAGGGCGTGTAGTGTTTTTGCTACGGTATACTGCATAACGATCTGCATCAGTGGACTTGCTCCATGTCACCTTAATCAGGTTGTCATTCTTCGCACAGCTTGCCTCGACATTTGCAGCCGCCTTCGGAAATTCTACGGAATAGCTTTCCTTTGATTTCAGAGTCACCGCATTCCCGTTCTTGTCGGTAGCCTCCGCCTGAATCCGGTACACGTGCTTCTCCGTAATAGTCACTCTACATTCTGCACCCAGTGC